>DATKXY010000179.1:0-27165 GCA_035528795.1 archaeon | reverse complement strand
CCCTTCCACCTGAACTCGCCAAAGCAGATGGGGTTTCTCAGTATTCGATGGATTCCGGCCTTGTTGATCGGTTTGCCGGATCTGGGTGGCGGAGGCTTTCAGCTTCGGCCCAGTTACAAATAGCTTGAAGGGAGAATTCACTGCTGGCGTATTTCTCGAATATTTGGCGGATCAGGGGAGCGCGGTCTGGATCGATTTTAATGAGATGACTCTGTCGGTCATTGAGATAGCCGACAGGGGCAACAGAGGGCCAGTGGCCCTCCGAGGCTTTTTGGTTCAGGCCCTTTTTAACTTCCTCGCTCAGATTGTCGACATAGTTTTTTGCCATCAGTACTTTGATCCCGTGCATGAATTTCTCTGAGGAGTGGGAATCACGGGATAGCACCACTCCCTCTTTGACGAAATGAATCTCCAAGTCGAATTCATCCATGGTGACCCAGTCGCGGATGTTTCGGTACAAGCGATCTGTTTTTTCGACCAGCAGGATTCGGCAAGGTTCATTTTTTTTGACTCTCTCCTGTTTTTTGAAAAAATCAAGCAGAGCTGTGAAACTAGTTCTTCCAATCTGTTTGGCCGACTCGATATCGATGAATTCACGGACAATGAACAATTTTTTTGATCTGCATATCCTTGAAGCAATTTAATTGCTCTCAGCCTCACGCTGATATCTTGCTGAAAAGTGGAATAATCCTATCCGGAGCTTCATCTAAAAAGTTTTGAGACAGTGTGGCCATGTCCCGTAAAAAGAAGGCCGTAACTTTTTATATCCGGGAGTTATGGCCTTCTCTGGTATGGTTCCTCGCAGTGTATGTTATTCGAACTTATTGCATGAATTATTCGCCTTTACCTGTCGAATATTTCCCTGTATGAGCCCTATTTCAGAATAACCATCTTACGAGTTTTCAAGAATTCCCCGGCCTGTATGCGATAGAAGTAAATGCCCGAGGCTGATGGGCGGCCGTGCCGGTCCCTGCCGTCCCACTGCACGGTATAGCTGCCGGGCTCCTTGACCTCATCTGCCAGGGTTTTAACCAGTTGTCCGCGCAGGTTGTAGATGCGCAGATTCACCTGGGCCGGAGCACCGTCAGGGATATCATAGCTGATCGTGGTCGAGGGGTTGAACGGGTTGGGACAGTTCTGGGACAAAGAAAAGCTCCTCGGTAAAGACACAACTCCTTCGAGTATCGCCAGGCCATCTACTTTCTCCCAGCTGAGATTTCCGAACGAACTCTTTTCCACATAGATCATCGCTTCTGAGAGCGGTTTGTTCCCTTTAGTGCGGTAACCGGCTTCAGCCAGGGTTATCCCCAGAGGCAGAGGTTTACCGGTCAGATCGAAAACCAGGAGACTGAGCCTGCTCCCTTGGAGCTTATAAATCATCTTCACGTTGGGACCCTCTAGCTTAAGGTCCAGGTGACCGATTTCCAGCTCTTGGGAAATTGAGAAGACTAACTCTGCTGCAGAGATCTCGTGACGGCTCCTTAGAGAGATTCCGAAGACATCGGAGTACCGGGGCTGTTCCTCTGAACACTGGATATCCGGCCTAAGTAGATCGGAAAAAGATTCCGCACTGTCGCTGCTTGAGAGCAGGGCTTGATTTTCTCCACGAAGGACTATAAGAAGAGTCAGCATATCCCAGATGTCTACCTGTCCGTCACTGTTGATATCACATGTCATTTCATTATTCTGCCAGCCTTTGAGAAATGCCAGCAGGTCAAGAATGTTTACCGAGCCGTTATTGTCCAGATCCACAGATGATCTTTCGCAGATGCTCAGAATACAGTTCTGGAACTCCGGTTCACGGGAGGTATTCCTGTGGTTGTCCGTAGCTTCCACATAATATTTGACCATTGTTCCTATTTCCTGTGAGGGTATTAATCCCTCGTATTTGCCGTCTTTCAGCACCATTGGCACGCTCTCGGTTTTCCCGCGAATCTCATAATGCAGATACACATCCCTCACCCCGATTAAATCGTCTTGGACATGCGCCACGATTTTGTAAGGTCCCGGATCACTTGTGGTCAAGCTTTTTGTCTCCAGGATTATTGTCGGGGGAGTTCGGTCGAGCACCATGCCCAGGGTAAACATCTTGTAGTATGGCTTAATATCCGTTACCAGCGCCGTCTGATCTAAATTCGCACTCACAGCAGCCAGGGACAATGAGGTTGTGTCTCCAGTGGCCGTTGTATTGCCGATAAGCGTGTCAAGCCTGGAGAAACTCAGTAAGGGAAGGGTAAAAGAAGCTGTGTTGGCAAGGGTGTCAACACTTCCTGTAAGCAGGACGAACTTATCGAGCACACTGTCCCAGGCTGCAGGCATAAGACTGGCCTGGAATTCCGACTGGGTAATTCCCGGAGTAGAGACTGCCAGGTCGGAATCCTGAAAGGTTACTGAGAGATTCACGTTAACACTATCGCTCAGGGCAAGGCTGTCCGTTTCAAGATCGCCGCTCAGAGTGAATTCCGACAGGTCGAGCTTCCAGCCCCGGCGAATACTGTAAAAAGCAGTCTCTCCTTCATCCGATCTTATGGCGGCCATTTGCTCAGTGTCCTTCTGTTTAGGCTTATTCTCCGAGCTTTCACCGGCTAATAGGGTAATCTCTTGATTGCACATTAATTTTTTAACCACCTCTTTGGATAGAGGACCGGAAATCTCACTTACTAGCACCGTACCGGAAGTTTCGAGATCGCTGGTGCTGGAATTATTAATGGTCATATCCATTCCGATTCCGTTACGGATGTCGACTTTAATACTCTGGCTGCCTTCAATAGACCCGGCGAGCGCTGATCCCTCATCAATGAATGAGATTGTATCCGATCTGATAACGGCTAGATGGTGAGCCAAAGAATCCTGGCCGCCTTTTCCATCGAAGACCTTGGATGCAAACCGAAACGCCTCGATCTGCAACTCGGTGGAAAGCAGCTTAGTATCAAGAGTGAACAGATTGTTGACCAAACTGGCTTCTTGAGGCCGGCTGCTGAAAGAGAAGCTTAGAGAGTCATCGTCCGGGTCATAAGCATCCACCTCGAAAGAAATAATCTTGCCCTCATCTACATAGCGCTCGCCGATTGGCCGCAGGACAGGTGGGCGGTTGACATCAATAACCCTGAGCGCTAAATATTGATCTATTGTAAATAACCCGTCAGCCACCTGGACCAGTACCAGGTAATCCCCTTGCTGGTCGTAGTCAGGACGGAAAATAATACGAGAGTCTTCCCAATCGAATACCGCTCCCTGGGGCAGGTTTCTTACAGCAACAGCATTCAAGTCTTCGTCAATATCCTGGATATTTATCTCAATTGAGAGTTCATTTCCTTCTTCCACTGTAAATGTCAGAATCTCATCAACATCCGCAGCCAGTCGGATGCCCTCACCGGAGTGCTTGAATTTTGTTTCCTGGGCAGCAAGCATGACACCGGAAGAACTTCCTTGAAAAGAGATTTCCGGAAGCAGCCTGACATCTTTCACCAGTATCCCGGCATTCGCGCCAGCCTGGTTAATACTGTCCGAGGCCGTGAAACGCGCCTTGTAATTTCCTGCATCACCATACCCTGGTATCCATTCAAACACACCCGTACCATCACCTCTGTCCGTAAAGCTTGCTCCTTCAGGCCCCACTGGCATTGATATTTCGATTTGATCGCCTTCCGGGTCGTTCGCTCTAACCGTGAATGAGAAAGTCTCTCCTTCGGATGCCTCCACAAAGTTGGGAACTTCGAGCAAAGGAGGCATGTTTACAGTACCCACAGTGATATTGACTGTTATCTGGTCGCTCAAGCCCCCGGGGTCGGTTGCTGTAAAAGTGATCTGGTAGTTGCCGCTCTGGCCGGATGCAGGGATCCAGCGGAACAGCCGGCCTGAAGCGTTCACAAAAGCACCTTCCGGCAGGCCTTTCACTGAATAAGTCAGCTCGTCGCTGTTTGGATCATCGGCCTGGACAGTGAACTCAACGAGCTCCTCCTCGTTCGAACTCTGGTTGGGGGTGTGTCGAAAAACCGGAGGCTGATTAAGATCTTTTACCTCTATGATTACTGTAGTCTCTGTGTAATTTTCAGAGGCATCAGTAGCCCTGAAGGCCACTTCATAGGTCTGACCAGCCTGCGCCTGGCCCGGGGTGAAAGAGAACATTCCCGTTGATGGCATAAACGATGAGTTCGAGGGAGGATTCTGAACCGAGAGCACCACATCCTCGCCACCGGCATCTGAGCCAATCAGGCTGATATTCAGAACAGAGCCTGCATTGACCACATAGTTGCCTGATGCTTGCAGAAATGGCCCTCTGCTTCCCCAGAGTTTGGCATTTATATAAAAGGTGGGCAAAACATTAAGCTCGCTCACTGTCAGGACAACTGTTTCCTCATCGACAAAATCTCCATCTGTAGCTGTAAAAGTCAGTTCGTATTGTCCACTCTGTTGCAAATCAGGAGTGAAATTGAACGAACCGCTAACCTCATTCAGAGCGTCCTGTGATGTGAAGGCAGCTCCTTGGGGCAGGCCACGCACACTTAGCGAGATCATATCACCTGCATCAGGATCGGCTGCTCTTACTGTGAAAGACAGGTTTTGGGTTTCTTGGATCAGCTTATTGCCTATTGGTTCGAGAACTGGAGGATGGTTAACAGGCCGAATTGGATCCTTGACCGTGATTTTGATCCTCCGCTTGTCTATTTTTCCTGCAGGATCGGCCACTATGAAAGTGACTCTATGGTTGCCGGTTTGATCCGGCCCGGGGGTCCAGCGAAATACTCTGTCCGAGGCGGAAAATACAGCGCCGTCCGGGAGACCTAGGATCGAGAAAGTCAATGCCGTTAGAGGGTCATTCGGGTCTGCAACTGTAATACCCAGTTCGAGGGTTTCTCCGACCATAATTTCCTGGTTATCTATGAAACCGAGCACTGGAGGCTGGTTTTTTGGTGTTACTGTTATATTCACTACTTTGCTGTCCTCCAGGCCGTAAGGATCGGTACAGACGAACTTGACATCGTAGCTTCCCGCCTGGCCGGTTCCGGGTCTAAATCTGAAATGACCGTTGCGCTTATTGAATCCAGCCCCTTCCGGCAGACCAACTGCAGATAAAACCAGCGGATCGCCATCCGGATCTCTGGCAGTGACAAAAAATATCAGTTCCTTCCGTTCCGGGACTGTTCTATCCGGTATCTCCTCGATAACCGGGGGCCTGTTCGCTCTGTTGACCTTTATCTCTACAGTGACCTCATCGCTCATCTTGCCGTCAGTCACCGTAAATGCCGGCTTATGTACACCCGCTTGATCTGGCGTGGGGTTAAAGGTGAAAGTAAGTGTATGGGGGTCGAAACCACTGTTCAGAGGATTATTGAGGATATCGTAAGTCAAGGGGTCTCCATCGGGGTCAGTGGCTTTCACGGTGAAAGAGAGGCTTGAGCCCGGGTCGATCACATAGTTCTGAAGGGTCTCGAACTCGGGAGGCTGATTGACCTTGACTAGCGGATCGGTTACTGTGACCTGGGCCAGGGTAGTAGCTTTGCCCCCGCGGCTGTCTTTCACGGTAAAGATTATCTGGTAGTTGCCGAAGGCAGTAGGGGTCCAGCTGAGCATCCGGGTGGCCGGATCGAATGAGGCTCCGAGATCCGCGGCGTTTGGCGCAGTGTAGGTCAGAGCATCGCCGTCAGGGTCCGTGGCGTTTACTACAAACTCGACCGATTCATCTACAGTGGTTTTCAGCTTGGGAATGGGATCAAACGCCGGGGGCCGGTTCACGGCTGTTACCTTGAGTTTCATGGAGGATTGGCTCGAGGCGCCCAGATGGTCTATGGCGGTGAATTCCAGCTCATAGGAGCCCGCCTGGTGAAAGCCGGGAGTGAAACTGAACGTTCCGCTGGCAGAGTTGAAATCCGCCCCTCTCGGCAGGCCGGTCGCCGAAAGAGTCGTCTCGTCCCCCTCCGGGTCGTTTACGCTCACTACAAAACTCAAGCTTTGACCTGCAGGGACAGCCCTGTCCTGAACTCCTGAAATGACGGGCGGCAGGTTTTCCAGACGGGACACCTCGATTATAATGGTTTCCTGGGTGCTCAACCGGCTGTCTGAGGCAGTGAATGTTACAGTATGCTCTCCTTCCTGCTCCGGCTGAGGAGTGAAACTGAACTTGCCTGTAAGAGGGTCGAACAGGGCGCCCTCGGGCAGGCTGCCATTTGCGCTGAGCACAACAGGGGTCCCATCCGGGTCGCTTGCTTTCACCTCGAACGAGAGAGTTTTTCCTGTCTCTATGGACTGATCCCCTATCGGTTCGATCACCGGAGGCTGGTTCACAGTTATCCCTTCCAGTGTGACTGTGATTAAGATAGTCCGGGAATCCTTCCCTCCTTTACCGTCTGTTACAGTAACGCTCACCTGGTGGGTGCCCACATCCGACTCCTGCGGTGTCCACTGTAAAATGCGGACCAACTCATGATAACTAGCACCTGATGGCATCTGGACTTCATAGGTCAGGGGGTCCCCGTCCGGGTCATCAGCGGTTACACCGATTGTAAGTGTTTCACCGACTCGAACGGTTTGATTTGTCAGCTCTCCAAGCCTGGGTGGATTGTTGAGATCGCCCACCGTGATTTTCACACTCCGGCTGTCGGTCAAGCCACCGGGGTCTGCGGCTGTAAAAGTAACCGTGTAATCGCCTGCCTGGTCAAAGCCGGGTTTAAAGCTGAACATGCCTGTCGACGGATCGAAACCAGCCCCTGAGGGCAGATTTTGTACTGCCAGAGTGACTATGTCCTTGTCTGGATCGGTCGCCGTAACCTGGAATGTCAGTAGCTGCCCCTCAGAAACACTGCGGTCGCTCAATGGTCCCAAAACCGGCACACGGTTGACACCCAGAACCCGGATTACAATCTCCTCTAATGCAGTCAGGCTTTTGTCCCGGACCGTGAAGCTAACATTGTAGGTTCCGACCTGCTCCGGGGTGGGAGTCCAGGTGAATGTGCCTGTAGCCGGTCCATAAGTGCTCGCTGCCAGGGTTATTTCAGGCTGCTCAAAAGTGACCACGGCCCCTGAGGGACGGTTGCACGCGCTGAGCGTCAGCTTGTCCCCGTCAGGGTCGGTTGCCGTAAAAGTGAACTCGAGCTTATTTTCCGCAGCAACCTCTTTGTCGCTTATCGGCTGGATAACCGGCGGGCGGTTGACCGCTCCGGCACTGATAGTGACTGCCAGCTCGGTTTTTCCTCCCCTGGTGTCAGTGGCGATAAAAACCAGGCGATAGTTTTTCGCCACGTTGGCGGGAGGAGTCCAGCTGAGAATACCGGTTTCCGGGTCAAAAGCGGCACCGAGCTCACTTATCGGCACGCCTTGGGCAGTAATTGTCACCGGATCGCCGTCCGGGTCCATTGCTGAGACCGTGAGTTGTAAAGGCACTCCCCCTTCCACTGCCAGGTCTTTCAAGGGTTCAAACACAGGCGGGCGGTTCAATATGAGCACACTCACGGTCAATGTTGCTGTAGCCGTAAGGCCTTCCGGGTCAACGGTCTTGAAAACGACCTGGTAGCTTTGTCCGGCCTGTTCCATGTTCGCGGTGATCGAGAAACTGCCGCTTGCCGGGTCGAACGAGGCATTGGCAGGAAGGTCTGAGAAAGTCAGGGTTACTGCTTCTCCTTCCGGGTCAGTGGCCTTGATAGTAAGCCCTGCGGTGCCGCCAGGCTCCACTGTAACAAGCTCCTGGAAATTTTCGAATACCGGAGGGAGGTTGACCACGTTCACTTGCACAGTAAAAGTGTGGATTGTTTTTAAACCTTCCGGATCAGCTGCCTCGCATACAATCTGGTAGCTTTCCCCGGACTGGCTGACATCCGCGGTGATCGAGAAGCCGCCGCTTGCCGGATTGAATGAGGCGTTTGCCGGGAGTTCCGTGATACTCAGGCTGACAGCTTGCCCTTCAGGGTCAGTGGCTGATAGAACCTGGGTTGCGGTAACACCCGGGTCGACTGTCAATACCGAGGGCGGCGAGACGAATACAGGCGGCATGTTAACAGACGGCGGGGCAGGCGGGGTGGGTGGGACAGGGGGGGAGATAGGGGATACCCCGGTTGCGCTGACAGAGACAGTCAGCGTCCCCTCGTCTGAATCATTACTCGATATTGTAATCGTGGAGCTCTGGTTGCCGGCATTGGCAGGAGTGAAAGTGACAGTAACCGGGATGCTGCCCCCCTCTGCTATAATGGCTGTGCTCGGATTGACATTGAAAAGGCTGTTATTGCTGGTGATGCTGGATATAGAAAGGTTCCGGGCCCCCTCGTTTTTGATATTGAAACTGGCACTGCCGCTCCCGCCAATATTTACCGACCCGATAGAGAGCGAAGTAGCTGAAAGGGCGATCTCTGGTTCAGTGGCTACGTTGCCGGTAAAATTAATAGTCAGCGTGCTTTCGTCCGAGTCGTTGGAGACCACAGTGATTGTGGCTGTTTTAGAGCCCGCTGTGGTGGGGCTGAAAGTTACCGTCACAGTCAGGCTCTCTCCAGGCTGGATGTTGGCTGATTTCGGGTCTACCGTAAATTCGCCGTTGCTGCTGGTGATACTCGAGACAACCAGTACCGCGGTACCTTTATTGGCAATTGTCAAAGAGGAGCTCGCACTCGTGCGGGGGAGTACATTGCCGAAATCAAGCGCACCGGCTGAGATATCAATCTCAGGAGCCAGGGCTGCCGTGCCGCTGACTGCCACAGAGAGAGTGCCTTCATCCGGGTCATTGCTCGTTATCGTAATTGTGGCACTCTGGGCTCCAGCGGCAGTGGGATTGAATGTCACTGTAACAGTCTGGCTGCCTTCTGGAGCCACGGTAACAGCGGAGGGGCTCACGCTGAACAGATCATTGTCGGATGTGATGCTCGAGACCACCAGGTTCTCGTTCCCGATGTTTTCAATAGTGAGACTTCCGCTGCCGCTGGAGCCCAACTCCACATTGCCGATTGAAACGCTGGCGGCAGAAAGGGTTATCTCGGGACCGGCGGTAGTGCCTATGCCGCTGCCGCCCACAGTGACCGTGAGTGTGCCCTCGTCTGTGTCATTGCTATTGACAGTGATTGTTGCGCTCTGGGCTCCGATAGTGGTCGGGCTGAAAGTAATGGTAACCGCATTACTGCCGCCTGAAGCAATGGTAGCAGAACTTGGGTCAACGGTAAATGAGCCGTTGTCACTCGAGATGCTCGAGATAACCAAATCCCCGATTCCACTATTGTGGATTGTAAAGTCAGCGCTCCCGCTTTCGCCCACTGTTATCCCACCGAGTGAAAGGCTGTTGGTCGACAGTCCTATCTCTGGAGCAGACCCGTTCCCGCTGGCGGTGAGAGTGAGCGTGCCCTCGTCAGTGTCGTTACTCAATATAGTTATAATTGAGTTCCGGGTTCCAGAGGCAGTGGGGCTGAAACTAATTGTAACAATCTGATTGCCGCCTGGGGCGATAGTTGCTGAACTTGGGCTTATGGTAAAAAGTGCATTGTCACTGGTAATACTCGTGACAACAAGATCCGCGTCCCCGTTGTTAGTGATTGTAAAACTCCCGCTGCCTGTTGAGCCCGCATTCACATTACCGATTGAAACGCTGGCATCGGACAGGGTGATATCAGGAGCAATGCCGGTCCCGGTGGCTGTAACAGTGAGATTTCCCTGGTCAGTACTGATAGTCACAGTTGCACTCCGGGCTCCGGCTGCATCAGGGCTGAAAGTTACGGTAACAAGCTGATTGCCGCCCGGGGCAATAGTCACTGAACTTGGGCTCACGGTAAAAAGTGTATTGTCACTGGCAATGCTCGTTATAGTTAGATCAGCGCCCCCGTCGTTTGTGATTGTAAAGCTGCCGCTGCCGTTTGAGCCAAGAGCCACGTTACCGATTGCCACGATAGTAGTCGAGAGTGTGATATCAGGAGACAGGCCTGTACCATTGATAGTGACCGTGACCGTGGCCTCATCGGCGTCGTTGCTGGTAACAGTGATCGCTGCGCTCTGGGCTCCGGCTGTAGTGGGACTGAAAGTTATGGTAACAGGCTGATTGGCGCCGGGTGCTAGGGTGGCTGAAGACGGGCTTACAGCAAATACCCCGTTGTCGCTCGTAATACTGCTGACAACCAGGTTTTCGTTCCCATCGTTTCTAATGCTGAAAGTGCCGTTACCGCTGGTTCCGAGACTTACGTTACCAATGTCAACAGATGTTGTGGAGAGTGTGATCTCCGGCGCTGTGCCCGTACCAGTGGCAGTAACCGTTATCGTAGCCTCATCACCGTCGTTGCTGGTAACCGTGATTGTTGCGCTCTGGGCACCTATCGATGTGGGGCTGAAAGTTACGGTAACAAGCTGATTCGCGGCGGGCGCTATGGTGCCGCCGTCAGAATAGTCCGTGGTAAATACCGGCGGGTTGCTGCTGGTGACGCTGTTGACAATCAGATCCTCATTTCCATCGTTGGTGATGGTGAAAGTGCCGGTACCGCTGGTTCCGAGACTTACGTTACCGATGTTAACGGTGGTGGTGGAGAGGGTGATCTCGGGTCCGATGCCTGTTCCAGTGACTGTGACATAGATTGTGCTTTCATCGTCGTCGTTACTGGTAACCGAGATAGTCGAGCTCTGGGCACCTGGGGCTGTTGGAGTAAAAGTTACGGTGACAACCTGGTTCCCCGCGGGCACTATGGTGCCGCCGTCAGCATAGTCCGTGGTAAATACTGTCGGGTTACTGCTGGTAACACTGCTTACTACCAGGTCAATGTCCCCATTATTGGTGATTGTAAAAGTCCCGCTGCCGCTGGAGCCCACATTCACATTACCAATTGAAACATCAGTGGTCGACGGCGTAATCTCAGAACCGGTATAGATAGTGATGTCCTCTGTGCCCCCGCTCAGGGTCATATCGGCACCTGACGGATCGACTGCCACGACATCGGTAATCTGGAAATTGGCTGTGGCGCCGGAGGTCGCACCCGCAGATATTTGAAAGGTGACCTCTGCTACTGTGCCTGACCCGTCACTTCCGCTCCCTGTTTTGGCGCTCGTTCCGATGGCCACTTCTCCTGATTCCAGAGTCTGGAAAAAAACCGGGTCTGCGCCAAGGAAATCGCCTGCAATGGCTTGGGTGGCTGTAAGGAGCGAGGAGTTGTAATTGAGGACAAAGGATACCCCATACAGGCTGCTCACTGCTTCATTGGTGCCCACATCAATCCGAACAGTAAATATGTCTCCGGCAATAAACTCAGTGCGCCCGTCCGGTAAAACAGCCACGGGGCTGACCAGGGGCTGGCTGAAACCTTCAGCGGCGCTGATTAAAATCAGGATCAGGATTGCCGGGACTGCGCTTTTGAATTTCATAATAATCCCCTAATTAATCTGAAGAGTAATTATCAGGGATCGAGTGTTAAATCATCGAAAATCCCGACAGTTATTTCAACAGCACCAGCTTGCGGGTCTGCACAAAATGTCCGGCCTGCATCCTGTAAAAGTAAACCCCGCTCGAAACCTTTTTGCCTGTTGTATTCGTTCCATCCCATTGCACATAGTATGTGCCCGCATTCCTTTGCCGGTCCTCCAGGATACGCACAAGCTGCCCCCGGAGGTCATAAATCTTCAGGCTCACATTTATTGATTCACCTTCAGGCACGCTGTAGCTGAATGTGGTGGATGGGTTGAAAGGATTGGGAACATTCTGCTTCAAGGCAAAAGTCCTGGGCAGGGAAGGCTGGGCCAGCGCCTGAGCAAGCAGGTAATCAACGGGGTTCTCCACTGTGACCACCTCGCCGTTTATCAGGCTCACCTTTATTTCGCTCAGGGAAATCATGGAGCTCAAATCAAGCCCCGCAGCCGGGGCGCGGAAGATGATGCGCGCCAGACAGGCTCCGGAACCGGCGCGGGATGAGCCATTTGGCATCTCGGTTATGGCCACTCCACATTTGCCGTTGGCAGAATTGTTGAAATACAGAGCTTCGGCGCTCCACGCCTCTCCCTTCTTTACATTGACTATCTCTGCTCCTCCCGTGCCGGAGGCTGCAAACGAAAGGCCCTGAAATACATCCAGATACCGGGGATCGATCTCTAAGCTCAGCTCGTAAATACCCGCGCTTTCATCAATGGCTCTGAGGTCTGCCCGCAGAGCATCCAGGCCGGAGCAGGAAATTGCGGGCAGATTCCCGGCCGAAGCCAGGAGGAGCGTAGTGGTTTGGCCCCAGTTGAGGCCGATGGGCAGGATATCCGCCTGGTTCACTTCGCCGTTGCCGTCACAGTCCGCCCAGGTGGCGTTCTCGTTCGGAGAATCCCAGGTCTGGCAGGGCTGAGCGGTCCAGGCGCGGCTGGCGCCGATGCGCACATAGCCGGTCACGTGCCAGTAATCCGTTATCGGGTCAACATCGTCAATATCAACATCGCCGTCGTTGTCTGCATCCCCGGGCCAGACATCCGGGCCCACGATGGTAAGTGTGAACTCGTTGATCGGCAGGAACATGTTACTGCCGGTTGAGTTTGTGGAGACCACGCTGGACAGGGCGAACTTGACCACCGAGCCTGAGATCGTGCTCACATCAGATTTAAAACAGACATGGGCCGCCGTGCCGCTGCCGCTTACGCCCGCGCCGCTGGTGCGGCTGACACTCAGGGCAAGCTGGCCTGTGGCGATATCGTCGTCATTGTAAAAGAACACCAGGTTGGCCGGGGTGGGATCAAGCAAAGTGCCTGGTTTCACGTGATCCGCCACATCTGTCACTATCGAAACCGTATCGTCCTCGAACTCGAGGATCAGGCTGGTGCCGTAAAGGTCCAGATAATCCTCGACATCGGAAACATAGATGTCGATCCAGAAAGAGTCTCCCTGCACGGCCTGGGTTATCACGGCTCCCGTTTGAGTGGCCCGCGGGGCGATCGAAAACGTGCTGCGCCTGCTCACTCCTGCATTGCTTGTGCCGAACCACACGGTGCCGAATTTGTCTGCGGCAATGGCGTAAATATAGTTACTTGCCAGGCCGCCCGTGGGGTTGTCGGGGGAGTAGGGGGACGCCATCCATGTGCCAGTCAGCACGTTGTATTTGGAAACTCCTATATTAGAAGCGCCTACCCACACGTTGCCCAGATAGTCAGTGGCCAACGAGTTGAGAGCATCGGACGGCAGAGCTCCGGCTGGGACTGAAGGTGTATCGTAATGAAAGATCGACCATTCCGGATCTCCGCCTTCGTCGTATCTGAGCAATCCTCCATCTGTTGACGTATAATACGTGGCGATCCACAGGTCGCCCTGGACATCAATGGCCATTCCGTTTTTTACCATCTCGGAACCCGCGTCGAAAGGATCTGCCAGACCAGAAATCTGTTGCCATGCGGTTAACCAATGAGGGTCTGGAAGACTCAAAGAATATTTATATACATAACCGGGATAATACATGGAGAAAAAGTCGCCCGAGGAGTTTACAGCCAGGCCTTTGTATTGTTTGCCCTGTGAAGTTTTATTTGTCCATGTATCAGTTGCTTCTTCGTACATCCAAATTGCTCCAATTGTTGCGCTCGTTCCCCCTGCAAACAATACGTTTCCATTCAGGTCAAAATCGATTGCATAGACATTCGAAACGTTTGGTGTATATGCTGACCATGATTTAGTGTCCACGTCGTATTTGCTTGCACTATTTCCACTAGAACCTAATGCGATCCACACATCACCACAGGGGGCAACTGCTACTGACTGGACAACATTATTTGCACCGCCGTACTGCGCATTGGTATAGGTTGTCCAGTTGACACCGTCGAATTTGCAGACTCCGCCTCCATCAGTGCCAACCCAAAGGTTCGCCGAGGAGTCCACGGCCAGTGAAAGGATTTTATTATTCGCCAAGTCGCTGTTAGTGGTGTTATAAGTTTTCCAGTAGTCGATCTCATCCGCCTGGCTCCTGGAGAAAACAAGGACAAATCCAAGCGCGATTAACCGGATAAATAATTTGGTTTTCATTGACTGGCCCTCCCTTGAGAGTGGCGCCTTATTGCGGTTCAAAGGCAAGTATCATAATTTCTTAAGCTCAGGTATGAAATCAGAATATCCTCCTTTTATTGGTTTTTTATAGTGCATTGCAATACAAAGCTTTGGATTTCCTGTTTCAGAAGTTCCGGTTTGTGATTTTTCACTAAATGCCCTGCCTTCATCCCGCAGAACAAAAAAACCGCTCGAACCCTCAGGTCCGGATTCATCTGTGCTGTCCTGGAGCGCTTTATCGGTTCCGGCCTCCCCCACCATACCTGCCTGGGTGCGCGCCTAAGATCCGCTGATGTCATAGACCCTCCGGAACGCTGTGGCCGGTCATTGATGCCTGCGGGAGCAATTGATCTGGTTTTCGATCATGTCCAGGGAGGCAAGCAGCTCCCCCATCTTGAGCGGCTTGAGATGGAAGCCGCGCGCGCCGCTGTTGACAGCCTCGATCGCACTATAGAGATCCACAGTGCCTGTGATCATGATCAGACTGGCCTCAGGGTCGTAAGACCTGATTTTCTTCAGCAGCTCGAGACCGTCCATTCCAGGCATTCGGTAATCGCTGATAACCACATCGAAATTTTCAGATTTGTAAGCTTCGAGAGCCTTGGCGGAATCGGCAAATTGGCTGGTGGTGTAACCGTGGCAATCCAGCGACTCGCTGAGACATTTGAGGAGCTCAGGGTCATCGTCCACTAGCAGAATTTTCATTTCCCGGTTCCTTCAAAGTGGCGGAAAGGAATCGATGCGCAAGGGACGAAAAGAACGAGCTTAGCCTTCTTTCCGGACATCATGGGAAATAGTCCACCCCAGGCGCTTAGGATCGATAGTTATTCTGATTGAGGGGAATACAAATATGAGGCCAGACTGCGGGAGGGCTTTTGGCACTTATAAATTATTCAAATTCAATGTGTTAGCGAACAATAGACATTTTGCGGATAGGTGCTTAAAACAAAACAGGTGCTTAAAACGGAGCGCTTTGTTTTAAGCGATCGCTTAAATCAAGACAGTACAAACAATATGGAAGGCAGGATATTGAAGGGCTTTAAAACAATGGAGATATGGGTCGGAAGAATCCTGAAAATCAGATCAATAATCTCTTGAGCCGGTTTTCGAGAGCTCCGCGGGAAATACCGAGGTAGGCGGCAGTGCGTGTCTTGTTACCCTTGAACTCAACCAGAGCTTTCTGCACTATTTCGGCTTCGACCGCTTTCAGGCTGAGCTCTTTATCGGGAAGCGCTATCGAGCCGAGCTCAAGCACGGCGCGCTGAGGGATTAGAATATTTTTTTCTCCTGAAAGAAGAAATGAAAGGTGATCGGCTCTGAGTTCCAGCTCGTCATACAACAGAACTGCCCGTTCGATCGCATTTTCAAGTTCGCGGATATTGCCCGGCCAGGAGTGATTTTGCAGGATATTTATCGCCTCCAGGTCAATGGTGCGGAAGAGTCGTTTTTTCTGCCCGGCAAATCGTTCGAGGAACTTCTGGGCCAGGGGTGCGATAGCCTCTTTTCTCTCCCGCAGGGGAGGGAGGTAAATTCGGCCCTTGTTTAGCCGGTAGAACAGGTCCCTTCGGAATGCGCCTTTCTCCACCAGCTTATCAAGCTCGCGGTTTGTGGCGCAGATAATACGCACATCGAGCTTTACTTTTCTCAGCCCGCCGATGCGGTAGATTTCCTTTTCCTGGAGGGCGCGCAGCAGCTTGGGCTGCATCTCAAGGGGCAGGTCCCCGATTTCATCGAGAAACAGCGTGCCGCCCTGGGCCAGCTCCAGCTTGCCGATTGAACCGGACTTCTTTGCTCCGGTGAACGCGCCCGGCTCGTAACCGAAAAGCTCGCTCTCGAACAGGCTCGGCGTGATAGCCGAGCAGTTTAAGGAAATAAAGGGAGTGGTTACATCGCCCTCTCCGTAATGCACCAGCCGGGCGAGGATTTCCTTGCCGGTTCCGGTTTCACCCTCGATCAGCACCGGTACGGAGCGGTCCTCGTGCAGTTGCCGGGCCACCTTGACCACCGCTCTCATTTTGTCGGAAAAGATACCCACTGTACTCAGACCCACTACTTCAGCGTAAGCGCTCTCCAGCCTTCTGAGCCTGTATTCGGTCCTGTGGGTAGCTACGGCCACCTTTTCCTTAAAATGATGGGTCAGCTCATAGTTTTCACGGATCAATGCCTGGTGCTCGGCGACCCTCTCGACTACTGCGGCCAGCTCTCCCTCGCGAAACGGCTTTCGCAGGAAATCATAGGCGCCGCCCCGCAGAGCTTCGATCGCGGCTTCCATATCCGCATAGCCGGTAATCAGCACCACGTCCGAGTTCTTCCCCTCTGGAAGCGTTTTGAGGCTTTTCAACAGTTCGAGACCATCCATTTCGGGCATGCGTACATCAGCTATAACCATGGGAAACGGATCATCTTTATAGAGACCTAAAGCCTCCCGGCCGTTCACACACTGTGCCACCTGGTGCCCGAGATTATCAACCAGGAACTCAACCATCTCCCCGAGCAGAACCTCGTCATCATCAGATAATAGAATGCGCATCGATTCAGGCCTTTGCTTGCTGCAGGATGGGAAACTTAATAGTGACAGCAACGCCCTCGACTTTTTCGCTTTCAACAGTAATCGAACCGCGGTGTTCATCGACAAAACGTTTAACTATAGCTAATCCGAGTCCGGTTCCCTTGCCTGGTTTTTTGGTGGAATAGAAGGGATTGAAGATTTTTTCCATAGTCCCGTTTGGTAAACCTGTCCCGTTGTCTTCGACGATTAAAAACGCCGTGCGCTTACGCTTAATGGTTTGAATCTTTATCTTCTTCTTGTCTTTTCCGGTTTTATCCAGCGCATGCATGGAGTTGACAACCAGATTCGTCACAATCTGTTCCAGGTGAACCGGGTTTCCCTGGATGGCGAGCGGTTTATTAAGCAGGCCGATTTCCAATTCGATACCGTGTGAATGCAACTGGCGGTCAAGAAGGGAGACAGCGCTTTTAACCGCTTCGTTCAAGTCCACAGTCCTTCTCATAGTCTGGCCGGGGGCCGCCCAAAAGGAACGCATATGCTCGATTATTTCGTTGATTCGCTTAACGCCTTTGGATATCAAGCCCACTTTTTCGTCAAAAAATTCCGGTAAAATCAGATCGCTTTTTTTATCCAGATCCTTAAGCCAATCAACCGCCAAATTCACCGTAGTCAGGGGCTGATTGATCTCGTGAGTTATACCGGCAGCCATTACTCCGATTGAAGCGAGACGGGAAGCCTGTTCTGCCATTTTCACAGCTTCGAACTGTTCCTTTTCCGCTTCCAGCCTGGCCTGAAACTGGCGCTGCCTTTCCCAGGCATTAGCAATTATGTCGGCAATAGTCTTAAAAAGCTCGGTTTCTTCCCGGCTCCAATCATGCTTATTATAATAGCATAAGCTCATAAAGCCCAGCGCCTCGCCACGCAGCCTGATCGGGAGTATCAGGCATTCGCTGATCCTCCGTCTGCGGGTGAAAAATCCCCTTTCCCGGTTAGTTAGTTTTTTGTAATCGAAAGTAAAAAAGCTCTGGCCGCTGTTGATCTTTTCGATTAATTCGGGAATCCTGGAACAGGAAATTTTCTCACTACCAGCGGCCCCTGATTGAGATTTGAGGGTTTTCCCGGTAGCACTAAACCAAAGCAGGTTATTCTTCCCCGCATCAAACCTGTAAAAGCTTACATTATCGACTTCCATGGTCTTGCTCAGGATTGCCAATAATCCGGCTTCCTCATCTTCAAAAGATTCGCTCATATTCAGACGGGCGGCCACCTCAGCGGTCAGTCCCTTGTGTTTCAGACTCAGTACCAGCTTTTCTCTTTCTTCTTTAAGCGACTGCTCTGCCGTCTTGCGCTCGGTGATGTCCTCAACCATAAATACTATGAATTCGACTTCTCCCTCAGGATTCAAGAGGGGAAAGTTCACCACACTTATACATCTATCTACATCAGGGAACCTTACCGGGTCAGATTCATGCGGGTTGTACCAAACCTCGTTAAATCGCAGTAATTTCATTTCTCCTGCATAAAGCTTACGATAAAGCTCATCCATACCCGTTCTTTTAATAAACGGATCTTCAAAGAGACAATATGCCGATAGATCTGACGGCCTGCCGAACAAATTTACGTATGCTTCATTTATTCTGACATAGCGTCCTTCTGTATTTGCAATGGCTATAGAGTAAGGATTCAAGTCAATAATATTATCAAAAGTGGTACGCTCGCGCTCAAGAGTCTCTTCCGCCTGCTGTCGTTTTTTATCTGATTCTTTAAGTTGGCTAACCCGCCGGCGGAGATTATTCAACTCCGTTATAAGTTGTTTTTTTGTTTTTCTTTCATCATCCATGTTCACCTCAAAACATCGAGAAAATTGATCGATGGCTTTTTAATGTCCCAATCGGGGAATGGGAGAAAATCCCTCGCCTTCAGGCGAAGATTTCAGTATGCCCTGAAGGGGCAGGCATTTTATCTTTGCAGGCGGTTGCGAGAACCGGATTCTATCCGGTCGAGCGAGTAAGCCGCCCTAAATCTACCGGCTTCAGCCGGTAGTAGTTTAATTTCCTCCCACGGGGAGAAAAATATGCAGCACTGATTTTCCAGGGAATATTGAATGGTTTTTTTACTTGAAACGGTATTATTTCTAATAAAGAAATTCGTGGAAATTGACTATTCCCGCAGCAGAGCTGCGAGGTATTAAGCCGATTTCCTGGCACTGCGTGCCACCGGAATTTCTTAATGCAAAAGAAAAATGCGGTAATCCCGGAACAAGCTCTGAGGAATTCTTTTCGATTAAAAATTTATTTACGCAGCTAAAATGTCAAGAAATTTATATTTTACACAGTTTTAATTTACCATTGCTTTGTTAAACACCAAATCGCCCCACACGAGGAATTAACCGGGAATTCCATCCCTTTTACTATTGTTCGAGCAAAAACATTTATCGCTTTTTGTTACATTTGAATTATCCATAATTTCTTCCTTCTTTTAACTATACCTCTGGAACCAATTTTACAGATCTTTTAGGACTTGACTTATGTTTGGAAATTAAGGCGTTACCTAAAGTTAGAAATTACACCTTACAAGCAGGAGGTCTTCGTTTTTTATGATTAAGAATTCTATGGAGCAAGGGAGATGGATGTGCCAGTTTGTGCCAGCAATGGTGTTAATTCATGCCATTGTTGTTAATCTGTGACAATTTACCAAAAGCCTGAGATGCAGCATCCACGCGCTTTTGGGTTGATTTTTAAGAGGTTCCGGGAATTGTGAAAACGGCAAAATATCAGGCTGCCTTAATCAGATATGTTCTAAACTCGTCTCGCGCAGCCTGCTTATTTGCTCCTGAACATCCTTGCAAAATCCCTTTCCCTGCCGTTTCTTATATTTGACACTTTCATTTGATCTTATTATAATTAAATATAATTAAAATGGATAATTGTTTTTCGACTTACCGGCTGGGCTCTCCATATAAAGACTGGTTCAAGCTTCGCGCCTCCGCAGACAGCAAAACGCAAATAACCTGGAACATCTGAATATTTACAGGAGCACTGCCATGCGTAAAGTCCCCATGCGCATTCTACTTTTCGCTCTGATAATCTTCTTCGTGTCGGCGATCTCGTTCTCACAGGCACCTGTCGACGTGAGCTCCACTTATCGCGGCGACATCAACGAGGACGGGCAGGTGAACATCTTCGACCTGCTGGAGATGCTGAAGATGCTCCCTGATCCGGGAGGGCGACCGGAAAGAGCACAACAAATTGCGGACATGGACGATAACGGATCTGTGAACATATTCGACCTGCTGGGCCTGCTCAGGGTGCTCTCCGGTGGTGAAGAGCCAGGGGCAATTATTTGGGGTCCGGCTATGGGTGACACTGCGGTTGTCCAGGGAATCACCATGGTTTACATACTTGGCGGTTCGTTCAAGATGGGGACAAACGACACTCAGTATCCCTGGCTGGAGTATTCAAGGCCGGTACACACTGTGACCCTTTCCGCTTTTTGGATGAGCAGATACGAGATCACCCAGGCCCAGTACAAGGCAGTGACAGGCACGAACCCCTCTTATTTCACTAAAGATGAAAACTGTCCAGTGGAACAGGTAAGCTGGTACGATGCGGTTGCTTCTTGCAACAAGCTCAGTGAAGCGGCTGGGCTTGAGCCCTGCTACGATCTGAGCACCTGGGAGTGTGATTTTACGAAGAACGGATTCCGCCTGCCGACTGAAGCCGAGTGGGAGTACGCCTGCCGTGCAGGGACAACAACGAGGTTTTACACCGGAGATAGCTATGAAGATATTGAACGTGCCGCCTGGCATTTGGGCCTCGGAGATAGCACGCATCCGGTTGGTCTGAAGGAGGCCAATGGTTGGGGCCTGTACGACATGCACGGCAATGTCTGGGAGTGGTGCAATGACCGGTGGACAAATTATTATACTTCCGAGAGTCAGACTAATCCCACGGGCCCGGAATCTGGCACTTCCCGTGTTATTCGGGGCGGAAGCTTGAAAGACAGCGCTTACATAACCCAGTCTGCCTGGCGCGACCGTTACTACCAGGGCTCCAGGCAATACTCCATAGGTTTCCGGGTTGTCCGGCGTGAGTCTTTTCTCCAGCACTAAAGTTTTTGAGCCCTTGATTCTTGTTTTTTGATACTTGACTGGGGTGTGAGGGTATGCGGCGTATCCGTATTTCGATTTACCGGTAAGGCTAGCCACATAAAGACCGGTCCAAGACTCAATTCTCCGTAGCCGGCAAAACCCAGATATCCTGCAACACCCTGAATATTTTCAGGAGGTTATTGAAATGTCGGTCATTCTAAAAACAACTACCCGCCTGGCACTATTTGCTGTCTACCTGAATATCTTTTTGCCAAAAGAAATTCAAGCTCTTTCGGATAAAGATAATACACCGTTAAATGCTCAGGAAATCCTACTTAATATAACTTATAATAAAACCCTGAATCGATTGGATGATGAAAAAGACTGGGTGAAATTATATGTGCAGTCTCCAATCGTTCTTGAGCTATTAATTGATGCCAGTGATATTAGATCATGTGACATATCGTTTTCCATGTATAGTAGTACGGATGTATCAACTTTTAATTTGGTAAGGGATCATAAAGATAACGAGGTTAGTGGGACCTGTTTAACGGGTGAGAAACTTACCAGGGGGGGAATCCCTGTGACCTGGGGCTGGTACTATATTGTTTTTTCTATCAAAAGTGACTATTCCCTCGACCTCAATTACAGTTTCAGGGTTTCAAAGGGTACCTTGCCTGGTGTAACAGAAAAGGCGGATTTAAGAGTTACCAGTATTTCGATAAACCCTGCATCAGGACCTCCAGGCAGTTCCGTGGAAGTCACTTACACAATAAGAAATATTGGCATGAGTGAAGCGACAGGCCTCGCTAAAAATTTTATACACTGGTCTGAGGATTCTACTGCCAGCGATTCGAAGACTTTTTATGAAAGCAGCTATGTGATTGGATTGGGTGGTTTTATTTCTAAAACTTTTACGGATACAATAAGGATCCCGAATGATGTCGATCTTGGCAAAAGATATTACATAGTAGTAGAAACTGATGTTAATAAGGGTATTATTGAAGCGAAAGAGGATAATAATAAAGCGTATGCCTCTTTTGATATAGTTCGTGGGACAAAGCCTGATTTGCAGGTCTCCAGTATTTCGGTAAGTCCCGACTCGGCGGCCCCGGATAGTGCCGTGGAAGTTACTTTCACGGTAAAGAACTGGGGTGGTGCTGCAGCGAAAAATATATCGGTCAATGAGATATTCTGGTCTATTTATTCAAGAGGAGTAATCATTCCGGACATTTCGCTTGGGCTCAGCAATATCGGCAGTCTAGCGGTTGATGCTTCAATTACAAATACAGTTACTATAACAATCCCGACGAATGCTGCTCCTAATCAAAGCTACTATATAGGCCTAAGAGTTGATGTCAATAATGATATCGAGGAAATGGATGAAAATAATAACACATTATATAGGTCTTTTAAAGTTGTTCCCCATCCTCCAGGACCGCGGCCGGATTTAAAGGTCTCCAGTGTTTCGGTAAGGCCCGCCACAGGAGCTCCGGGCAGTTTTGCGAAAGTTACTTTCACGATTAAAAATGAGGGTCCTGTGTCAGCACTGAATAAATTTGCCTGTGAAACACGCTGGTCCGAGTATACGTTCTTTACCAATTATTACTATCCTCTTGGAAAAAGAACTATAAGAAGTTTAGAGCTTAATTCTTCATCGACGGATACCATTACGGTAACCGTTCCAACATATGTCAGAGCTGATAAAAGATATTATCTAGGCATAATGGCTGATGCCGATAATAATATTGATGAAGAGGATGAGACCAATAATTCAGACTATGTTGCTTTTGATGTCATTCCGGAAGGAGCGCAGCCTGAACCGCAGACGGCTTGTGATTTCAACGGGGACGGTAAGATCAATATCATTGATGTTATCTCATTACTGCTTTTCCTGCGTGACAACCCGGGCGACCTGAGAGCGGATTTCAACGGTGATGGTGATGCCGATTGGGCTGATGCCGTGGCCGTGCTCCTGGCCCAGCGCAACAACACCTGCCCGGATGCCCCCACTTTGCTCTCTGCAGTCGATAATTCCTCTGAGATTAACCTGCTCGAAGGTCTGACCAGGACGGATATCGAGTATATCAAATCAGTCTTGGCTCAGGCGGGGATGACAGAAGAAGAAAAGAAGGCTTTAGGCATGGCGCTGTACGGTCACGGTCAAGCAGGTAAGCCGGGTATGCCGAAAGCGTTCTCCCTGTCCCAGAACTTTCCCAACCCGTTCAACCCTTCCGCCACTATCGGATACGGCGTTCCTGAAGGCGGATCTGGGCAGGTGAGACTGAGAGTGTACGATATCCGGGGAAACCTGGTGAGAACTCTGGTTGATAAGATCAAAGAGGCGGGTTATTATGCCGTGACCTGGGATGGAACGGATGAAAGGGGCCTGAAAGTATCAAGCGGCGTTTATTTCTACCGCATGCAGGCCGGTGGTTTTATCCAGACCCGCAAGATGGTGCTCTTGAAATAGGGTCATCTCATACAAAGTTCAAACATCTGGACTATCTGTGGTTATTCACAGGAATTGCACTGATTTAACCATAGGATGTTAAAGTGAAAGCCGGGTTATCTTATCTGACTTTATTGATGAGTGTCATGTTTTATTCCCACGTTTACTGCAGTGGCACATTCGTCAATTACACGAATGGCAATTATATAAGTGTCCTCGTTCTGGAAGGGGACTCCATCCTCTGGGCCGGAGGCTCTGGCGGTGTTGTAAGGTGGAGTTTAAAGGATGGCTCATATAAGAAATATATTAATACTGACGGCCTGGTTCATAGTGATGTCAGGGCCATAGCCATAGACTCCGCAGGCAACAAGTGGTTCGCCACGCGTGGCGGAGTGAGCCGGTTTGACGGGACAGCCTGGAAGACCTATACCACGTCTGACGGTCTGGCCGATAATTCTGTCAATGCCATAGCCATAGACAGCCTGGACAACAAGTGGTTCGGCACGGATAGCGGAGTGAGCTGGTTTGACGGGACAGTCTGGACGACCTATGACACCTCCAACGGCCTGGCTCATAATTATGTCTGGGCCACAGCCATAGACAGCCAGGGCAACAAGTGGTTCGGGACGCGTAGCGGAGCGAGCCGGTTTGACGGGACAGTATGGACAACCTATACCACCTCTGATGGCCTGGCTGATAATGATGTCAGGGCCATAGCCACAGACAGCCAGGGCAACAAGTGGTTCGGGACTTGGGGAGGCGGAGTGAGCCGGTTTGACGGGACAGTATGGACAACCTATACCACCGCTGACGGCCTGGCTGATAATGGTGTCAATGCCATAGCCATAGACAGCCAGGGCAACAAGTGGTTCGGGACGGATCGCGGAGGGAGCCGGTTTGACGGGACCGAATGGACAGCCTATACCACCCCCTTAGGTAATTATATTGTCAAGGCCGTAGCCATAGACAGTCAGGGCAACAAGTGGTTCGGGACTTGGGGACGCGGAGTGGGCCGGTTTGACGGGACAGTCTGGACAAACTATACCGCCGCTGACGGTCTGGCTGATAATTATGTCTCTGCCATAGCCATAGACTCCGCAGGCAACAAGTGGTTCGGGACTTTGACAGGCGGGGTAAGCCTGTTTGACGGGAGAGTCTGGAAGACCTACACTACCTCCGACGGCCTGGTTTATAATTCTGTCAGGGCCATAGCCATAGACTCCGCAGGCAACAAGTGGTTCGCCACGTTTGGCGGAGTAAGCCGGTTTGACGGGAGAGTCTGGAAGACCTATACCACCGCTGACGGCCTGGCTGATAATTATGTCTATGCCATAGCCATAGACAGTCAGGGAAACAAGTGGTTCGGGACCTGGGGAAAAGGAGTGAGCCGGTTTGACGGGAGAGTCTGGAAGACCTATACCACCTCTGACGGCCTGGCTGATAATTATGTCAATGCCATAGCCATAGACTCCGCAGGCAACAAGTGGTTCGGGACAGGAAAAGGAGTGAGCCGGTTTGACGGGACAGTCTGGAAGACTTATACCACCACTGACGGCCTGGCTGATAATTCTGTCTATGCCATAGCCATAGACTCCGCAGACAACAAGTGGCTCGGGACCTGGGGAAACGGAGTAAGCATGCTTGCAGCCGGGTCAGATGAAGGCGGCGTTACCCCGGCAGTGGCAACATTAACCAGCCTATCTGTAAGCGCTTCTCCAGGCTCCACAGTAGATATTCCGGTTTGCCTGGGAAACGAAGAAGTTGTAATCAGCAGCGGCCAGTTTGTGATTACCCCAAGTTTGTCAGGTTATCTCACTTTCAAGAGTGCCGGTACAGGCAGCCGCACCAGCGGCTGGACAGTTGACAGCCACCCTTCAGGGGACGGCCGTCTTATTCTGTTCTATTCCGGTTCAGGGGAAACAATCAGCGCTGGCAGCGGCGATATCCTCATTGTGAGCTACGAGGTGAGTTCAACCGCTCCGCCGGGAACGGAGATCGATCTTGTGCTTTCGGACGCCCTGATTTCGGATGAGAACCAGCAGGCTGTCAGCGTAACCCTGGTTCACGGCCGGCTTACTATTAGTGCCTGCGCTCTTCCCGGGGATGTTAACAGTGACGGTGCCGTAAACATCTTCGACCTCCTCGCCCTGCTGAGAGTCCTGGGCGGCTCCGAAACAGACTCCGTTTACATCTCCAGAGCCGATGTAAACACTGACAGCATCACTAACATCTTCGACCTGCTCGAGCTGCTGAGGCTGCTGGGTAAATCATAATACGGTCAATATAAATTCCATTAGGAGTTCGATAATGCGTAAACTACTGCTGCTTCTATCTCTCTCCTTACTTATAACCGGTTCCTTTGCGGCGATCTCGTTCTCCCAGGTTCAGCCTGCAGTGGAATCAACTTACCGGGGCGATATTAACGGAGACGGCCAGGTCAATATCTTAGACATGCTGGAAATGTTGAAGATGCTATCCATCCCGGAGGGCAGAACTGAAAGGGAACTGCAGATCGCGGATGTAGACGCGAGCGGGGCTGTTGATATATTCGACCTGCTGGGCCTGCTCAGGGTGCTCTCCGGTGAGCAAGAGCCAGGGCTCATTTACTGGCACCCTTCAATCGCCGGTCTGAGCCGGACCTCGGTGTCTAGTGGAGACACTCTGATTATTTCGGTTGAAAACATTAATGAAACCATTACCGCGGCTGAAGTGAAGGCATTTATAAATGCCGGTGAAGTGAGTCTCCTGGAGTTCGGACCTGACAGTATAAAGATCATCATCCCTGCCGGGTTTACCGGTGGATACTTGAAGCTTATAGTAGCAGCAGATACTACCAACAGCGTGTACATAGTTAGTTCTGTAGCCATTCATGGCATCGAGATGGTCTCAATCCCTGCCGGAACTTTCCAGATGGGGAGCGATAGTGGTAACTGGAGTTGGGGGCCGGTTCACACTGTAAGCATTTCCGCTTTTCAGATGAGCAGATATGAGGTTATACAGGAGCAGTACGAAGCTGTAATGGATACCAACCCTTCTGTTTTCACCGGAGAAAGTAACCTCCCCGTAAATCGAGTTGACTGGTACGAAGCCGTAGTATTCTGCAACAAGCTCAGCGAGGCGGCGGGTCTCGAGCCCTGCTATACCTACATCCAAGACTCCACCTATGTCCTGGAAGGAATTTGGGATTTGGTTCTATGCAAATGTAATTGCGACTTTACTAAGAATGGATTCAGGTTGCCTACGGAAGCGGAATGGGAGTATGCCTGCCGTGCGGGTACGACTACAAAATATTACACAGGAGACAGCGAGAGCGATCTTTCCAGGGCTGGCTGGTATAAGAAGAATAGCCATTCCAGACCCCATCCTGTAGGCCAAAAAGAACCGAATGCTTTTGGATTATACGATATGCACGGAAACCAGACAGAGTGGTGCACTGACTATTTTGATTTCTACTATTACAGCAGGAGCCCATCTCAGGACCCGCCGGGTCCGAGTGAGCCTTTTATTGTTAACGACTTCCCCTTGTATGTTATACGGGGCGGTGATTGGTGCTGGATTCCCTGCGAGTCGTGCGCTCGCGGTGCCTGCATCCCTATCGGCCCCACCACATACGCCGTCGACGAATTCGCCAGAGGCTTCCGGGTTGTGCGTCGTTATCTTCAGTAATCTCCCAGAACTTCAGGGTTGCCAGAGTCCGGGTGTAAATCCGCTGCAGGAAAAACGGAGAATTCCGGATAGAGCGTGTACCGGGGTTCAGCCCTATATCCCGGGTTGTGTCAGACATCCGAACAGTTCAATGAAAAAGCCGGGCTGGTAGGCTGTCTTTATGGGTGTTTCTAAAGTCCTTATAAGCGGATATATGATAGAGGCTGTGGGAATTCCTGGCTTTTTGTGATTTCAACCCTCTGCGTGCTGCTCCCCTTCCTGGTCCTCCATAAAATAGATTTCAAGGAAATCTGAACCTTTCATTTATTCAAATATCCTCATTTTTCTAGAGAAAATAATTCAGGAATAATTATTGAAAGTGGATTATTGACTCTGCTCAGCAGGCCTTCTATTTTTGAGGTATGCCAGCAGAGCTAAACAAGCCAGTTTACGAGGAGATGACACTCCTGCAGTTTCAAAGAGAATTCCGGACCGAGAAGGAATGTCAGGAATGGCTGTTT
>DATKXY010000178.1:0-11158 GCA_035528795.1 archaeon | reverse complement strand
TACTGACTACTGAATTCTATATTCTTGCTTTGGTGTAACTCATTGATTTATGAGACCTTTGCAATTGCGAGAGATAATCTCTCAGAGTGAAATATGTAAGAATCTAATTGCCAGTTTATGACTGGTTCTGTCAAATTAAAGAATTCCTAACTCTTCGGCGGAATTAATAATGAACAGCGATAATAAATCCGTTAACAGCTTGAAAAACCGGATTCTGACTCTGGCGTTTATCGGATTGTTTATTCGGATAGCGATTATGCCGTTAACTTTTCACAGCGATGCAGCATTTTTACAATATCCATTGAAAGAGATTGCCTCAGGTAATCTTGATATTTTTTCAAGTTATGAGAAAAAATACAACGTTTTCAAGGAAGGATTTTTCTCTTACCCTCCTTTGTATTACTATACCGCAGGCCTGTTTCGCGCCGTCGAGAACCTTCTATCACCAACTCTGAATCCATGGATTGAAAGATGCTGGACTATTTATGCGGCAGAGAAAATCGGAACACGGGATATTCCGAATTATACCTATTACAGCGATCCAGGAAAATTTAACCTGTACAGGAATCTTTTTCTGATTAAAGCCCACTACCTTCTTTTTGATATACTAGTCGCCTGCATATTTTTATTAATTATCAAAGATAAAAAGAAAAAGCTTTTAGCTTTCGCGCTTTGGGTGTTTAATCCCATTACCATTTTAACCGCTTACGGCCACGGCCAGCATGACATTATGGCTACCTCGCTGGTTGTTCTGGCTCTTTACCTTTGTATAAAAAGAAAGCCGGGACCTGCACTGGCGATTCTAAGCGCTGGCTTCATGATAAAATTATACCCGATACTTTTTATCCCTCCAATCCTACTTTTTTACAGCAAGAACCTGAAAACCTTTTTGAGATTAGTCGGTTGGACGATCGCGCCAATTATAATTCTTATTGGCCCTTTATACTTCGTAACAGATGGCGCGATAACCAAATTCATCATTCATCCAGAAGCTAGTGAACGTTTAGCCGATCAAAAAGTTAGCCATTTGATCCAGAAGATAGTTATGGCCTGCGGGTATCTGGCATTGCTTTTCTGGTCCTTTAAGACCAGTGTCGAGGATCCTGGAAGCCTGACAAGCACGCTCATTCGAATCTTCAGTACCACCCTTCTTTTGTTATGTTTGGGTGTGGGCCTCGAAATACGGTATTTCCTCTGGGTTACTCCTTTTCTGGTACTCCTGATGCTCGAAAGCAGAACGATGTTTTATCTTGTCCTGTTGCAAGTCGTCTCTCTGCTGGTATTGAGATATCCGCAGTATTCTTCTTTGCAGTTCGGCCTTTTCCGGCCTCTGGAGCCGGATTTGTTCTCCTCGATTCACAGTATGCAAAATTATATGTCAACTGTCATCCAGCCTCAACTGCTGTATCAAGGAGCTTACCGCGTATTTTTATTCGCCACCGTATTGATATTGCTCTGGATGTGGCGGCCAGGGGAAAAATACGTTAAAGAGAAGTATGTTGCCGCTTTCTCTAAATGGGCCACTTTCTGTATCCTGGGGTTCACTCTGGTAATCACCTTGTGGGGCGTAGCCCGTTACAAGCGAATGCTTGGGCCTGGCGAATATTTTTTGAGTTTTACCAGAAGCTCAAAGGCGCAGGCATGTATGGGAAAGGTACCGCTCGAAAAGAACAGCAGCTTCCTACAGCCGTGTTTCGAACCGGTAGCCAATGGCTTATACTGTGTTCAAAACATTTACATACCAGGCATTAAGGGGTCTTCCGGGCAACAATTTCTGTTCAGGCCCCTTGACTTAGAGTCGATAATCAGTCTGGAGGACAAGACAGAATCCCGTGGGAAAATATTCGGGAGAAATTTTATTTTTCAACCCATTGAGAATAGTAAAGGAATTAAAATTGGGTTGGAATTGCTCGATGAAGATGCGTGGGTAAAAAGACAGGAGCGTCCCTCCGAGTTGTCGGTTTTGTCCAGATATGCCTGGGTTAGAGATTTCGGGGAAACCCTGAGACTTATCATTCGTAATCTGGATACCGACCATGTCTTTTTTATCAGCTACATGAGCGCTCTGGGGGTTCTGCTTTTACTGGCAGTCATGATGCTTTTTAGAGCCAGTCATCTTTGCGCTAAAGACCGTTTAAAGGGCGCATGACCCGGATTAGTCCTGAGTATTTAGACTTTGATTCTATACCGCGGCCCAAGCGGAGGGCTAAAGGTAAATTCCGGCTTCCGCAGGTTAAATATCTGAAAAAACGTTCAAACTTTTTTAATCTATCTCAAGGACAAAACAACAGCTTGACTTTCCATAAAACTCAAGGCCAGGACCAGGTTTTCAATTGGATTAGCTGAACTATTAATTCGGGCGAACTTTCAACACGCGACCTGCCCGGTCCGGGTAAAAAAAAAGCGGCTGCCCGGTTAAGGCTAGACGCTTTTTGGGGTGAACTTTTATCTTGAAGACTAGGCCAGCAATTCATCCATGATGCTGTCTGCTATTTTTCCTGCCATTTCGGGCGTGTTGTAATAGCCCGATTCGATCCTCTCTTTGATAGCGGCAAGCTTCTCAGGGCTGGCCTGTAGACTTTTCATCCCGGATAATCTGGCCTGGGCCAGCTTATCGGAGTTGATAATATCTGAAAGGGCGCCGCTTTTTAGAATGGCTTCCGCTGTCCCGTCCACCACATCATCTATAATAAACTGACCACCGGCAATTTTTGCCATGGCCAGCTCCACCTTGTCTCTGCGGACAGTGGATGCCGTCTCCATCTGGTCAAGATGAGCTTTGAGCTCCGACTCGGTACGCTGAAGTGTACGAGCCTCTTCCGAAATAACAACCGTGTCTGTCTTTAGCTTGCCAGCGACCTGGTCCTTGGTTGCCGCTGCTTCCTTGGCTGGTTCGGTTTTCGACTGCTTGTTTAGATCAGGGGCCTTGGTTCCTTGCAGGGAAGGATCAATTTTCATTCTCATTTCCTCATCGGCTTAGAGCAACTCAACTATCTCGCCCTTCTCCCTCAGGACAGACAGCATTAATACCTACCCATCCGTAGATAGTATAAGCCTCATGCCCTATTAACATTATCGGCTTGCAAAACATATGACTTTAACGATCTCAGGTCTTGATATCCTTAAAGCGTGCCTTGATGTCTTTCGATGCGCGGGTATATTCCCGCAGCAGCTTCTTACCCTTTCGCAGCGCATAAAGCTGCCCGGCAATATTTTCTCTGACACCGAGAGCCTTGTCAAGGCACTCTTTTTCCTGCTTGACAAAAAGATTCAGACTGTTTATCAGACCAGCCAGCAGCTTATCGGCACGCTCCGCTTCTCCCCCTTCTTCTTTGGCCGGGCTTGCGGCTAAAGATGCAAGGCTTCCGACCTCCTGCATACTGGAGAGGATTTTCGCTTTCCTCTCCAGAACCCGGCCCAGAGGCTCGTAATCCTCCTGCTCGATCAGTTTTTCCTGCTTTTGGATCAGCCTGCCGTATCTTTCAAGCCTGGCAAGCTGACTGTCAAGAAGACCGACTAACTGTTCTATCTGTTTTTCAGCCAAAGGCGAGCCTCAGGTTTGCGCTTATCATCTTTTCTTCTGTCTTTGCAGCTCGTTCTTTTGTTATGCAAGTTTCACGCCCGCCTTGAATCAAAAGGCAGCCACCGGCCTCAAATATTTCTGCTGTGGGTCAAAGAGCAACTTTAGGACAAAACTAACAATATTTAACGCCAGGGGAAAGAATTTCCGTTTCAGCTCCCGGGTCCCCGGCCATCGATAGCAGCATGAAGTACCCGCTTACGCTCAATGTCATCCAGGGGGCGGGGGTTGGTTTTGATATTGGTCGCCAGTTTTCTGGCCTCAAGAATCGCCGCGGTTTCATCCTTGCGGACTCCCAAATCTCCCAGTGAGAGAGGAAGGCCGAGCCCCCGGTTAAAATCGAAAAGCTCATCCACAAGTGCGCGGGAGGCAAGCTCAGCACCTTTAAAGTAAGGGCAGCCGAAATAATAGGCAATCTCCGCAATTTTTTGATCCGCCCAGCCGATATTGGCCTCGAGGCAGTAGGGGGTCAGAATGCCAACCAGAAGGCCGTGCGAGATCCCCTTCAAGCTGCCCACAGACATAGCGAGCTCATGCCCCAGCCCCACGCCGGTGTCAATAGACACTCCGCCCAGCAAGGCGGCAATGAGCATATTGTGCCGTGCCTGGATATTATGCCCATCACTCATTGCCAGCGGGAGGTTTCTCCTGACAAGGCGGATAGTCCGCGCTGCTGCCGCGGCGATAATCTCGTTGCCGTTCGTGCTCAGGTAGCCCTCGATAGCCTGGCCCAGGGCATCCAGACCTGTCTCCCGGGTAAGCTCCGGAGGCAGGTCCGCTGTGGCCTCGGCATCGAGAAGGGCAACCGTGGCCACCATCTCCCAGGAATAAAGCGACTTTTTTACCTTGAGCCGGCGATTGGTCATCACACTCACTTTGGTGGCCTCGCTCCCTGTGCCTGCAGTGGTCGGGACAGCGATAACCGGTTTGCAGGGCGCACTGAAAGCCCGCCTCTCAAGCTGGTAGTCCTCGGCAGGGGGCGGGTTCTCCTGAAGCATGGCGATAAGTTTCACCGTATCTAGAACGCTGCCTCCCCCAAGGCCGATAAACACATCGCACCTGGAGTGTCTGGCGAGCTCCGCTCCTTTTTCCGCTGTTTCCAGGGCAGGCTCCGCCTCGATCCCCTCGAAAATCTCATAAGCCATGCCCTCACGGCGTAAGGAACTCTCAACCCTCAAAAGCAGCCCGCTTTTTCGCGCCGCAGAGCGCCCCGTGCCGATAAAAGCCCTGGAACCGAGCTTTCCGGCCCAGCGGCCCACGCCATCCAGACAGCCCGGGAAGGCTTCGATCCAGCGGGGAAGTGCAAACGCTTCTACCAAAGATTCCATGGTCATCTCCCTTTTCCACTGTCTGACCGGGCGGAGCACTCTTGGACCTTAACAGACCGCCGGAATCCCGGATCCAGGCCCCACAGCATAAAAAGAGACTCTCCGCGGATAGATAATCTTGTGGAAGTAATTATTAAATATTTTCTCGACCAGCCAAATAATTTCAAATGTTCTTTAGTTTCGAGATTAGACTTTAGTTGTAAATTTTGCTATATTCAGAGCAAATATTCAAGGTTTTCTGTTTGCCTGAGACTTCGAACACTTAATACCTCCTTGGAGGCAAATCATGAGTAAAATCTGCTTCCTCAACGGAAGCCCGGGCAACAAGGGTTTCGCGCTCGACAGCTACCTTCGGGATCTGACGGGCCTGCTCGATTTGCAGGGGCATGAGGTTACAAACCTCCTCTTACGGGATATGGATATCAAGCACTGCACCGGCTGCTGGGGCTGCTGGGTCAAAACACCAGGAGAATGTGTCATCAAAGATGATTCACCTGTAGTCTGTCGTGCTGTAATTCAATCAGACCTGGCGCTCTTTGCCTCCCCGGTGATCATGGGGTTCACCAGCGCCACTCTCAAAAGAGCCACCGACAGGCTTATCCCGCTCGTTTACCCCTATTTTGACCTCAGCCATGGGGAGTTCCATCATCTGGCCCGCTACGACAGGTACCCCCGGTTTGGCCTTTTATTAGAGAAGACCGAAGGAACAGACAATGAGGATATCGAAATAATTTCCGATATCTTCACCAGAATGGCCCTAGACATAAAAAGCGCTCTAAGTTTCATGCGGCTGACCAGTTGTCCGCCGGAGGAGGTGGCAGATGAAATTGGCCGTATTTAATGGATCCCCCAAAGGCAAGGGGAGCAATACGAAAATCCTCCTCGATCATTTTCTCCGGGGGTTCGGCGAAACCGGGGGAAACCAGTTCGAGTTGTTTTATCTGATCCGGAAAGGAGAGTTCGAAAAGAGCGTGGACGCCTTTAAAAATTCCGAACACACGCTCATTGCCTTCCCTCTTTACACTGACTGCATGCCCGGCGTGGTCAAGTTCTTTATCGAGGCCCTGGAGCCGCTCTGCGGCCAGGCGGGAAATCCCGCCCTGGGATTTATCGTCCAGTCCGGTTTCTCGGAATCCATCCACTCGCATAATGTAAGACGGTATCTTGAGAAACTGTGCCGCCGCCTGGGCAGCGAATATCTGGGCACTGTGATCAAGGGTGGGTGTGAAGGTATCCAGAGCCAGCCGGAGAGGTTCAATAGGAAGCTTTTCAGCTCCTTTTACGAGCTGGGGCGTATATTCGGACTGAGTGGAGTATTCGATCAGAAAATAGTTTCGCGCCTGGCCAGGCCTGTGCAGTATTCCGCTTTAGGGCTCCTGGCGGGAAAATTGTTCGCCAAAATAGGTGAAATAATGTACTGGGACCGGATGCTCAAGAAAAACGGAGCTTACGAAAAACGTTTCGCCAAACCCTATGCTTCCAACTCCCTCAAATAAAGGAGCCTGCCCCATGGAAAAAGCATCTCTGCCACACAGAATCAGCCGCCGCCGGTTTTTGAGCGGAACCACAGGGCTTGCCTCTGTCGCCCTTGCGGCCCAGCAGGTGCTTGCGCAGGGAAAAACCGTCCCGCCGAAATCTGCACGCCTGGTGCGCCTGGGCGTGATCGGCGGGGGGTTCGGCACGAGCTTCCAGTGGCATGAGCACCCGCATTGCAGGGTTACGGCTGTCTGCGATTTAAGGGAGGACCGGCTAAAGAGCCTGAAAGAGGTTTACAGTTGTGATGTGGCCTACAAAGATTACAAAAAGCTTATCGCCGACAGGAATGTTGATGCCGTGGCGGTTTTCACCCCGCCAAGCCTTCATGTGCCCATGGCGGTCGAGGCTCTGGAAGCGGGTAAACACGCGATCAGTGCCGTGCCCGCAGGCTTGAACGAGGAGGAGTGTGTCCACCTTCTCGAGACAGTTAAAAAGACAGGCTTGAACTACATGATGGCAGAGACGAGCTTTTACCGCCGGGAAATAATCACCTGCCGCAAGTGGGCCGGGGAGAAAAAATTCGGCGAGATAATCTATTCCGAGAGTGAGTACCATCACGACGGCCTCGAGCCCCTGATGTTCAATCCTGACGGCAGCCACACCTGGCGCTACGCCTTTCCGCCCCTACTTTACCCCACCCATTGCACCGGCATGATCGTACCGGTGACCGGGGAGCGCCTGGCCGAGGTGACTGCAGCCGGCTGGGGGGATGGTTCTCAATTCCTGCGGGAAAACCAGTACAACAACCCTTTCTGGAGCGAAACCGCCTTTTTCAAGACCTCCGGCGGCCATGCCTCGCGGGTGGCGGTCTTTTGGAAAGTCGCCTCGGGCGGCACGGAGCGGGGCCAGTTCCTGGGCACGGAGATGTCCTTTTTCATGCCCCGGCCCGGGGATGTGCCGGCGCTCGTGAGCCGGCGCGAGAAAGGCGCAGTGACAAAAAACGGATATACTGAATCCGATATCGCCACAGAGCCCTGGGAAGAGACCGACCACTACGAGCTCCTGCCCGAGCCCCTGCGTCATCCGAGCGGCCATGGAGGCTCGCACACCCATATCACCCATGAATTCGTGATTTCGATCCTCGAGAGCCGCCAGCCTGCAGTGAATGTCTACGAGGCGCTCGCTTACACTATCCCGGGCTTTTACGCCCACAAGTCGGCCCTTGAGGGCGGAACCAGGCTCAGGATCCCGGATTACGGCAGGGGGTGATAGGCGGCATGTTTGGTTAGAATGGAGACTTGATTTTTAATTAACATGATTTGAATGCAAACAGGGGCGGTCCGGAAACCGCCCCTGAAATTTTAGTACACTGTTCTAACTTAGGAACCAAATCGAGCCTCTTTCTTTAATCTTTTATTCCGCCTTTTCCCGGGCCAGCACAGCGATCAGTTCCCGCTCGAGCGGTGCCGAGAGATTGACCTGCCGCTCCCCGTCGATAAAGATATTCGCGCACATGCGCAAGGCGCGTTTTTCACGGTAGATCCCCGGCTCCAGGGTGAACCCCATGCCGGGCATGATCTCACGGTCATCATGGGCCAGGTAGTTGTCGAAGCGCACACCGAAAAGGTGCCCGTAAGGATTGAGGTTAAAGCCGACCGGGCGCGGCAGAATGTCGGGATCATCACCCAGATGGAGCCGGGCCGCCTGGTCTACCTGGTAACCCTGGAGAATCTTTTTTTCATTGGGGAGGTGAAATTTCAGCACAGCGACCGCTGAATCCGCGGCTGCGGCTATGCGCCTCCAGTCACTGGCCAGCGGCTCAGGCACATCTTCTCCCACATAGAGGCTCCAGCCCAGACGGGCGTGCATGGCCTCGCTGTTCTTTCGCAGGCGGGCTGAGAGCTCGATATAAACAATGTCTTTAATCGTAATGCCCTTCGCCTCGCGCTTGGATGGAGTGTAGCGCTCCTCAAGGGTTTTTTCTCCTACAGCCACGACAGGCTCTTCCACAGGCTCGAGTCCCAGCTTCTTGAGCCTTTTTTTCAGGAAATTAACCAGATCGTAGTCTGTCACCTTGCTGTTTTTCAGGATCTTACCCTTGAGGAAAGTGACCGCCTGGGGGAGAATCGAATCCAGCCCGGCTGCAGCCTGGGAGTGGGTTTCCAGATCAGAGACCTGCCAGCGGGTGTTGTAAAAGGACAGGATCGAGCCGCTCGAGATTACGGTGAACCCTTTATCTTTAAGCCATTCGAGCATTCCTCCGTCTGCCCTGGAAAGCTCGGGGACCTCCATTTGGGGCGAGTAATTGACACAGATTTTCCTGGCGATAGCAAACACATAATCCACGATCTGCTTGAGCATTTCATCCCGGCTGCGGTAGGTCAGCGGGTAAAAGTTGATTCCGCTGAATAGGCTCTCATCCGCTTTGTGGTACAACAGGTATGGCTTTTTATAAGTCGCCATCGCGGGATAGAAGATAAACCAGCGGTGTCGTGTTTGACCTTTCAGGCCGAGGAACTCCCTCTCCAGGTCATCGAAACTGCCCTGGCCGGAAAAAAGCCAGCCGTCGAATCGCTTCTCCAACATATAGGCCTGCATACTTCGCATAACCTGGTCAGGCAGCAAATCTCTGCCGCCGACAGGGGATATCTCGGCCCGGGACAGGGTGGCCGCGGCGCTGAGAGACAGTCCGATTAGCATAGAGATTACCAGGCGGATCATTATCACACTCCATCGAGTAAAACTCGGTATAAAGCTACTTAAGCACCAGAGCACCATAGGCGCTGGGCTGTCTGAAAGGATGGGCGCCGCACCAGTCCCAGAGGTGTTCATCCGCGCCCTCGGCGTCTCCGGCTGCAAAATCTATACCGAGAGTTACACCGGGCGCAGGGGTCTTGCCGATCTCTGACCAGGGTATGGCAAGTTCCACGCTGAATCCCCGGTCAGTGTCCGTGGAATCGTTGAGTGTGCCATTGCAGCGGGTGGCGAAATGTGCCTCGCTCTGCCAGCCGGCATCGCTCTTTCCTTCCGGTGTGCCGCGGTCGTCCTTGACCTGCCCCAAAACATTGATGTGGTAAACTATGTCATCCTCGAGCCATTTTTCTCCGGCATCCTGACGCGGGTCGAGCAGCACCTCGATCATGTCATCCTTGTACAGGTCCCGGTGGTCCCTTTCGGTCTGGTGGCATACCAGATATCTGTCCTTGACCTCGTAGGCGACATAAAGGTAATTTTCATCCCAGAGGGTGTAAATTGTGACCTGGTCAGGGTCGGCAACGGCGGTTGAATCATCCAGCCGGAGGGTGTCCGCCGTGCTCCATTCTTCGATCCTCCCGTCGATACTGATCTCTCCAGGCGCTTTGCGGCAGTCGAGCGTTTGCGCGGGCTTGCGGGCGCAGCTCGCCATTGCGCACACACAGCAGCAGGTCAGAACCAGCAGCCGTGTCACACTTAACCTTGAACTGGTCATTCTTATCCTCCTGTTTTGAGTTAGAGGCCGAAGAGTTTTCAGAGACTTTTCCGGCGCATTTTATACCGAGCGGTTAAGTTCGGCGAAAGAATGGCGAATTTTTTTCAATGTTTCCCGGGGATCCTCGACCAGGATCCGGGAGCCGGAGCTGACCATCTCCACAAAACCGATCTCGTTTCTGTAGCGGGGAATCACATGGCAGTGCAGGTGTTCGATACTGGCGCCGCTGGAGGAGCCTATATTGAATCCTATGTTGAAACCGGTTGGCCGGTAGACAGCTTCGAGTGCGGACATGCACTGTTTTTGGAGACTGAACAGCTCGAGCGCCTCGTCATGGTTAAGCTCCCTGATATCGTTCAGGTGTCTCAGGGGGAAGATAATCAGGTGCCCGGGATTGTAAGGGAACAGGTTGAGTGAGACAATCATCAGCTCTGTCCGGGAAACCACCAGTCTGGGCACGCGCTTGTCGCTGTCCCGCACCGCGCAGAGAATGCATTCGACATCCGGCTTTTTCCCGCGCACGTAGGAGAGCTTTCCCGGAATGATCAGGTTCCGTTCTATTTTCATCCGCCCTTCCAGGGAGAGATTAGATTCTGAAAGCTAAGAAAAAACATATCACCCCCGGTAGATAAATGCAATAGCCAGGCGATTCGACCTGGGCCGGATTATTTATGATAAGCCCGAACTGGAGTGCCGGTAGAATTCGCCCCCGGTCTTAGATCGTTGACAGCCGGCCCGCCCCCGTCCCTGACACAAACATGATTTTTTACGCCCTGATTATACCAGGCTTATTAAATCGAAAAAAGCGTGCTCCAGGAATAAAAGGATTGACAGAAAAGATTATTGGTTTATATTTATTGACCCTTTTGCATAATTATTCACAAGATTCTTGAGGAAAGTATGGCTGCAAGCAGAAAAGAGAGGCAGTCGACCATCTTGCACATTGTCTCCGGCGAGGTCATCTCAAGCCAGAAAGTCCTCCTTCAAAAACTGCACTCGCGCGGGCTGAAAGCCACTCAGGCCACGGTTTCCAGGGATATCAGGGAACTGGGCCTGGTCAAGGTGGCCAGCGGAACGCAGGGTTACCGCTACCTCCCCCGGGGAGAGGGCCGTGCCGGGGATTCTCCGGCTGCCGGCGGGGTGGTGAACTCTATCAGTTCAGCCGGTCACTTGCTTGTGGCGCGCACCCAGCCGGGTTACGCCCAGTCCGTGGCTGCGGCTATCGATGCCCTGGGCTGGAAAGAATTTTTGGGCACAGTGGGCGGAGACGATACAGTGATCATTGTGGTCAAAAATCCTCAAGCA
>DATKXY010000177.1:0-67815 GCA_035528795.1 archaeon | reverse complement strand
TGATGGAGGTCAGCTGGGATGCCTCCAGAATGTCATTCGAGCAGCTTGAGTTATCGACTTACAAGGTTCAGATGGCCTCAGCCGGAGAGGGCCGTCTCCAGATCGCTTTTTTCAATACCGGTGCGCGTCATGGAGACGAGCCGCTCGTGATCAGATTCAGAAATCGGGACGTATTCAGTAGTGAGAATATAATACGGGTAGGTAACCTGGAGAGTTACGGTTCTGATTTCGAGGACAATCTTGCCGGTTCAAAACTGGATATGATCGCCAATCCGGCTGAATTACCTGGAAAACTGGCCCTTTTGCAGAATACTCCAAACCCATTCAATCCTTCCACGGAAATCCGGTTCACAATTCCAGATACCGACATGCAAATCCGGGTTTCACTGGAGATATTCGATATCCGGGGAAGGAAGGTCAAGACCCTACTTGATGGGGCTATTCTCCCGGGGCAATACAGTGTGATCTGGGACGGACGGGACAAACAAAGTAGAACTGTGCCCTCAGGAACATATTTTTACAGATTGCGGGGCGGGAGCTCCAGCCTGACCAGGAAAATGATTCTTCTAAAATAAATTAAATACAGGCTTTCCAAGGAGTGACATATGTACAGACTAAGTTTCTTTTCAACAACTTACGTTTTGCTAATGATGCTTGCATCAGTCCAGGTTTTCGGGCAGGTGCCAGGGATGATTTCCTACCAGGCCAAGATCGTGGACGATCAGACCGGGCCGGTGAATGATACCCGGACAATGGTCTTTTCGATCTACACCCAGGCCACAGGTGGCTCCGCTATCTGGACCGAGCAGCAGAACGTGACGATCGTAAACGGCATGGTAAACGTTTTGCTGGGGAGTGTCAGCCCGCTGACCAGTGAAATTTTCCAGGGCAGCGAGCGCTACCTGGGCGTCAAGATCGGCTCTGATCCGGAGATGACCCCGCGCAAGCGCCTGCTGGCCGTGCCCTATGCCTTGCGGGCCGAGGCGGCTACGATCAGAATTTCACCATCGGGGAATATTTCCAGCACGGATGTGACCTCCGCCATCAGCGAACTGGATGCGGAGAAACTGGGCCTGAGCGGTGGGACGCTCATTGGCCGATTGAATGTCTATAACGAGCGCAGCAACGATGTGGGTTTGGATGCGGTTTCTGCGGACAGTTCTGCTGTCCAGGCAATTAACAGCGGCTCCGGAGCTCCTGCAATGGTGGCATACAACTGGGGTGAAGGCAATGGGATGTACTCGTTCGCTGAAAGTGGAAATGCCCTATGGGCAATAAATAACTCAGCCCAATTTGTTACCATCTATGCAGCAAATAATGGTGATGGCAATGTGATCAAAGTATACAATGAAAGTAAATATCCAACTATTTATACAACAAATGAAGGTAGTGGGTCCTGCTTTTATGCAAATAATAATGGGGAAAATGCCACAGTAGATGCTAGAAACGATGGGACTGGTTTAGGAGTTTATGGTTATTCAAAAAGCTCTAGCGGCATACAAGCACGAACCGATTCTGATGAATATGCTGCTCTTTATGCAATCAACACCGGCAATGGAGGTGGAATTTATTCGGAGGGCCGAATTACAACACAAACGAGTGATGAAAATAGCATTGTTGCGAGAAATAACTCAAATACTTATCCAACAATATGGGGTGGAAATAAGGGTAGTTCAGGTGTCATTTATGCAAAGAGTGAAGGTAATGGTGTTGCAATTTGGGCTGAAACAGCGAATTCCAATACTGTAAATATAAGTAATAATTCAGATGATTATCCCACAATTTGGGCTAAATCCAATGGTAAAGCTACAGCATTATATGGATATTCAACAGGTGGCTCTGGTGGCGGGTTTAGTACTAATTCTTCATCTGGTTATGCTTTATGGGCTTCATCCAAAGATGCCTTAAAAGATAATCCTGGATTGCTGGTTTGGGGAAGAGCTTATATTTCTGGAGGCGTATCCTCCACTATGCTTACCAGTGCCGGTACAGCACGGGCTCATACTATTTCCTCCCCACAGGCGGAATTCAGCTTTTCAGGCTCTGCCAGGCTTTCTAGTGGCGAGGCGCAGGTGTCTTTCGCGCAAACCTGGCAGGACTGTATCTCGCTGGCAGAAGAATATAGAGTGTTGATCACTCCGACCGATATGTGCAATGGTATCTGTTGCGTGGAGAAAACTCCTTCCGGCTTCAGGGTCAAAGAGCTGATGAACGGAACCAGCAACGCCTCGTTCGACTGGATGGTTCGGGCCGTGCAGAAAGGCTCCTCGACCGAAAAAACACTGCTCGCCGGGGCAGGGAATAATGTCGGCATGGAAATAATCGATGAAACGGAACAGGAAAAACAGATGCTGGAAGTATTAGCCAGGCAACAGGTACTGGAAGAAAAGATGGAGGAAAAAAAGAAAGAAATGGAGCAGCATCAGGGGACTTCGCTTTCCTCAACTCAAGAAATACCTAAACGACCCCAGATGGCGTCACCCGCTTCGATTAGTCCTGATAAAATGGAGCAACGGATAAAGCAGGTCATGGAGTATAAAGAAAGGCTTAAAGAGAAGGCGCAGAGGCAGTGAAAACCAGAGTCATTATAATCTTATTCACAGCGCTTACGTCATCGATAGTGCAAGGCGCTACGAGGCTTGCTGAACAGTCTGTGGGCAGTATGTCCGGCAGAGTGGCCGGCAGTGGGCTGCAGGCAGAATCTTTTGTCGGTCTGCCATGGGCGTCTGTTTCCTTAGCCGGATCGATCACCGAGAGCATTGTATTCCCGGCGGTGGTCGCCGAAACGTCCCCTCTGGTTAGAATCCCTCTGTACCTTCAGCCAGATAAAAAGTCAATCCAGCCCAAAGATAGTGTGTCCATACAATGTATTCTTGACTTGAGAGGCACCGGATTATCAGTGGGTGGATATGCCTGCCTGATGACCTGGGATACCACGTCAATAAGTTATACTGGATACTCGGCGTCAAAGGTTGGAAGGTTTACTAAGCCCCAAGTCAACGACAAGCTAGTGGAACAGGGACAACTCGTTTTCAGCGAGGTTGCAGCAGAGGGCGATACAGGACGCATTGATTTGCTGAACGTAACATTCCAGGGCCGGGAAATCGAGGATTCCGCCCGGTGTTCTTTTGAACTCAAATTGCTGTCGATTAACACCGCACGGACCTTCCAGAATATTTCCAACCTTGTGGATATTTCCCCGGCAAGCCTGCTGATCAAAAAAGTGGAGATAGATTCGATCCCGCCGGTAATCTACGGCTTGGAGGCATTCAGCTACACATACGACACTCAGGGACCATACATCATCAAGGTCCGGGTGGAGGATCCAATACTCTCACAGGTTCTGCTCAATTACCGCAGGAGCGGAACCCAGACTTACGACATGGTCGTGATGACTGTGAGCGGAGAATATTTCTCCGGCCCAATCCCTGGCCAGCCGACAGGCACGACAATCGAGTATTATATCGAGGCCGCGGACACTATAGGGAATGTATCAAAAGTGCCAGCAGATTACCAGACCGCTCCTTACTCTTTCCGGGTAGTTATAAAGCAGGAGCCATATTTAGATGCCAATAACGATGGCAAGCTCAACATCATGGATGTTATATCCTTGTTGCTGATGGCGCGTAATAATCCCGGCGACCCGAGACTGGATTGGAATGGTGATGGAAAATTCACAGTTGCCGATGCCGTGATGATGCTAGATGAAATACTTCTGAAAAACAGATTGAGCGGGATTATGATGCTGGCTAGTGCCGGAGAGAGTAAAAATATACCGGCGCTTGAAATATCTGCTGATGAGTCGGATTATCTTCGTCTAATGCTGTCGCAAATGCAGCTTTCACCGGAAGTCAAGATTCAGTTCGATGCCATGCTGGGAAAGGACAGAGCGAGCTTGCCGAAAATTTTCTCTCTGGAGCAGAATTGTCCCAACCCATTCAATCCATCCACTATGATCACCTATTCCATACCAGATGGAGAAAGACTGCTGGTAAATCTATCGGTCTATGATCTCCGGGGCAGGCTGGTTAGGACGCTGGTAAGGGGAGACGGAGAACCTGGTGAACACTGCTTATTTTGGGACGGGACAGACGCCGAAAGCCGAGCACTGCCGAGCGGAATTTACCTCTACCGTCTTAAAGCCGGCGGGTATGTTGAGACTAGGAAGATGATCCTGCTGAAATAGATTGTTGCAAATACCATCCTTAGTATTCATCGTAATGACATTTATTATTAGAAACTTAATCTCGGATTAATGCCACCATCGCCTTGATCGTCTATTTTTCTTTTATCGCTGTTGTTCTGGCTTAAAATAAATTGCTGGCCGGCACTCCAGGCCGTTCCCCTGCATCTGCGGGGGGGGGCGGCCTTTTTTAATTTTCTCATGCTGACCATAAACGCCGATTATAACTAACCCTCAGATCAAGTCTTATCTACTACTTTTTTACGCACCACACCTGATGAATCAAACCATTATTCCACTTCTCACATTGCTATTTGCCAAGAGATCTTTACCTGTTTTAAGTATCAATTGTAAAAATCACTTCTGCCCAACGATATTTAAATAAGGATATTAGACCCTACCCAAGCCAAGATCGTTCTTCAGACGTGAAATCTCACGGTTATTCAGGGGTGTTTGTTAGGCTAAATAGAGACAGTAGAGAGATTTGGACGGGGCGAACGAAACTTGAACTCGCGACCTCCGGCTTGACAGGCCAAGCGGGCCGAGCCACCTGATCCCCTCCTTCCTCTGGGTCTGTCCTGGTCGGGCGTTTTAGGCTTAGTTTGCCGGCGAATTCGTGCGGTTTGCGCCTAGTAGCCGATCCGGGCCTGGGCAGGGCAAGGGGCCGATTAAGGCAAGTAAGCGCCTGGACTGATCGATAATGAGTCATGTGGTTGATATGTTGAGCAGTGCAATATTGCATTTGGATTGCAAGATAGCCGGGGATTAGGCAAGGCGGTAATGTTACCGATATGGTCAGAATAGGCAGGAGTATTCAAGGCGCAAGCAGACCAACAGGTTTTTCTTGTTAGGCAAGTAATACTCCTCCACCGGTATAAAGGCGGGTGTGGAAATCGAAAACCACATCCGCTTTTTTTATCTCCACCGAAAAACCTTTTTTATGCAAAAAAACGGCCATTGAAAACTAAAAAGTTTGGACTATGTTTGGACAAATCTGCTCATTAAAAAATAAATGGTTCAGCCAAAACCGGCCAAGCCTTTGACAAATCTGATAATAAAGATGAAATTAGAAATAATGATATACGGATTATTGATCCGCCCCTCTTTTGTTAGTGCGTCCCATCAGAACGCACCCCCCTTGGCGGTTAAAGTCCTTTACAGGCCGGACAGAGCGAGCTGTCAGCCGGAGGGCTGCTCCTTTGCTTCACAATCAGGCGGAAATTAAGGAAAAGTAAAGATGACTATAAAACACTCCGGATAAACGGCTATTTTTAACAAATTTTAACGGTTTAAAGGAGATTTTCCATCTCCAGATCTAAAAATCCGGTTAAAACGAAACGATTTATTAAAGCCAAAGGACACGGCGGGGAGCGTTAAAATGCTTGAATTAAAAGAAATAGCCGCTTCCATTGAAATTTTTCTCCTCAGATCAACTTGACAAAGGTTTTCGCCGGGCGTAAAATGAAATACATTAATTTTCTCTTCTTATTCGACCGATCGTTCTTCCAGGCCATTGTCTGACAATAGCATAAGGCTTTATCCAGAGCTTTCTCCTTGAGCCTGATCGGTCGTTCATGCATAAAAGGAACCTTCACTGTTGTTATATTAATATTTATCCTCAGCCGGGAGTTTCTATGAAAGTCAAGGAACTCATGACCCGTAACGTGCTCGCGGTGAAAAAGGATCTGTCGATCCGCAAGCTGGTGAAGCTTTTGGATAAGCATAAGATCACCGGGGCCCCTGTAGTAGACGATGATGGCAAGTTGATCGGGATAGTCTCTTCCAAAGATGTTATCCGGGCAATCGACCATCTGATCCGCGTACATGTGAGTATCGAGGAGCAGCAGGAAAACAAGGGAAAGTTCAACTGGATCGAGGGCGTGATGACCCCCAATGTGATTACGGCCTTGGAAGATGATGATGTACAGGATGTGTTCAAGATCATGGTCGACCGTAAAATCCACCGTATTCCGGTTGTGCGGGATAATAAGCCTGTCGGAATAATCTCCAGCCTGGACGCCTGCAAGTTGTTATCCGGACTGGATGATTTGAAGGTCAAGAAATAGCTGCCATGCCAGGACGAGATCAAAAAACAATCATTGTCATCTCAGAAGATTTTCGCTTCCCCTTCTCCAGGGGATTGATGGCTCGTTCGCTCATCCGTTCCGGCCTCTCCACTGAAGAATCTTACGAGGTCGCCAGCACGGTCGGCAAGACTCTTTTAGCCGAGGGGATCAAAGAGATTCGCCGCCGCAGGCTCAAGCAGATCGCGATGAAGATTATTAAAGAGCGGTTCGGCAAAGAGGCTGCGGCAAAGTATGAAAAATGGAAGATCGATGGGGAAACGATTTATGTCGGACAAAAAGGACGCCGGGAGCCTTTCTCGCGGGGTATTCAGGCCCAGAGCCTTCTTGCTGCCGGCTTGAGCCCGGACATTGCCCACAGCGTTACGGAAAAAATGGCCGCCGATCTCTCTGAGAGGGGTATCAAAACGATCACCAGGGATGAGCTGCGCAGGCTCACCTACCAGAGGATACTTTCCGATTTCGGCAAGCCCTACGCCAGACATTATCTCCTCTGGCGCACGCTGAAAAGGCCGGACAGGCCGCTTATCCTGCTGTTCGGCGGCGCAACCGGCACCGGCAAGTCCTCGCTCACTGTCGAAATAGCCCACCGTCTGGGCATCTCCCGGGTGATCGGTACGGACACAATCCGCGAGATCATGCGGGGAATGTTTTCCTATGAGCTTATGCCCTCGATTCACGAATCATCCTACTCGGTGTGGAAGCTCCTGGAAAACCCGTTGGAAGAAGGGATTGACCCGGTGCTGAGCGCTTTCCAGCAGCAGACACAGCGCGTGACTGTCGGAGTCAATGCCATTGTGCGCCGGGCGATCAAGGAAAATTTCTCGATGATTATCGAAGGCGTGCATCTGATCCCGGAGAAGATAAAACCCGAGTTCACAGAGAACGCTATCATTTTCCAGATCCTGATTATCACCTTGCAGGAAGAGATGCACCGCAACCGTTTTGATATCAGGGATCAGGAAACCAGGCTTCGCTCATCACAAAAGTATCTCGAACATTTTGAGAGCATCCGTAAGATCCAGGATGCGCTTATTTGCAGGGCCAAAAGAAATGGTGTTATGATCGTGGACAATGTGGATTTCGATGAGACTGTGAACAAAATCATCCAGTTTTTGACCCGGAGGATGGGAGAACTTATCGAGCTTGATTTTTCCGCCTATGAATTACCCAAGGAGGCAGGCAATTTATGAGTCCCCCCGCTGAAAACAAAAAGATGCAAAAGTTTAACGGTCCGTCCGCTCTCATTATCATGGACGGTTGCGGTGTGAGAGATGAAGAGGCTTACAACTGCGTGGCCCTGGCCCAGACTCCTTTTCTTGATTGTCTGCGCGACGGTATATGCCAGGCAGTGCGCGATGTAAGGACCGGCGCGCTTTTCGAGGAAACAAGCTACACCGAGCTGGTGGCCGTAGGGCCGAAAGTGGGCATGCCGGAGGGCGCTAAAGGCTCTACTGCAGTGGGACACGAGGTCTTGAGCGGCGTCGACTATGTTCATCCAATGCATCAGATAAACAGCGCTGTAATCGATGGTGTAATGGTTAATCCGGCAATCGATGAAGCTATCGATCACGCTGTGGCCCATAACAGTGCAATCCATTTGATCGGTCTGGTCTCTAACAACCAGGAGCACAGCCATATCATCCACCTTTATGCGATTCTCCGCCGGATTGTCCAGCGCGGGGCAGGCAAGATCCGCATCCATTATTTCTCTGACGGACGGGGAACGCCGCCTTTCAGCGCCGCGCGTTTTCTGGAAGATTTAAATGACATGCTGCTGATGATAACCACAGCGGAAGAACTCAACAAGGAGCGTAAAGTCGATTACAAGGTGGCCACTATCGGCGGGCGGGACATAACCATGAACCGCAGTACGGAATCCTGGTACAAAACCGAGGCTACTTTCCGCGCCATTGTGGAAGGCCAGGGCCCGCGGATGGAAGAACCGGAGCAAGCGCTTAAGGCAGCTTATGACAAGGGCCTTACCGACCAGTACATTACGCCCACAGTGCTCGGGGACTATGCAGGCGTGGAGAACAACGATGTGCTGATTCAATGGAATTTCCGCAAGGACCGGGGGGAATTCCTGATGCGCATGCTGGTGGACCCCGTAACCGACATTACCGAGAGGCTCAGGAATTCTCCGGATGACACCTACACAGGCCTTAAGCGTTTCGAGCGCTGGAAAAATAAACCCGCTTTGCACTATGATACCCTGCATATCGTGGGGCTGGTGGAGTATTACCGCGGCATGAGATGCCCGGTGGCCTTCCGGGAGCCGATCCAGGATATAAGTCTGGGCAAGGTGCTTGCCAACTACAACTTTAACCAGTACCGGGTCAGTGGCGTGGATAAGGCCAAAGCGCTCACTCTGCTCTCTGGAAACAAGGTCGGCGCCCCGTTACCGGGTGAAGAGAGAATCACAATTCCGCTGTCCTCCGAGGTGCGCCGCTATATCAAGGAATACGACCAGCATAAGGGTGAGACAGGCTACAAGTTCGAGCCTTACCGGAAATTCCCCAAAATAGAGATCGAAGATTTGACTGAAAAGATCATCGAGATTATCGAGGCCGGGGACTCGAAAACTGTCTTGCTGATCAATTTGTGCAACCCGGATATGGTCGGGCACACCGGGGATATCAGCGCGGGCATCATGGCCATGATGGCCGTGGACAAAAGCCTCGAGCGCATAGTGACCGCAATCCGGGCCAAGGGGGGCTTTGCCATTATCACCGCCGACCACGGCAATATCGAGGAGATGATCACCGAGGACGGAGAGCTAAACACTTTCCATACCAGCAACAAGGTGCCTTTCTTCCTGGTTGGCCCGCCCAAAACGAAGCTCCGCGAGGACGGCACCCTAAGCGATGTGGCGCCCACAATGCTCAGCCTGCTTTTCGGAGAGGAGATCCAAGCGGTCAAAAAGGGCATGAAAGGAAAGCTGCTTTTCGCCAATGGCAGGTGAAAGCTCTCTGAATAAGCTGGAATTTTATCTTTTAAAGCTCCTGATGTTCTTATTTACTTGATGATGAAATCTTTTCTTTAAAAAAAAGGGACATTCCCGGATACGGAGAGTGTCCCTTTTGCTTGTGTTTTTGAAAGCAAGGCTTTGCACTAAAAGTTCTACATGGAAATCCCCTATTGAGAGGGGTGGGGCGCGAAGCGGACAGGGTGTGTCTTCTTGATTTTCATGCTTCGTTTTGACCGCCCCGCGGACATGAGAGTTTTTATGAAACCTTTGAAAAATGTTATCCTTTTACCAGAAGAATATTGTTTGCTTTTTTATAAAACCATAAAAATCAATGTATTATTGTAGGGGCGGGTTTCAAACTCGCCCCTACATGCAAAATTTATCCTGTTACCTGGGATTTTTTTAAAGGTCTCTTTATGTATATCTGGTCCGCGCTCTCAGGTTCAGTCAGGAGGAAAACAGTTTTATATACCATTATTTTCAGACCGCGGTGGCAAAGAATGTAGCGATCTTTTATCGAATAAGGGAAATACTCATTGCTCATCGCTCATTACTTCTTACTCTAAGCTCTTGCATATTTTGATAATTTCATTAATACTGTTATTAGGCGGCAAGCAAAAACGAATGGGAAAATAATTTTTTTAATCGAAAAGAATTCCTCGAAGCTCTGCTGAGGGGTAAACGACCCCTTAAGCTAACCGTAGGGGCGACCGGCGGTCGCCCGGGGGCGGATGGTGAAAATAATCATTACCAACCTTATGATACCTCGCAGTTTGCCGCGGGGTAGTTCATTCGAAAAGAATTCCTCGAAGCTCTGCTTCCGGGCATCCTGCCGCTGATTCCAGCCGTAGGGGCACGGCATGCCGTGCCCTCTATGGGGGTGGTGTGAAAGTGTGGCATCAAATTCATAAATCGAATTCCGAACAGATACCTCGCGGCTTGCCGCAGGCTGGTTCATTTCAGAATAGAATAAATGGGTTGTTCCGGGTAAGTCTAAGCCTGGCTCGAGGGAAGGAGTCAAGCTGATTTTTTAGTCCTGCGCTTTATTTTTCCCGCACAGGCTGCAGGGCCTGTAAACTTATCAATTCCAGCACATGGAGGGCAAGATGAAGCTGAATGTCAAGGCCTTTTCTTTCACCTGCGCTATCTTCTTGGGCCTGGGTATGTTCCTGTACACCTGGTGGGTGATAGCTTTTGAGGGCCCGATCGCTGAAGTGAGCCCGCTCAGCTATGGCTACCGGGGCTACTGTATCAGCCCGCTGGGGAGCGTTATCGGGCTGGGATACGGGCTGGTGGAGGGACTTATCGGTGGGGCGGTTTTCGCCTGGCTGTACAACAAGCTGATATGCGAGCCCAAGGAAAAAGCCGAAGCCCCGAAAGAGCCTGCGAAATAACTGTATTTCTCTCATCGGTCAGGCGAATTTTTTAGTAACTCTTGATTTTGGTCCCGGGTTTTCACCATTAGTGAGCCGCCAGCGCTAGGAATAGGTTGGCAAAGGGGTTGGTGTGCTTGCAGGGGGGTAGTTATACTCAAAAATACTAAAAAAACATTTATATTTTTTATTAATCAAGCAAACCTGGAATTAATTATGTTTTGAATAATTAAAATAATGTTTCTTATATTGACGAATTAGAAAGACCATATCTATGCTGTCTTGCAATAAAAGCGTCCTTACCTCCTTCCATAATTTCGAGAATTGATTTTATAATTTCCTTATTGTCAATAGAACCACTTTGAGTGCAAATTCCCTCAGAATCACTTAGAGCATCAAGAACAATTACCTGTTCTGCATCTCCAGAGACTACTATATTAGGATTATGGGTTGCAACTATGATTTGTCGTTTTTCTTTAAGATCTGTAAGTATGTCAACAAGCATTTTACCAACTAAACGGTTATCAAGATTATCTTCTGGCTGGTCGATAACTAAAGGTGCATCTTCTGACAGGGCGATTAGTGGCAGCATAGCGCTCGACCTTTGTCCAGGCGAAAGATTCTCAACAGGTCTATTATTCAGAAGTATGCCTTCTTCATCATTCCAAACCACTTCTGCCATCTCCAAAATTTTATCGAGTTTTTTACTATCGACTATTGGTATATCAGCATCATCATCATGACTGAATGGAAAAAGTGTATCTATCAATCTTTTTTCAATGTCATTATCTAATAATAATTTTACCATAAGAGAGGTACTTTTGTTTATTTGGTGTGGTTTTTTTAATAGTATTGCTTTTGCCAATTCAATTGGAGTGTAGTTCGAAGAAATTTTCTCAGGCCATTTGTTTGCCTTGTAATTACCATGTAAGTCTCTATTTAAAAAACCACTATCACGAAGATAATTTTCAAAATTTATTCTATCTCCACCAGATTTAAACCGTAAGGATATTTTCATTTCTTGAGTTCCAAATTGATTAAGGCGAGATTCAATCTCTTCTTTTCGCCTTGCTCTTTTATCACTAATTTCATCTGATAAATCTGCAAGTTTTTTTGCTATCTCCATCCAATTTTTTATGTTATCTTCAAATTGTTCCCATATTTTTTTATAATCCCGTTTTAGTTCTTGCACGCGCTGAAGGCGTTCTTCAGCTATTCTTCTCCTTTCAGCAGCCACTTGTTTGGCAGTTTCATCACTAACTTTTTCTCTAATTTCCGTTTCCTTTTTCTGTATTATTTCTTTTAATTTTTGAATATTTATATCTACTTCATGTACAAGATCTTTTAAAAGATCTACTGCTTGGTTAGTTTTTTTACGTACATCAGCTTCTATATCGGGAATCTTTAATTCTAATTTAGTTTCAGACCACCAATTTTTAAGTGTTTCTGATGGATCAATAAGCAATTCATCAAGACCTTCAAAAAGTTCTGTTTTCATAGTGTTCAAAAGTGAATCTATCCTTTCTTGTGTTTTATTTTTAAGTTCTGATAGAATTTTTTCTTTTGTTTTTGCTGTATCAATTTCCAAAAACAACTGTTGTACTACTGGTGTATTAAGTAGATCGAAATCTGCTTTATATTCCTTATATCTTTTTATTTCACCATTGTTTCTTAGTATTGTATTTGAAAGATTGGACACTAAGGTCTCAATGTTTCTTCGTTTATCTGCTAGCGAGGATCTGAAATCTGACAATTGTTCAAGTTTTACATTAATCCCAGGTATAAGTCTATCAATAAGGTCTCTTTGGCGATGTGCTTCTCGTCCTAAAGTTTCTATTTCACTCCATCCGAAAAGTCTCATAGGATATAATCCACTAGTTTCAACATCATGGACTTCCCGTTCATCTCCATTTATTGTAAAAACCCTAGTTGTGTAATCTTGTTTTTGATCATAGGTGGCCTCCAAGATATGATTTTCTCTATCCTTGACACAATATACTACGCGAATAACGCAATTGGTTAAAGTAGCTTCTTGAAGTCCTTTCACTTTATTAGCTAAATCTGCACTAGGTTGTTCAATCTCATGTAATGTTCTATTGTAGCCAAAAGCATAACGAAGTGCCTCAATGATAGTTGACTTTCCAGAACCTCGAGGTCCTATTAGACATGTAAGATTATCTGAGAATGAAATCCGAAGTGTCTTAAAAAAGCCTTTTTCATCACTAGCAATTATTTCTAGACCAAGGATAATAGGCGACGGAGGAATTGGTACATCACCAGGAAATCTAATACGTGTATCAGGAAATTGAAGAGCTTGCTTTAAGCCTTCAAAGCAAATGGAAGTCATTTTTATATGCGTAACTCGATTTTCATTTGCAATATCTTGAGCATTGTGAGCATTTGTTGACAAAAGAACCGGGATACTAACTTTTTTACCTGCTATTTCACTAATCCAACGGTAATGCTCTTTATCTGTCTCTTTTGCCACTTCAATTGCATCAAAACCAGAGGTGAGAATCCAGTCTTTGAATTTTCCTGAAATTTGTCTATCCTCTTCTTTAGAAGATTCTCCTTCGGTTGAATATAATACAATTCCATCTTTACCAAGCTGTCTAAAGGCTTTTCTAACTCCACTTTCATTATCAATATGTGCTGCTATACAAAGTCCTCCAAAATCATGGATGGTTTTAATAAATACTGTAAGATCTGAACCCTTTATTAATTCTCTCCCGGTGCGATTTTTTTCATCTGGTATGTCTTTAGGTAAAATCTTGCATATTTGCTCAAGTGTGTAATCTTCGGGGAATATTGCTATTATATGTAGTTTAAAAGTATCTAAAGGTGGTGAAGGTTGAAAATTAATTTCCATTCCAGGAAGAATACATTTATTACTTTTTTTAGCTAATTGTGACAATCGACAAGAAAAATCACATTTCATGTGATCTGTTATTGCTAACATATCTATGTTAATAGATTTTATCTCCTCCAAGAAAATATTTTCAATAATATTTTTATCTCTTGTATCAAAAACCATTTTTTCTTTTCTTTTAATAATTTGCGCATAGTCATAACTGTCAGGGGAATGAGCGTGTAATACTACTTTTTGGAAGATAGCTATATTTTCTTTTAGTTTCTCAAGCCTTTCCAAAAGATTTTTATATCCATTCATTTTAATCTCCTTAAAAGAACAATATTTATAACTTATTGTAAATCTAGTTCTTTAATTAAATAAAACTAATACATGTCTAATTTATTAAAATTTAACTTAAATATTGTATCTTAAATTTTCAACAACTGCCTTTTTTATTATCTATTTTTTTTATAATGTTCAAAATCATTGAAGTCAAGAAGAACCGTACATTTTCTATCTATTTCTATTTCAGAACTACATTTTTAAGATATTGCCATTAAATCTAAATTTATTTGGTTAACAAGGTCATTCTTTTAAATCTTCAACGGCATGCGTTCCCAGGCCGCAACCAGGCCTCCTTTATGAGTCTCAAGAGATTAACAGATAAAGCCCCTATTAGCAACAGAGGTTTATTTGAAGCCTACGGAGGTCTTCGATTTACTACACGCCAAAAATTTTTAGTACTTTTGATAGGCTGCAAAAGTCATAAAACATTCTAAATCTGTGTGAAAAAGTGCTAAAGTTATAAATTTCCGAATTTATTAAAGTTAAGGTCTAGTAGTACCTTGTCACTACGAGTTCTTTCAAACTATCGCTTTAATTAGAAGCTCACAACTATCTTCAACTTTGGTGGTCGACCTAAAGTCTTACCTCCTTTCAAAAACTCCTTGCAAATTATCACAATCCGGTTCAGATTTTCATTTGCCGTCTTTTCAGTCCGGAGATGTTACTTTTCCTGACAACGGCTTCACCCCTTTTCTCACCGCCGGAGGAGCTGCCAGGTAATGTGCAAATCCATAAAAAACATAAATGCCTTTGGTCTGAGCGCGTTGTTCCTTTTCTGCTGCACAGGGCTATTCTCGGCTGAAACCGTGTCAACGAGACACCCGGTAAGCCGGGAACATCCACGGCTGTTGGGCACAGCGGGAGAGCTGAAAGAGCTGGCCAGGCAGAAACCCGGGGATTTTGTCCGTGTCGCTGAGGTGGCGTTCGAGCAGGAGGGGGACGATCACCAGAAGATGATCTCCATGGGCCTGCTCTATGCGATCAAGGGGGATCAGTGGTACGGCAAGAAGGCTGTCGAGATAGCCATGAGATATATAAACGGCCCGGTCCGGGTGGGCCATGAGACTTTCGGCCACGACCTGGCCCGCTGCGCGCTTGCTTACGACCTGTGCTACCCCTGCTGGTCCGCTGAAGAGCGCATGAAATTCCACGACTACCTGAACCGCACAGTGGATGCCAATCTCGGCTCGGAGACCAGCGTGTTCCACAATGGCTGGTACGGGTACAAGAGCTGGGGGATCGGCCTGGCGTGCTATGCGACATATTACGAGAACCCCCGGTCGCCGGAGATTTTAAAAGCCCTGGAGAATGAGTTCCGCGAGCGCGTGGTCCCATCCTTTGCCCTTGCCGGGGACGGCGGCGGCTGGGCCGAGGGCTATTATGTCAACTACTGGTCGTATGAATGGATGTTTTTCTGCGAGGTGGCGCGAAGATGCGAGGGGATGGATTATTTCGACCTTTCCCCTGAATTTTTAGGGAACCGCGCAGTGGCCGGTATGTTCGAGGCTTACCCTGGTATCAGGGAGCGCGATTCCCGCCGACCGGTTCCCATGGGCGACAGCGGGGGCCGGGTATTTACAGGCGAGCGCGACAAGGCCCTCTCAGCCCGGCGCATCCTGGTGAACTTTTTCCGGGATGACCCGGCGCACCAGGTGGTGCACTCTTTTAACGAGACCACTCCGGTCTCGGGTGTAGTGGCGAATGCCTACAAGGATTTTCTCTGGCGCGATACGAGTGTCAAGAAAGGCAACCTGAAAAATTTCAGGCTCTCGCATATCAGCCAAGGCCCGGGGTATGTCTATGCGCGCAGCTCGTGGGATGAAGACGCCACCTACTTCTTTTTCAAGTGCGGCGACCGGTTCACCTCGCACCAGCACCTGGATGTGGGGAATTTCCTGATCTACAAGTACGAGGAACTGGCGGGCGACGGCGGCCAGTTCTATGCGTTCGACACTGACCACGAGGTGAACTACCTTCTGCGCACTATCGCCCATAACTCAATCCTGGTCCACGATCCGGGCGAGACCTGGCCCGCGATCCGCGCTTTCAAGGGCCCGATCGGCAATGACGGGGGGCAGCACCACAACTGGCCCCATCACAACGGCTCTGTCCAGGATGCCGCTGCCTGGGTGGAAGGGCGCAAGCTCTATGACATCGCGGACATGCTCGCTTTCGAGGACCGGGGCGGCTACCTCTATGTGGCAGGCGACTGCTCCAGAGCTTACTCGCCGAAAAAGCTCGAGTATTTCTTCCGCCAGATTGTCTTTATCCGGCCCGGCACATTCGTGATTTTCGACCGGGTGAGATCCAAAGACCCGGGGTTCGAGAAAACCTGGCTCCTTCAGGCCATGAAGCCTCCCACCGGCGAAGCGCCGAGCCTCCAGATCACTAACGGCAGGGGGCGGCTGTTTGTCCAGATCCTGCTGCCGCTGGAACCCAGAGTAAAGCTCTTCTCCGGCCCGGTGCTTTACAGCTACGGCGGCAGGAGCTATCCGCCCTATCACAATGTCGGCCCGGCGCCAGAGTGCCGCATCGAGGTATCGCCGCCAGTGCCCGCGGAAGTGGATTATTTCCTGAATGTCCTGACAGCGGCAGACTCGTCCACAGTGAGCGTGCCCCAGGCTGCCGCCGAGGTGACAGACTCGGAGGTCACGGTCACGGTCGCCGGGAGGAAGATTGTCTTTACTACTCAGGAGGTCGGCGGAGGGATCGAGGTCGCCGGCAGACGCACCCAGTTCGCTAAGGAGATAGTGGCTCAGTAATGTTCCGGCAGGAACATTGAGCCTGAAATAATGGTTAGTTCATTCTATGACCTGGATCTCGAGATTTCTTGAATGCAGTTTGTCCCGGATTCGATCCGGATTCCAATTGCCGTTCTTTAGACGACCCGCTGCCGTCACTAACCGTATCTCACTTAACTTCCCTTTTCAGAGGAGAAACCCGACCATGTCTGGATCAACTTATTTACAGAAGGCTTTGGTGTTGCTTTGTCTGTCTGTCTTTTGCTGGGCCGGGTGCGCAAAAAAAGAGAAAGAGTCAACCCCGGTACAGGCTGTTTCCACTCCCGGGCAGACTGGTATTACAAGGCACGCAATCAGCAAGGAACACCCGCGTCTGCTGGGCTCCAGGCAGGAACTGCAGGACCTGGCCGAGCAGAGGCCTGAGGCCTATGCGCGTGTTGTGGGTGTAGCGCGCAATATCGAGGCCGGCGACCAGCTGATAGCTGACAGGCACGGGAAGATGATTTCCATGGCGCTGGTCTGCGCGATCGACGGGGACAATGAGCTCTGCAAACAGGCCGTGCAGATGGCCATGAAATATATCGAGGCCCCGGTCCGGGTGGGCCATGAGACATTCGGCCACGACCTGGCCAACTGCGCCCTGGTTTACGACCTGTGCTATCCTTGCTGGACAGAGGAAGAGCGCCTGAAATTCCACGACTACATGAACCGGACAGTGGATGCCAATGTGAACTCCGAGACCCATGTGTTCCACAATGCCTGGTACGGATACAAACACTGGGGATACGGCCTGGCCTGTTATGCGACCTGGTACGAGAACGAGCGCGCCCCGGAGATTCTCGAGACCACCAGGCAGGATTATATCACGCGCGCGGCTCCGGCCCTTGAGCTGGCCGGGGACGGCGGCGGATGGGCGGAGGGGTACTATATCAATTACTGGTCCTATGAATGGATGTTTTTCTGCGAGGTGGCGCGGAGATGCGAGGGGTTCGACTGCTATGAGCTGGCGCCCAGGTTTTACACTAACCGCGCCGTGGCCAGCATGTTCGAGGCCTACCCTGGGATCCGCGAGAACAATTCACGCCGGCCGATCCCCATGGGCGACAGCGGGGGCCAGAAATTCCGTCCTGAGCGCGACAAGGCCCTCTCCGCCAGGCGCATCCTGGTGAACTTTTTCCGCGACGACCCGGCGCATCAGGTGGTGCATGCTTTCAACGAGACCACCCCTGTCTCAGGAGTGCCCGGAAACGCTTACAAGGACTTCCTCTGGCGGGATACTACTGTCAACAAAGGCGACCTGAAAGCTTTCAAGCTCTCGCATTTCAGCCCGGGTGCAGGCTATGTTTACGCGCGCAGCTCGTGGGATGAGGACGCCACTTATTTCTATTTCAAATGCGGCGACCGCTTCACCGCGCACCAGCACCTGGACAACGGGCATTTCCTGATCTGCAAGTATGAGGAGCTCGCCGGGGACGGCGGCCAGTACTATTATTTCGGCGGGGAGCACGATGTCAACTATCTCCTGCGCACGATCGCCCACAGCTCGATACTGGTCTACGACCCGGATGAGACCTGGACTAACATCCGGGCCTGGAAAGGTGCGATAGGCAATGACGGGGGGCAGATGCACGACTGGCCGCACCACAACGGCGCGGCTGTAGATGTGGCTGACTGGGAGAAAAACCGCCAGCTTTACGATATCGCGGACATGCTCGCCTTTGAGGACAGGGGCGAATACCTCTACGTGGCCGGGGACTGCTCGCGGGCCTACTCGCCGAAAAAGCTCGAATATTTCACCCGCCAGATTGTCTTTATCCGGCCCGGCACATTCGTGATTTTCGACCGGGTGAAATCCAAAGACCCGAATTTCAGGAAGACCTGGCAGCTTCAGGCCGCGAAGCCGCCCACAGGCAAGGCGCCAGAGCTTGTGATCACCAACGGCAGGGGGCGGCTGTTTGTCCAGACCGTGCTGCCAGAAAAGGCCCTGGTGAAGCTCAACCAGGGGTCGGACCTTTACACCTACGGCGGCAAGAGCTATGCGCCTGAGGAGGAACGGGGCCCGGCGCCCGAGTGCCGTGTCGGGGTCTCGCCGTCCTCGCCTTCGGCTGTGGATTACTTCCTGCACGTATTGACAGCTACAGACTCCGCCTGTTCCAGTGTCCCCCAGGCAGTGGCGCAGGTTACGGACACAGAGGTCACAGCCGCGCTCGGCGAGGCTAAGCTTGTCTTTACAAAAGACGCTGTCGGGGGAGAGATCGAGATTTCGGGCAGACGTGTCCCGTTAGCTAAACAGATCATAGCCGAGTAGATTTTATGCAGGATCAGAGATCCTGAGATATAAAGCTTCCGGCCATCAGGCCGGGGTGTCTTGATTGATTGGGTGCTGTTTGCCCGAAATCTGTTCAGGAGTTTCAACCGCTGTCCGCGGGCAGACCTGATCCTGTCGATAATCCAGAGAGACACTCCATTCCTCAATACACAGGAGCTGCCGGATTATGTTTAAATTAATAAAGTTATCAGTTGGACTGGCACTTTCCTGGCTCTCGGTGTTTTGTCTGGCCGTATTCGCCCAGAGCGCTGGCGATTCCACGCGGCACTCTATCCCCACTGAACATCCGCGCCTGTTGGGCTCGCTGGAGCGGCTGAAAGAACTGGCCCGTGAGCGGCCTGATGCCTACGCGCGCACTGTGAGCGTGGCACACAACCAGGAAGCGGGAGACCATGAGAGGATGATCTCCATGTCCCTGGTCTGTGCAATCGATGGGGACAGCGCAATCGGCAGGGAGGCCGTTGAATTGGCTATGAACTATGTCAACGGCCCGATCATAATCGGCCATGAGACTTTCGGCCACGACCTGGCGCGCTGCGCGGTTGTGTACGACCTGTGCTATTCCTCATGGACTCAGGAGGAGCGCACGAAGTTTCATGTATACATGAACGCCACTGTGGATGGAAATGTCAACTCCGAGACCTCGCCGTTCCACAACGGCTGGTACGGCTACAAGCATTGGGGGATCGGCCTGGCCTGCTATGCTACATATTACGAGAACGACCGCGCGCCTGGGATTCTCAAAGCCCTGGAGCAGGAGTTCCGCAACCGCGCCGCTCCGTGCCTCGAGCTGGCCGGGGACGGCGGCGGCTGGGCGGAGGGATACTATATCAACTACTGGTCCTACGAATGGATGTTTTTCTGCGAGGTCGCCCGCTACTGTGAGGGGCTGGATTACTATGAGATGGCGCCTAAATTTTTCAGGAACCGCGCCGTGGCCAGCATGTTCGAGGCTTACCCCGGCATCCGCGAATATAATTCCCGCCGGCCGATTCCCATGGGTGACGGAGGAGGAAGGGTATACGGCGGCGACCGGGACAAGGCCCTCTCGGCCCGGCGCATTTTGGTCAGCCGCTACCGCGATGACCCGGCGCACCAGGCAGTCTTCGCTTTTAACGAGACCACTCCGCGCTCGGCTACCGGCACTTACGCCTACAAAGACCTTCTGTGGCACGATACCTCCGTACCCAAAGGCGACCTGAAAGCTTTCAAGCTCTCGCATTACAGCCCGGGTGCGGGTTATGTCTATGCGCGCAGCTCGTGGGATGAGGACGCCACCTATTTCTTTTTCAAATGCGGCGACCGGTTCACCGCGCACCAGCATCTGGACAACGGGCATTTCCTGATCTGCAAGTACGAGGAGCTGGCCGGAGACGGGGGCCATTACGACTCGTTCGGCTCGTTCCATGATGTCAACTACCACCTGCGCACAATCGCCCATAACACGATACTGGTCTATGATCAGAACGAGACCTGGCCGGGCATCCGGGCAGGCACGGTCACTGGCAACGACGGCGGGCAGCACCACAACTGGCCCCATCATAACGGAGTTGTCGAAGACGCAGCGGCCTGGCAAACAGGGCGTAATCTGTACGATATCGCCGATATACTCGCTTTCGAAGACCAGGGCCGCTACCTTTATGTGGCAGGCGACTGCTCGAGAGCCTATTCAACAGGCAAGCTCGAATATTTCACCAGGCAGATCGTCTTCATCCGGCCCGGCACATTCGTGATTTTCGACCGGGTGAAATCTAGGAGAACCACCTACAAAAAAACCTGGCTCCTGCAGGCCATGAAACCTCCCACAGGGGAGGCGCCGAACCTCCGGATCACCAATGGGAGAGGAAGGCTGTTCGTGCAGACCGTGCTCCCAACCAGGTCCGTGGTAAAACTTAACTCAGGCTCGGACCTTTACAGTTACGGCGGCAGGAGCTATCCGCCGGAGAGCGATACCGGCCCGGCGCCCGAGTGCCGAATCGAGATCTCGCCCTTCCTGCCTGCAACTGTGGATTACTTCCTCCATGTTTTGACTGCCACCGACTCATCCACCACGAGCGTCCCGCAGGCAGCGGCGCAGGTCACGGAAACAGAGGTCAAGGTCACGCTGGGCAGGACAGAGATCACTTTTAAGACAGGCGAGGTCGGTTATACTTTCGAGAGTACTGAGTGCTTCCTGCCTGGGGATGTCACTGATGACGGTGCTGTAAATATCTTGGACGCGGTGACGATCCTCCGGTTCGCCTTGGGACTGGGAGCTCCGACCGGGCAGCAGTCAGTCTGCGCGGACATGAACGAGGACGGGGCAATAGACGTTCTCGACGTGCTCGAATGCCTGAAAAAGATGTAGCTTAAAACTGCGAACCCTTGATTCCTTAAAAAAATCCTTAAAAATTTATCTTTGAGAGACCTTTAAAAAAATCCCAGGTAAAAGGATAATATTCTATCCGTAGGGGCGGTTCGCGAACCGCCCCTATCAATAACCTATTGAATTTTATAGAGTTATATAAAGCAGGCCATAGTTCTAAAGCAAAATGATCACATTTTTCAAAGGTATCTTTGATTCGAATCGGATTTACCTGCAGTCCGGGAAGTTGAATCAGATTCCTTCTGTAAAAAGGGAAAACCGCCTTTTCTCACCCCACAGGAGCAAACTCGCTATGTCTAAAACCACGCGTTTCTTAAATGGCTTGATCTTGTTCGGGCTGTCCGTTTTTTTCTTGACCGGCTGCGCTCAAGAGGAGGCCGGAACAAAAAAGCAGGCTGTCCCTAAGGAACACCCGCGCCTTCTGGGCTCGCTCGAGCGGCTGCAGCAGTTGGCCAGGGAGCGCCCGGAGGCTTATGCGCGCGTGGTGGATGTGGCCCGGAACCGGGAGGCTGGCGACCACGAGAAGATGATCTCCATGTCCCTGGTCTGCGCAATCGAAGGGGACAAAGAGATCGGCGAAAAAGCTGTTGAGATGGCCATGAGATATGTCAACGGACCGATCCGGCAGGGCCATGTCACTTTCGGCTCAGATCTGGCCCGCTGCGCCATTGTCTACGACCTGTGCTATCCCTGCTGGAACCCTGAAGAGCGGGTCCGGTTCCACGACTACATGAACAAGACAGTGGATGCCAATCTAAATTCGGAAACCCACGTATTCCACAACGCCTGGTATGGATACAAGCATTGGGGGTACGGCCTGGCCTGCTATGCCACATATTACGAGAACGAGCGGGCCCCTGAGATTCTCGAGACCACGAAACAGGATTATATCACGCGTGCGGCTCCGGCCCTTGAGCTGTCAGGGGACGGCGGGGGATTTGCCGAGGGATACTATATCAATTACTGGTCCTATGAATGGCTTTTTTTCTGCGAGGTCGCCCGGTTGTGCGAAGGCTTCGATTGCTACGGGCTCGCGCCGAAATTTTTCACTGACCGCGCCGTGGCCAGCATGTTCGAGGCCTACCCGGGCTTGCGCGAGTATAACTCCCGCCGGCCGATCCCGATCGGCGACAGCGGCGGCCGGGTGTTCGGCGGAGACCGGGACAAGGCGCTCTCCGCCAGGCGCATCCTGGTGAGCCATTACCGTGACGACCCGGCGCACCAGGCGGTACATACATTCAACGAGACCACGCCCCAGTCGGCCGTGAGCACATACGCATACAAGGACTTTCTGTGGCGCGACACCTCAGTTATAAAAGGCGATCTGAAAGCTTTCAAGCTTTCCCATTACAGTCCCGGCCCGGGTTATGTCTATGCGCGCAGCTCGTGGGATGAGGACGCCACTTACTTCTTTTTCAAATGCGGCGACCGGTTCACCGCGCACCAGCACCTGGATTTGGGGAATTTCCTGATCTACAAGTACGAGGAGCTTGCCGGCGACGGCGGCCATTATTCCTCATTCGGCGGCGACCACGATGTCAACTATCACCTGCGCACAATAGCCCATAACACCATCCTGGTCTATGACCCGGATGAGACCTGGACCAATATCCGCGCCTGGAAGGGCCTGCTAGGCAATGACGGCGGACAGATGCACGACTGGCCGCACCATAACGGCGCAGCTGTAGATGTGGCTGACTGGGAGAAAAACCGCCGGCTTTTCGACATCGCGGACATGCTCGCTTATGAAGACCTGGGAAGCCACTTGTACGCAGCCGGTGATTGTTCAAGGGCCTATTCCCCTAAAAAGCTCGAATATTATACCCGTCAGATTGTCTTTATCCGGCCCGGCACATTTGTGATTTTCGACCGGGTGAAATCCAGGAATCCCGCCTTTAAAAAAACCTGGCTCTTGCAGGCCATGAAGACTCCTACAGGCAAGGCGCCGAGCCTCCAGATCACAAACGGCAGGGGGCGGCTGTTTATCCAGACCGTGCTGCCGCTTGATCCTCAGGTGAAGCTTTTCTCAGGGCCGGACCTGTATACCTATGGCGGCAAGAGCTATCCCCCGGAGCGCGATACGGGTCCAGCGCCAGAGTGCCGCGTTGAGGTTTCGCCGCCGTCCCCCTCGGCTGTGGATTACTTCCTGCATGTGTTGACAGCAGCCGACTCCGCCACAGCCAGCGTACCGCAGGCATCCGCAGAGGTTACGGACACTGCGGTCAGAGCCACGCTCGGCGAGATAAAACTCAGCTTTACCACAGCAGAAGTCGGAGGGAGTATCGAGATTTCCGGCAGCCATATTCCGTTCCCCAAAGGAACCGCGGCAAACGCAGGGCATGATCAATAATGCGCCGGCCGCCGGTTTACAGAGGCTTTCGGCGTTGCGCTCTAAAACTGTGAGTTTAGTCCAGCTATCGATCAAACCAAACTCCCTTAATTTTTCACAGAGGTAAAAATGTTCGAATTATTGAAAAAACCGGCTGGGCTGGCGCTGATCGGACTGTTCTTTATTACAGGTCCTGCGCAGACCGCGGATTTTTCCACAAGGCATGCAGTGTCCAGGGAACACCCGCGCCTGCTCGGTACCCGCGAGGAGCTGAAGGACCTGGAGCGCCAGCGCCCGATGGCCTATGCCCGCGTTGTGGAGATGGTCACCCAGCGCGAAGGGGGCGACCACGAGAGGATGGTCTCCATGTCCCTGATGTATGCGATCGAAGGGGACGAAGAAAGGGGCAAGCAAGCAGTCGAGCTAGCCATGAGATATATAAACGCCCCGATTCTGGTGGGCCATGTCCGTTTCGGCGATATCCTGGCCAACTGCGCTATTATTTATGACCTGTGCTACCCTTGCTGGACAGAAGTGGAACGGGAGAAGTTCCACCGCTACCTGAACGAGACCGTGGATGCCAATGTCCGCTCCGAGACCTCGCCGTTCCATAACGGCTGGTATAGCTACAAGCACTGGGGGATCGGCATGGCCTGCTACGCCACTTATTATGAGAATAAGCGGTCTCCGGAAATTTTAGCGGCCATGGAAAAAGAGTTCTGCGAGCGTGTGGTCCCGGCCTTTAAGCTAACCGGTGACGGCGGCGGCTGGGCCGAGGGCTACTATGTGAATTACTGGACTTATGAATGGATGTTTTTCTGCGAGGTGGCCCGCCGCTGCGAGGGGGTTGACTATTTCGCAATGTCCCCGGAGTTCCTGGGAAAACGTGCTATTGCAAGCATGTTCGAGGCTTACCCGGCAATCGGGGAGCACAATTCACGCCGGCCGGTTCCCATGGGCGACGGCTGCGGCAGGATCCCCGGAAACGACCGCGACAAAACCCTCTCGGCCCGGCGCATCCTGGTGAGCCGCTTCCGCGATGACCCGGCCCACAGGTGTGTCCATACTTTCAACGAGACCATGCCGGTCTCGTGCATGGTGGTCAATGCTTACAAAGATTTCCTCTGGCGCGATCCGACAGTAGTGAAAGGCGACCTGAAATCTTTCAAGCTCTCGCATATCAGCACCGGCCCGGGCTTTGTCTATGCGCGCAGTTCGTGGGATGACGATGCCACCTACTTTTTCTTCAGATGCGGAGACCGGTTCACTGCCCACCAGCACCTGGATGTGGGACATTTTGTCATTTTCAAGTATGAGGAGCTGGCAGGCGACGGCGGCCAGTATTTTGCATGGAACTCGGACCACGAGGTCAACTACATGCTGCGCACAATCGCCCATAATACAATCCTGGTCTACGATCCGGATGAGACCTGGCCCGCTATCCGCCTGGGAAATGTCACAGGCAACGACGGCGGGCAGCACCACGACTGGCCGCATCACAACGGCTCTGTCGAGGATGCGGCGGCCTGGGAGAAAGATCGCCGGCTTTACGATATCGCGGACATGCTCGCTTTCGAGGACCGGAGCGCCTACCTCTACCTTGCCGGTGACTGCTCGAGGGCTTACAGGGCCAAAAAGCTCGACTATTTCACCCGACAGATTGTCTATATCCGGCCCGGCACGTTCGTGATTTTCGACCGGGTGAAATCAAAAGACCCGAATTTCAAGAAGACCTGGCTCCTTCAGGCTGCAAAGCCGCCCACCGGAGCAGCGCCGAACCTCGTGATCGCCAATGGCAGGGGGCGGCTGTTTGTCCAGACAGTGCTGCCTAAGGAGGCCAGGGTAAAGCTCAACCAGGGGCCGGACCTTTATAGCTACGGAGGCAGGAGCTATCCGCCCGGGCGCGAGTTCGGCCCCTCGCCTGAGTGCCGTGTCGAGGTCTCACCGCCCGTGCCAGCGGCTGTGGATTACTTCCTGCACGTTTTGACTGCTGCAGATTCAGCCACAGCAAGCGTGCCGCAGGCTGAATCCCGGGTCACGGACACCGAGGTTGCGATTACGATAGGAAAAGCAAAAATCAGCTTTACCAAAGCCCGGGTCGGGGGAGAGATCGAGATTTCCGGCAGCCGCAGCCCGTTCGCCAGGGAGATCCTGGCTGATTGAGGTTCCTGTATATTTTGAACATTGCTTTTATTGCGGTTGGCTTTCTTTTACTTTTTCACTCAAGAGGCGGTTTCTTCGCTCCTGGTCCAGAATTCCATAATAGACATCTTTTCTACGGCATTAGCGATTCGACTCGTCATTGGTATATGCCTTGTCTGCAAACAAATAACGTTTGTCACCACAGGTCAGCTTTTCAGTTTTCGGGCTGTCATGCACACAGGCAGAGGTGAAATAAAAGGTTTCTATAAGAAGAAAGGCTGGATCAATTTATGAGCATTAAAGTGATAAATTTCGGATCTGTTTTGATAAACAAGAGCCTTTTAAAAAAAGTATGGGATCTCATTGGAATACCTTTCCGACTGATCTTGTTCGACCAGCAATGGCTTCCTTCTTTTGGATGGACCACTACGGAAGAAGAGCGGATTCGCGCTGTTTTCCCTCATCTTGTAGGTTACCTGCTCGATATTGGCGCAGGGTATAATAATCTTGTGCATCTGTATGGGAACGGAATAGGTGTCGATGTATATGATTGGGGTGGAAACGCAATGGTGGTGAAAAGCTCAGCAGACCTCCCCTTTAATGATGCCACATTCGATACTATTACATTCCTGGCCAATCTGAATCATATTCCCTATCGTCTGGAAGCCCTCAAAGAAGCTCGTCGCCTGATCAAACCTGACGGTAAACTCATTATTACGATGATAAATCCCATATTTGGATATGTCGGCCATAAAATCTGGTGGTACTCTGAAGATAAAAAACGGGGTGGAATGGAAGAAGGAGAAGTAGGTGGGCTCTGGACCAGAGACATAGTCAGGATGTGTTCTGATGCCGGGTTTCGTCTGCGAGCCCACCGAAAGTTTCTGTATGGTATGAATAACTTGTACATTTTTGAGGTCAATATGTTTTAACACTTGAAGACGGTACAACAAAGAATTGGAGTTCAGAGAGCGCTGTTATACTCAAGAACTGGAAATATGCTGTTGTTAGCGCTTCAAAATTGCCGACATTTTAAAAAAAGTTTTAAATATTCAATACGGCAGGTCTGGATCTCGCCCAAAAATTGCTGGTTGGATAAGTTAGAATCCTAAGTCTAGCTAAGGTATTATATCAATACACCATGCTGTTTTTTGGCATTTTGTTTTCGAATCGAATATTAAATAGCTAATTCGGCAAACGGGGCGGGCCGGCGGCCTTTTTGCAATTGCATGTCACGGGTGATAATTTCGGCGCTAATCATGAGCAAAAAGGCTGCTGGCCCGCTTAGCTTTTACCGTTGTGCTTGCGGGCAGCGGCCCTGTGATTGCAATAAATTTTGCTCTTTCATGACTAATCAGGGATGATTATTTTAAAACGAAACACATTTCAAACCTGCCAGGGCATAACTGTAAAGCTGGAATGCACCGGGAAAAACAAATTGAACTTTATAGGTGGAGATTATGACTGAGACCGGGATGCATATAAAAAATAATATAAAAGTTATAATATACGGATTTGTATTCATGCTTCTAATAGTGGAAAAAGAGGACCTGAGGTGCGAGTCCTCCGAGATCGTAAAACTGCCTGAGCCAAGGTACACAAGCGGGGTCTCGATCGAACAGGCTTTGCTTGAAAGAAGGTCGGTACGGGTTTATAAAGACGGGCCGGTGAGCCTGGAGGATATCTCACAGCTTCTCTGGGCTTGCCAGGGAATTACCGACACGAGGGGCTACAGGACCACACCCTCTGCAGGGGCACTCTACCCCCTGGAGATTTATCTTTATGCCGCTAATATCACCGCGCTAAAGCCCGGAATATATAAATATAACCCTCAGGGTCATGCACTGATGAAAATCACTCAAGGGGATAACAGGGCTGCAATAAGCGAGGCAGCAGACAACCAGGATTGTATTAAAAACGCAGCGGCAGTGATTATAATTTGCGCGGTTTATAAGCGGACAACTAAAAAATTCGGTGAGAAGGGCGTAAGGTATGCGCACATGGAGGCCGGCTGTGCGGCTCAAAACATCTATCTGCAGTCAGTATCGCTGGGTCTTGGGACAGTGGTCGTGGGAGGTTACAACCCTGGCAAGCTGAAAAAGGCTGTGCAGCTTAAGGGAAATGAGCAGCCTTTATATCTGATGCCTGTAGGGAGGAGGTGAATAGCATCCAAGGTTGATACTCGAATGTGCCTATCTCAGGGCCGCTAACGGATTCGAAGCGAGTGACCTCCTGCTTGTAAGGCAGAATCTGATAGACTTTTTTAGTATTCTGACTCCTTATTATCCAGTCAAAAGGCAAGTGGGTGCTGCCTGTTCTCTCTTTTGCCCAAATGCCGCCAATTCACACCAAGGCCATGAATTAATACGAATACTGTCACATACTGGCACAGTTAGAAAGCCTCTCGATAATATTGATTTATTAAAAGACTTTTAAAACTTGACTTTTCTTGCAACAGATAGCACGGTTTCAAAGATGGAGCAGTTTTTTCCCTCATCTCCACAACGGATTGTGATATAGTGCTACTTTAAATAACTTTTAGTTTACCATAGGAGTCACGGGAGTGGAGAAGTAAAACGGAATAGGGACTTATCAAGTCAGCGCTTGCTTTCTTTTGTTTTAGGAAAGCATGCTTTGTTGGCGGCATCTTATCGATGGAAACTAGCCTGGCTCTTTTTTGGCACAACTGGCCAATAGCTTAGTAGACCGCCGCCGGCAATTGATTAATACCTTGCTCCGTTTTTCACGCACCGTGGCTTTTTTATATCTAAATTATCATTTCATATCTTGCTTTTTCAGAAATAATATGAGAAACCTATTCCTTAATTTTCACAACGTGACGTTTGAATACGGCTCTTCTCCAGAGCCTTTATTTAAGGATATTTCCCTGCACTTTTCCTCTGGATGGTCCGGTGTGGTCGGGGCGAACGGGACAGGAAAAACGACATTATTAAAGCTGGCTACGGGCCTGTTGAAACCAGATGAAGGATACATTGGTCTGTTTAAAAATAATTTCTATTGCCCGCAACGTACTGATAATATTCCAGACGGACTGAGTGAGCTCTGCTCCCTTGATACAAAATCATCCAGTCTAATAAAAAAGAAACTGGGCATAGAGGATTGCTGGTGTGAACGATGGGAAACTTTATCGCACGGTGAGCGTAAGCGAGCACAAATCGGCGTGTCGCTATGGATCAAGCCGGATGTACTTGCCATTGATGAACCAACGAATCATGTCGATTCGCAAGCCAGGCAAATCATTGTAAACGCCCTCCATGCTTTCGATGGAATTGGATTGCTCGTAAGCCATGATCGAGAACTTCTTGATTCACTTTGCGTGCAGTGTCTTTTTACAGATCCTCCAAAGGTCACTATTCGTCCCGGTGGATTTGCAGAAGGCAGACAAATTGCTCAAATGGAACGAAAATCATTGCAAAAACAATACTTGCATAAAAAACGATCTTACTCTAAGCTGCAAAAAGAAGTCGGAAGGCGCAGAGAACTGGCTAAGCAGTCTCAGCGGAGAAGGTCAAAAAAAAATTTGGCGAAAGGAGATCATGATGCTCGTGAAAAGAAGGATAGAGCCCGGGTAACTGGAAAGGACGCTTCGGCCGGAAAAATGCAAAAATAACTGGAAGGTCGCCTGGGTCGTGCGCGTAAAGGATTGGAAGATCTAAGGATTGAAAAACAATTCGAACTGGGAATCTGGTTGCCTGGAGTTGTTTCGAAACGTGATTATCTGCTCAGACTCCAAGCAGATTCACTGCTTCTTGGAGGGAATAAAAGGTTGCTTTTTCCGGAATTACAGATCAAATGCGATGAACGTATTGCAGTTACAGGACCAAACGGTTCAGGGAAAAGTACCCTGATTAAACATATTGTTGGTTCACTGAATATGCCGAAAGAGCGCCTGACTTATATTCCACAGGAGATTGATGCCCGAGGCTCACAGGAACTGATGACTCGTATCAAAGATATTCCCCGCGACAAACTGGGAATTCTTATGACGATTGTTAGCCGTTTGGGTTCCCGGCCTCAAAGACTTTTAGATAGTGCGGAACCAAGCCCGGGAGAAACGCGTAAGCTCTTGCTGGCCTTGGGGATGGTATATGCGCCGCACATTATTGTCATGGATGAACCCACTAACCATATGGATCTGCCGTCTATCGAGTGCTTGGAGGATGCACTTTTGGACTGTCCCTGCAGCTTGATACTCGTAAGCCATGACAAGCATTTCCTCGGAAAGTTGACTAAGAAGTACTGGAGTATTCAAAAAGATTCTTCATCAGAAGATACTTTTATCCTGAACATCCGTTACCATGAAGACTGTTGAAGCAAATACCACCTGCCAATTGTCCTTTTCCAGAAAAACGGCAACCAGTCAAAAAAAGATTTCAATTTTCCTGACTTCAGGTACTTCCGTAGAAATTCCTTACTTGTCCTCGCTATACTCTATCGGTATTTACCTTATTTCAGAAAAACCAGGCTGAATATAAAAGGTGCTGAGTGATATCTCCGGTTCTCTTTTTTATGGTAAACGCTAACGGATTCGAAATGGGTGACCTGCTGATTGTAAGGTAAATGCACTTCCTTTTTCTCGAATTGACTTTATTCTACATTTCAAGTACGTTTATAACCCCACCCCAGCTCGAATGCTCGCAGGTTGAGCTCGACTACATTCTCACCCTTCCTTTTGAGTTTCTGGGCCAGGTGTTTTTTAAAAGTTTCTTTAGCGGCCCACTTTTGCCCGGACAGATAAGCGCCCAGCATGATGATATTTGCCGAGCGCACATCGCCCAGCTCAGCGGCCATATCGGTTGCGGGCAGGTTCACCACCCGTCTGTCTTCAGGAGCCCGGGCCAGGGAGCTATTCACGAAAGCCCTGCCGCCACGGCCCTTGAGCCTGGGTAAAAACCGCTCCAGACTGGGCTGGTTCATCAGGATCATATTATCGGCCCGCTCCACCACCGGGGAAGCGATTTCCTCTGTAGAGAGGATCACCTGGCAGTTGGCCGTGCCTCCCCGGACCTCGATGCCGTAGCTGGGGAAATAGGTCACGTGGGGAAAGTGTTTCAGGCCCAGGCCGGCCACTGTCTTGCCTATGGTGAGTACCCCTTGGCCGCCGAACCCGGCAAATATCACACGCTCAAGCATGCCCGGGCCTCCTTTTTCACCGGGGACCTGAACACCCCGGTCGGAAAATACTGAGTGACTGTTTTAGAGATATATTCCATGGACTCTTTCGCTGTCATCCTCCAATAAGTAGGGCAGGGGGATAGAATTTCGATAAAACAGAAACCCTGGCCTTGTTTCTGGGCCAGGAAAGCTTCCCGGATCCATTTCTTGGTGATCCTCACTCCTGCCGGCCCATCCAGGGCGGTACGCACGATGAGGCAGGGATTTTGAAGCGTATTGAGCAGCTCGCACATCCGCAGCGGGTAGCCCATGGTGCTGATATCCCTTCCCAAGGGCGAGGTGGCGGTCCGCTGCCCGGGCAGGGTGGTGGGAGCCATCTGCCCGCCGGTCATCCCGTAGACACCGTTGTTCACGAAAATCGTAGTGTAGTTCTCCCCCCGGTTGGCAGCATGGATTATCTCGGCGGTGCCGATCGAGGCCAGGTCGCCGTCCCCCTGGTAACCGAAAACCAGGAGCTCCGGGTGCACCCTTTTAATCCCGGTGGCCACCGAGGGAACCCTGCCGTGGGCCGCCTCGCTCATGTCTATGTCCAGATAGTTGTAGGCCAGAACCGCGCAGCCCACAGGTGCTATGCCCACTATTTCCCCTCGAAGATCCAGTTCATCGATCAGCTCAGCCAGGATGCGGTGAATGATCCCGTGGCCGCAGCCGGCACAGTAGTGGGTGTCGGCTTGGAGCAAGGTTTCCGGTCTTTTGAATTCTGTCTTTTTTTTAATCATACGGGCCTCCAACTTGCCGGACTTTGTAGAATTGTTAGCTGAGACAGTCTTACCTTTCGCTCCTCGAGCTGTACCCTGGAAAAAACTTTAAGCCGGTAAAGCCATCTCTCCCGGGCTCTTGAGTTCTAAGCGGCTGAAAGAGACTTTCGCGCGCGGGCGTATATTTCATCGATTGTGGGCACGCCCCCTCCCATTCTGCCGTGGAAGCTCACCGGCACGCTGCCGTCAACAGCCAGACGGACATCTTCCACCATTTGGCCTGCGCTCATTTCCACAACCAGAAAAGCCTTTACGCCTGAGGCCAATTGTTTCAAGCGCAGACTGGGGAAAGGCCAGAGCGTAACCGGGCGGAGCAGTCCCACAGGCAGCCCCTTTTTTCTGGCCCTGCGGACAACCTCGCGGCACAGCCGGGCCACTGTGCCATAGGCCACGAGCACGATTTCGGCATCCCCGGTGAAATAATCCTCGGAGCGAAGTTCTTTTTTACGGATCAGCCTGTATTTGGCCTGGAGCCTTTTGTTATGCTCCTCGAGGTCGCCGGTTGCCGGGAAGAAAGATTTGACCACCCGCTTCTCCCTTCCGAATGCGGCCCCGGTCAAGGCCCATTCCTTGGGGGGCCGGTTTTTTCCGGCAGGCTTCGGCTTTTTCATTGGTGTAAGGGGTTCCATCATCTGTCCCAGGCGGCCATCGCTTAAGACCATTACCGGCATGCGCCAGCGGTCTGCCAGCTCGAACGCCTGCGCTGTAAGATCGTACATCTCCTGCACGGATGAGGGAGCGAGCACTATCTGGCAGTAATCGCCGTGGCCGCCGCCCTTCACTGCCTGGAAATAGTCGGCCTGGGAGGGCTCGATATTGCCCAGTCCCGGGCCGCCCCGCTGCACATTGGCGATCACCGCAGGCAGCTCGCTTCCGGCCAGATAGGAAATGCCCTCCTGCTTGAGGCTCACTCCAGGGGATGAAGAGCTGGTCATTGCCCTGGCGCCTGTGGAGGCTGCGCCGTAAAGCATGTTGATTGCCGAGACCTCGCTTTCGGCCTGGACAAATACCCGGCCCGCAGAGGGCATGTGACGGGCCATGTAAGCGGTGAGCTCGTTCTGCGGGGTGATCGGGTAGCCGAAATAGCAGTCGCAGCCAGCGTCTATAGCTCCGGCCCCGATTGCCTCGTTGCCTGTTATCAGGAACCTTTTTTGCATGGTCGCTCCATGATGTTTGTTTTCACTCAGGTAAAGCGTACCTGCATGACCAGCCTTTTGACTGTGAATGCTAAGAGCGGCTCGTTTCAGGCTCCAGCTCCGCGACCTCGATCGCAGCATCAGGGCAGATTGTGTAACAGATGCCGCAGCCCGAGCATTTCTCCAGGATTCTCGGGACAGCGTACTGGACGCCGCGCTGGTTTATCCCCTCAGAGAAACCCAGAACCTCGAACGGGCAGAAATCGATACACAGTCCGCAGCCTTTACAGGAGCTTATTTTTATTCTGGGACCGATCATCTTTTTTTTTCCTGACAGTCAGTATAAGACAGCATAAACAGCAGGTTGTTCAACAATAGGCGGCAGGCTTTATTTTTTTACGCCAGATCTCCCAGCCGCCCATGGCCAGGGACTCCATTTCCGAGGTTCTGGGGTAAGAAAAGACCGGAGCCAGGAATCCTACATGATCCCTGATCCACCGTCTGAAATAAGCCCCGCCTGCAATGCCTCCGGTAAGAATTATCGCATCGAGGCGGCCTTTGAAAACCGCAGCAGCCAGGGCGCCGATTTCCTTGGCCACCTGGTAGACAAACGCCTTGTAGATCAGCCTGGCCCGGGGGTCGCCCTCTTTGATCCGTTTCTCGATCTCGCGGCAGTCCTTGGTTCCCAGGTAGGCCGACATCCCGCTGTTCCTGGTCACTATCTGCTGGACCTGGCTGAGACTCAGCCCTTTTTCGCTGACAAACCGCAGAAAATCGAGCAGGGGCAGGCTTCCAGTTCTCTCGGGACTGAACGGGCCCTCACCCTCGAGGCCGTTGTTCACATCGACCACCCGGCCGCGGAAATGCGCGCCTACTGTCACCCCGCCGCCTGCATGGACCACGATCAGGCGGGCGGACTTGTAAGGCTTGCTTATCTTAGCGCACACTTTAGCTGCCACCGCTTTCTGGTTCAGGGCGTGGAAAATGCTTTTCCTTGGTATCCCGGGATGCCCGGAAATACGGGCCACTGGTGAAAGCTCGTCCACGACCACAGGGTTCACTACGTAGCTCTTTTTACCCTTGGATGTGGCTATTCTCCAGGCCATCAGTCCCCCCAAATTGCTTTGATGCCTGCCGTAGGCGCATTTCGCCAGATCCTCGACCATTTTTTCATTGACCTCGTAAACCCCGCCTTGGAGGGGTTTGAGAAGGCCCCCGCGCGCCACGATCATCTGGATTTCCTCAGGGTCATAGCCCCTCCGGCTTAGATCATCAAGAATGTCGGGTACCCTTTCTTCCGCTAACTGGATCATCGTTTCGGTGCTGTCGTCGACTTCGTGCAAATGGCTTTTGGTCCATTCAGTCACTCTCCTCGGGCCTCTGTAGACCGCGAGTTTGGTGGTAGTCGATCCGGGATTGAGAACCAGAATCAGTGGGGGCCGCTGCATGAGGTCTCCTTCAGGGATTGTAAGGCCCGAATTATCAGCCAGGAAAAAAATTTTAGCTCAGGGCTAGTTTTGTTTGCGAGTGACCATAATCACTCCCAGGGCAATAGCCGCGAGCTTGCTCTCTTCCGAGTCAGCACGCGAGGGAGTGATCACCGGAATCCTGCCTCCGGCCACAAGCCCGGCGATCGTGCCGTCAAGCCAGGTCTGGACTACTTTGTAGATTACATTGCCCATGCCTATTTCATTGGCCAGCAGGATATCCGCCCTGCCGGCAACCGGGCTTTCGATACCTTTGCGCGAGGCGGCCTCGAGCGAGACAGCATTGTCCAAGGCCAGCGGGCCGTCCACCACGCAGCCCGGAAGACTGCCTTCACGGTTCATGCGGACAAGCTCTTCGGCATCGTGGATCATAGTCAGGCCATGGTCCGGCGACTTTTCCACATGGGCCAGGACCGCCACGCGCGGGCAGTCGATACCCAGAAGGTGCGCCACATCCACGGCGTTCAGCAGGATGTCTTTCTTGCGCTCGAGGTCCGGCTGGAGGTTCATCCCGCCGTCGGTAATGATCATCAGCCGTTTTTCTCCGGGCGCGTTGAAAACCCCTAGATGGCTCAGGAAGCGGCCGGTGCGGAACCCGCGCCTTCGCTCGAGGTAGCCCCCCAGAAGCTCGCTGGTCTTGAGGCTCCCTTTCATCAGGAGCTCCCCGGGCTCCTGCCCGAGCAGATCGAGAGACCGCTCGATAATCTCCTGCCTGGAAGGGCTGGTGTTCACCAGCTCGAATTCCCCGAGATCCGCTCCCGTTTTTCCGGCAGCCTCCCTGACTAGTCCGGATTCACCGACCAGAATCCCCCGGACCAGTTTTTTCCGGGACGCCTCCCAAACCGAGGCCAGTGTGGCCGGATCATCAGCCCCTGCAACCACCAAGGCCGGTCTGCATTGTGCGGCCAGCTCTGTAGCCTCTTCTACAAGCTCCTTCATCTGTGAGATTGTTCTGTAACCCAATCACGCCTCCCTGCGGCCAGAGGAAAAACTGCCTTACGGGGCAGTGGATAGCCTGTCGAGCACGATACTGTAGATATCCGGGTTGGAAAGCCACACCTGCTCGAGCTTCTCTTTCCCGAACTTGTTTATCAAAAGATCGATCATAATGTCGTGGATGATGAATTCCCGGGCCACCATCACCAGGGCCTGGTCTCCGGTGGTCACCGCCCAGGAGTTGTCCTCCTGCAGCATTTTGCCGATCAGGGTTTCGCTGTTGTCCCGGACAACTATCGTATGCCTGCCCTTGAGACGGGTTTCCACAACCTGGAGCGGCATGTAGTTGTGATAGAAAACCTGGCCCAGCTCCTCGGTCCTGGAATCGGAAAAAAGCATGGTGAAAATCTTCACTCCGCGCTTTTCGGCCAGGGACAAGGCGCTCTTGAGGTCCTCGTACTGGGTCAGCCAGAGCTCCAGCAGGAGCTCCCGCTCGGCCTTCTCGATCATATGGAAAATCTCGTTGCGCACATTTTTCTCTCCCTTGATATGGTAGATATACTCCAGCGAGAATGTGTACGAAGCCTGATCGAGCTTTTCCCTGATCGAGCTGATCGAGCGCTCGAAATCAGCCTTGAGCGTATCTAGGAATTTGTCGTAGGGCACAGGGACATACTTTACAGGATCGCCCGCCGTGGTGTAGACCGCGCCGCGCTCGATCAGACGGTGCAGGGCATCGTAGACCACGGAGCGGCGAATGCCGGCGCTCTTGCTTAGCCGGTAGCCGGTTACCGGGTTATACCTGAGCAGGGAGAGGTAGACCTTGGCTTCGTTGCGGCTTAAGCCAAGGGCCTGAAGGCTTTCCAGGCACTGGTTCATAATAGTCCTTCCATTTAGTCGTACGGTTTAAGACGACTACTTAACATTAAAAAAAATTACCCCTGAAGTCAAGGGGTAATTTTGTATTTTTACAAGTGGAATTACGTTTTAAGCTGCGGTAGCTCCAAGTGGAAAAAATGCTAGAGCTCCAGCTTGCCGCTCTGGTGCGCCTGGATGTAGCTCATGCAGAATTCATCCTGGCCCAGCAGGGCCTGGGTGGTGATAATGTTGGCCATCATCCGCTTGTCAGTGGGGTCGATAATCGCGGCGTCCAGGCCGCGCCCCATGGCCAGGACCATGAACATCTGGTTTATCTGGAACCGGAAAGGCAGCCCGTAGGATACATTGCTCAGGCCGATCACCGTGTGCACTCCCGGAAAATCTTTCATAATGCGCTCGATAGCCTCAAGGACCACTGTGCCGTAGGTGTGGTCCGTGGAAATTGGGTAAACCAGCGGATCGAGATAGATATTCTCCAGGGGGACCCCGTCACCGGTGAGCTTTGCCACCAGCTTGCCCGCAATAGCCAGTTTTTTATCGAGCGCTGTGGGCATGCCATCGTCATCCGCGCAGAGGGAGATCACATCCGTTTTGTAATCACGCACCAGGGGCATCAGAGAGTCATAGCGCCTGGTTTCCAGGGAGATCGAATTGATCAGGGCTTTACCCTGGTGCAGTTTCAGGGCCGGCTCGATTGCCGCAGGGTTGGGGCTGTCCAGGCTCAGACAGCAGCCGTATTTGCCCTGGATTGTCTTGACCAGCCAGCAGAGAAAGTCCGGTTCGCGCTCCGGCCCGAAAGTGCCCGCGTTCACATCGACATAGTCAGCGCCGGCCTCGAGCTGGCGGCCCGCTTCATCGAGAATAAAATCAGTGTCTTTCGATTCCACTGCCGGGGCGATCCTCTTGCGGCTCGAGTTGATCCTTTCGCCGATTATCAGCATGGGTAGTTCTCCATAATTGTAAATTTTGTCTGTTTACAGTTAAGATTTTTTATCGATTGCGGTAAATTTAATCAAACTTTGAAACCTTTGAAAAATGTTATCGATTCAGCAAGAAAGCATTTTCTGCTTTTGTAATGCTATGAAAATCAAAAGGTTATTGCAGGGGCGGTTCGCGAGCCATCCCTCAGGCTCCTACTGCCCGGGAAAAAACATCGCCTCTGTAAATTTATCCTGCCAGTCCGGCCGGGTGGCAAGCTCCACAAACTCCATGCGCCCGGCAATCTGAATGGCCCTCTTGCGTTCCTCCGCAGAGACGAGCGCCAGACGGGCGCCGAGACCGGCAGCGTTCCCTATCGACCGGATCCGCTCGAGCGCCACGCCGCGGATCAATCCGACACCTATGGCGCTTGCAGGCTGGATGTAATGGCCGAACGCCCCGGTCAGGAGCACTGCTTCTATGTCATCCGGGGTCCGGCCGGCCAGGCTCAACAGCACCTGAATACCGGATGAGATCGCCCCCACGGCAAGCTGCAGCTCGCGCACATCACGCTGGGTGAGCATAATGCCGGAACTCCCGGCATCTTCTTTGCTTTCGCTGATTATGATAGACCACTGCCCGTTTTTTTCCGGAGCGAGCCGCTCCCCGAGTTTCCGCGCCGCGCTGCCGGAGAGCTCCTCAGGCGGGAGGATTCTTCCGCTTTTGTCTATAATTCCAAGGCGCAGGAGTTCCGAGACAATCTCCACCAGCCCGGAGCCGCAGATCCCTTGCGGGAGAGATTTATCGCCGATCACATGATAATTGACCAGCCCCTTTTCATCGATCCAGAACCTGTCTATGGCCCCTGTCTCGGCCCGCATGCCGTGTTGTATTTTGGCGCCCTCGAAAGCTGGCCCGGCGGCTGTCGAGCAGCAGAGCATGCGGCCCTGCTCGGCAAGCACGATTTCTCCATTTGTGCCGAGATCAATGGCCAGGGTGAGTTTTTCGCACCGGTCCAGATGGGCTGCTAAAGCCACGGCCACAGTGTCTGCTCCCACATGCCCGGCGACTGTAGGCAGAAAGAGACCCTCGGAAAAACGGGCGCCTGGAAGTCCCAGCTCTCCGGGGTCGAACCGGACCGCGCCGTTTACCAGAGGCAGGAAAGGAGAGCGGCCCAGTGGTGACGGGTCGAGCCCTAAAAACAGGTGCTGCATGGTGGTATTGCCTACCAGAGTCCAGCGATAGATATGCTCGAGTGCTGTCCCGGCCCTGCGGCAGGCCTGATAGGCGAGTTTGCCGATATCCCCGCGCACAATGCGGGTCAAGTTTTCTCTGCCTTCACGCTCCTCCAGAGTATAGCCGATCCTGCTCATCACATCCGCGCCGTAAGCGGTCTGGCTGTTGGTTGCAGCGTCTGAGGCCAGGATCCTTCCGTTTGCGAGATCGCACAGGTAAAGGGCTATGGTAGTGGTGCCGATATCAACCGCGGCTCCGAAAATTTTGCCTCTCGAATCGCCTGGCTCGGCCCCGACAAGCGTATCGCCTTCAACAAGGAGGGTCAACCGGTCATGGCCTGTTTGCATGAGCTCGGCGAATTTTGCCGCAACATCGAGCGGGAGCGCGGGTGAGCTGCCGGGCGGCAAGGCATCGAGCAAGGCGTGTTTGAGCGGGATATTGAGGTTTTCCAGCGAGGCCTGGCCCGGAGTGAAAAGCACTTTACGCAGAACAGGGCCTTGAGGCTTGATTTCAGCGCTTTCAAGTTCGAGCAGCTCGAGTTTGGCCCGGGGTATTTCCTCTGGCTGGGGGAGGCGCACTTTCAAGGAGCGGTTCACCCGGAGACAGCAGGCCAGGCGGAAGCCTTGCTGGAGCTGATAGCTAGTGAGGCGGCGGCAATCCTCATCGCCCAGGGGCAGGTCTTGAGGCTCGATAATCTGGACAGCGCAGCCGCCGCAGAGCCCCTTGCCGCCGCAGGGCGCATTTACAGGGATGTTGTTTTCCCTGGCCGCCTCAAGGAGGGTTTTTCCGGCGGTGACACGCGCTTTATGGTCACCCGGGAGGAATGTCACTGAAAAAGTTTGCATGCCGGTTTTTCCTTAAGTCTGGCGCAGAAAACTTTCTCTGTATGGCTTCAAAAAAAATCCCGGGCTGGGGAGTAAAAGGGGAAACCCGGGGGATAGCATTGTTGCACGAGTTGCAAAAGGCTTATTTCGACCGGTTTACAGCGCCTGGCGGCTGGAGAATACCGGAAACAGGCATCCAGCGGACCAACACTGGGCACGAAGAGTATATTTTCAGGGTCAGGCACACCTCGCCCTGTGGATCATAACACCGTGCGTAATTCTCAGGCTGCGATGCCTAAAAGGGATTTTGCGCGCTCCACAGCGCTGCTGCCATCGGGAGCGTAACCATCCGCTCCGATTTCATCGGCGAATTTCTGGGTGATCGGCGCACCGCCGACCATGGTTTTGACTTTGCCGGTGAGCTCGGATTTTTTCAGCGCATAGATTACATCTTTCATAGACATCATGGTAGTGGTCAAAAGAGCGGACATGAGGATGATATCAGCGTTGTTCTTCTTAGCCGTTTCGATAAATTTCTCCGGCGACACATCGGTTCCCAGGTCGATCACCTCAAAGCCTGCGCCCTCCATCATCATCACAACCAGGTTTTTCCCGATATCGTGCAAGTCGCCTTTCACCGTACCGGCTACAGCTACAGCTTTGGCCTTATAGTCTCCCTCTACGAGCTTGGGTTTGATAACCGCCATGCCCTGTTTCATCGCCCGGGCAGCGATCAGCACATTGGGAATATAATACTCTCCGCATTTCCATTTGTCGGAAACCAGATCCATGCCCTTGACAAGACCTTCATTGAGAATTTCAAGGGCCGTAACTCCCTCTTGCAAGGCTTTCTGGGTAAGATCACCAACTTTCGGAGCATTTCCAACCACAAGAGATTCACGGATTTCATCAAGCAAAGACATGAATTACCTCCGGACAATAGGGCTTCAAGCTTTTAGAATAAATTTGAAAACAGTTCCAGGAGAATACCGGCCGGAAATATAACCGTTTTTACTATTTGAGGTAGAATATTTTGAATAGATAATATAACCTGTCTAAAAAATCCATAAAATTTTTGGCGATCATTAAAGTCTGTTTTTGTCCGCTGTTTCCGCCGCTGAATTCAGACATATTCAACACTGACCCGGCGCGAGGAATTGTTATATTCCCAGTGCAGAGACGAGTTTCCTGAAGCGCTCGAAGTCCAGGGACTGCTGGCCATCCGAGAGGGCCTTTGTGGGTTCAGGATGAATTTCCACCATTACTCCATGCGCGCCCACTGCTTTGGCGGCCAGGCTCATCGGCTGGACCAGGGACGCCCGTCCTGTGCCGTGGCTCGGATCGACTATGATCGGCAAGTGGCTGAGCTCACGGGCCAGGGCCACAGAGTTCAGATCGAGCGTATTGCGCGTGGCAGTCTCGAAAGTCCTGATACCCCGCTCGCAGAGGACTACCTGGTTGTTTCCGGCATTCAGGATATATTCAGCGGCGAGCAGGAATTCCTCCAGGCGCGCGCTCATCCCGCGCTTAAGGAGAATCGGCATGCCGCACCCGGCTGCCTCGACCAACAGGTCGAAATTCTGCATGTTGCGGGTGCCGATCTGGAGCATGTCAGCACAGGAGGCGACAAGCTCCAGATTTTTCACGTGGAGCACCTCAGTCACCACCGGAAGGCCCAGAGTTTTTCTTATCCCGTTAAGAATATCTACGCCTTCGGCTCCCAGGCCCTGGAAATCGTAAGGTGCAGTCCGGGGTTTAAAAATCCCCCCGCGAAATATCGTCCCCTTATATTTTTTCACCTCCCGGGCGCAGGCAACCGCCTGCTCCGGGCTTTCGATACTGCAGGGTCCGGCAATCAGCACAAAGGGGTTGGTTCCGCCGACAGCCACTTTTCCAACCCGGACAACCGTGTCCTCGGGCTTCCACTCCCGGCTCACCAGCTTGTAAGGCTTGGAGACATGGATAATCTCGATCACTCCCGGCATGAGCATCACCCGGTCTGCATCCACATAGCCGGTGTTGCCCATCACCCCGATAGCTGTGCGGATCGAGCCCGGCAGTACCTGTGCTTTCAGGCCCAGGGAACGGATAAGTTCAGCCACAGCGTCGATCTGCTCTCCGGAAGCCGCTTTGTCCATCACGATCAGCATTCGTCCGACTTCTTTCTAGATCCGGGTGAAAGTTTGACAGGCTTGGAACCCGCCGCTGCTTACTTTGAGCGTCTCAAAATACCCGGCCTGGTGATTACCTTGGGATCAAGCGCCTTCTCGAGTTCCCCGGCAGTCAGGATTTTACGCTCAAGGATAATCTCCCTGAGTGATTTGCCGGTAGCCATGGATTCTTTCACCACCTCAGCAGTGTTGAGATACCCGATTAACGGGTTCAACACAGTGGCAGTGCCCAGGCTTTTTTCGAAATATTCCCGGCAGCGCTCGGGATTGGCCTCGATGCCGGAGACGCATTTGGTGTCCAGAAGGCTGCTTGCCGCAGTCAATATTTTAGCCGATTCCAGGAGGTTATAAGCGATAACCGGCAGCATTACATTTAGCTGGAGCTGGCCTGCCTGGGCCGCCAGTGTGATACAGGTGTCGTTGCCGATCACCTGGAAAGCCACCATGGCGGTCATCTCCGGGATCACCGGGTTCACCTTGCCCGGCATGATCGAGCTTCCCGGCTGGAGCGCGGGCAGGCGGACCTCGGCTAGGCCGCTTGTGGGCCCGCTCGATAGCAGGCGCAGATCATTGGTGATCCTCAAAAGCTCGATAGCCGTGGCTTTCATCCTGGATGAAATGTCCACAAAGACATCCATGCTGGCCATGGCGGAGAACAGGTTGGTATCTGCCGAAAGATCGAATCCGGTGAGCTGGCGCAGGGTTCCCACGATACGGCTCACGTATTCAGGGTGCGTGTTCAGTCCGGTGCCTGCGGCAGAGCCGCCAAGACCCAGAACTCCGGCCCGGTTGAAAGCAGTGCGCAGGCGCCGGGCGCACTTTTTCAGAGTATGCGCGTAGCCTCCGAATTCCTGGCCCAGGGTTATCGGAACTGCATCCTGAAGGTGGGTCCGGCCGGTGGTGACTAGATCCTCGAACGCTTTCGCCCGCTCCGAGAAAGCGCCTGCAAGGTCTGTTATCGCCTCGATCAGGCTGCCCGAAACTTTCAGACAGGCCAGGCGGATAGCGCCAGGCACGACATCATTGGTCGACTGGGCCATGTTAACATGGTCGTTCGGGCTGACCAGCTTATAGTCACCGCGCTCTCCGCCCAGGGATTCGATCGCCAGGTTGGCAAGCACCTCATTCACATTCATGTTGAAGCTGGTTCCAGCTCCGGCCTGGTAGATGTCAACCACAAAGTTGTCGGCAAGCTCCCCTGCAATAACCCTATCCGCTGCCTCTGAAATTGCCCGGGCCACTTTTTTCTTGAGAAGTCCCAGTTCGGAATGCACCATGGCAGCCGCTTTCTTGATATAGGCAGCCGCCCAGACCATCTCCGGCGGCAGGGTCCTTCCAGAGACCGGGAAGTTTTCCACTGCGCGCTGGGTCTGAGCGCCCCAGTAAGCGCTTGACGGCACTTTTACCTCGCCCAGAGAGTCCTTTTCTGTGCGGTAATCCACTTTCAATCCCTTCCAGGTGACATTTTTTTAACACGTATTATTCATAGACCATCATGTCCGCTTTGCGGAGATAACATAGCATGAAAGCGCTACCTATGTGTCCGAACTAGTGTCACCCATGTGTCTTTACAAATATCGCGAACCGCCCCTACGGATCTTTTCTACCCCAGCGGTCGCATGAGCGCAAAAAATATCGCGCGCCGCACACTCTAATCGCAGGAAAAAGGCTCAGGCCTGCTGTCTGGTGTAGGGCAGAAGGCCTCCGGCCAGGAGCACTTCACGCTCGTACCCGGTCAGCCTGGCGATTCCTTTGAAGCTTTTGCCTTTGGCGCGGTTGGTTACTGTAAGGAGCCCATCCTCAGTGGCCAGGCCTGAGTGCACTCCCTCGATCAGGAGCTCGTCTCCCTGTTCTATTGAATCGTAATCTGCCTCCTGCTCGAACACCACCGGCAGGATCCCGAAATTGATCAGGTTGCTGCGGTGGATACGGGCAAAGCTTTTCACGATCACTGCTTTGAGCCCCAGAAACATGGGCGCAATGGCCGCATGCTCGCGCGATGATCCCTGTCCGTAGTTGTTGCCGCCCACAATGATTCCCCGGCCGGTTTCCTTTGCCCTGCGGCTGAAATCCGGATCGAGGCCTGCGAAAACGAATTCGCTGATTTTAGGGATATTGGAGCGCAGGGGAAGAACCTTGGGCCCGGCTGGCATGATGTCATCAGTGGTGATATTGTCCCCTGTGACCAGGAGCACCCGGCCCTGGATTCGGTCTTCAAGGGGCTGGTTCACCGGGCAGGGCTTGATATTGGGGCCTCGCAGCACTTCCACTTGTTCGCCTTCCGGTGCCGGGGGGATAATCATCCAGTCATCGATAATAAACCGCCCGGGCAGTGGGACTTCCGGCGGGTCGCCGTACGCAGAGACATCTGGCAGGGCGCCCTCGAGCGCTGCCAGAGCGCAGACCTCGGGGCTGGCGAGGATTACCCCTGCCTCCTTGCTCCCGCAACGGCCCTTGAAATTACGGTTGAAAGAGCGTACTGAAAGGGTCCCGGTAGCCGGCACCTGTCCCATGCCGATACAGGGACCGCAGGCGGACTCGATAATCCGTGCTCCACTGGAAATCAGGTCTCTCAGTCCCCCGCTCTCGGCAATCATCTCGAAAACCTGGCGGCTTCCGGGAGTGACAGCCAGGCTCACCGAGGGATGCACCTTTTTGCCCTTGAGGATGGCCGCCACAGCCATCAGATCATGGTAGGAGCTGTTCGTGCAGCTTCCCACGCAGACCTGCTGGACAGGAGTGCATTTTAATTCCTCGAGCGGCGCTACCGCATCAGGGGAGTGAGGCATGGCAACCAGGGGATGGAGCTCTGAGAGGTTGATCAGGACTTCTTCATCGTAAGTTGCGTCAGCATCCGGCAGGATTTCCCTGTAGCTCTCCCCGCGGCCCTGGGCTTCCAGAAATTCACTGGTTCGGACATCGCTCGGAAAAATGCTCGTGGTGGCGCCGAGCTCGGCTCCCATGTTGGTGACAGTTGCGCGCTGGGTCACATCGAGGCTTTTTACCCCTGGTCCATGGTAAGCCATGATTTTGCCTACGCCCCCTTTCACTGTAAGCCGGCGCAGCACTTCCAGAATGATGTCTTTGGCCGTGGCCCAGCCGCTGAGCTGGCCTTCGAGGCGCACCCCGACAATTTTGGGGCAGGTGAGATGGAATGGGCCTCCGGCCATGGCCACGGCGATATCGAGGCCTCCCGCGCCGATTGCGATCATCCCGGCGCCCCCGCAGGTGGGGGTATGGCTGTCCGAGCCAAGAAGCACCTGTCCCGGCACGCTGAACCGCTCGAGATGCACCTGGTGGCAGATCCCATTGCCCGGCCGGCTGAAATAGGCTCCAACCTTCCGGGCCACGCTCTGAAGATACCGGTGGTCATCGGCGTTTTCGAAGCCGGTCTGGAGCATGTTGTGATCCACGTAGCTTACTGACAGTCTGGTTTTGACCCGTGGAATGTCCATGGCCTCGAACTGAAGATAGGCCATGGTGCCTGTAGCGTCCTGGGTCAGGGTCTGGTCTACACGCAGGGCGATCTCTGTGCCCGGAGCGAGCTTTCCCTTGACCAGATGTGCGGAGAGTATCTTTTGCGCTACATTCATACCCATTCTATCTCTCCTCCTTGAGTTTCATTGAATACAACTATTGGAAAAGAAATCGATTTCAAGCCGCCCCGAATGATTCGCTTACCAGGGCTGGTTTGCTGCATTGTCCATTTTGGAATATATCTTTTGCCAGTATTTATCCTCGGAGTCAGTCCGGAATTTGTATCAATACATTAAGGCTTTGGTTTGTCAATATAATTGAAATTTGAAGAAAACGCAAAAGAGTAGGGAATCACCCCGTTTTTGCCCGGTTCGTTTTTTTTTTGACACAGTGGAGGCTCAGGCACCGATCATGAAAGACATGCAGGGATGCCCTGAAATTTATGGGTGTTTTTCTGATTGGGAACCTGGCTGTAAGTTTGCGGTACGGAATTTGCTAAATTAAAAGGGAAAATAACCTTGAACCGGGGGGAGATTGACTTTGATGAAAAGACCGCTGAAGAAAAGGGGCATCACGGCAAGTCTGGGACTGGTGCTGCTTTTTCTTCTGCTTATACTTTCCTGCCAGGCGACCGCCCAGGCCCAGGCACCTGCGCCGGCTGGTCCGGGCGGCACAATTTTCCCCAGCGTGTCTATCGGGGTGGGAACCGCCGAGAAGCCCGAGGACCTGGTTATCACCTTGCAGCTCCTTTTTCTGATGACCCTGCTGGCCCTGGCGCCCTCGATCCTGATTATGATGACCTGTTTTACCAGAATCGTGGTGGTTTTCCATTTCCTGCGCCAGGCCCTGGGAACACAGGGCATGCCAGCGAACCAGCTCTTGATCGGGCTGGCGCTTTTTCTGACCTTCTACATTATGACCCCGGTCTGGAAAGAGATCAATGACCAGGCGCTCCAGCCCTACCTGAGGCACGAAATCACCCAGGCAGATGCTTTCGACAATGGCCTCAAGCCGATCCGCACCTTTATGTTCAGCCAGGTCAGGGAAAAGGACCTCGGGCTCTTTATTACCATGGCCAAAATGGAAAAACCGGCCGCACCCGCTGACATTCCTACCCTGGTGCTCATTCCGGCTTTCATTATCAGCGAGCTGAGGATCGCATTCCAGATCGGATTCCTGATTTACCTGCCGTTTATCATGATCGACATGATAGTCTCCAGCGTGCTGCTTTCGATGGGTATGCTGATGTTGCCGCCGATTATTATCTCCCTGCCTTTCAAGGTGCTTCTTTTCGTGATGGTCGACGGCTGGTACCTTCTGGTAAGTTCTTTAATGCAAACATTTCATTAGGGGGCGTTCCTTGAGCCAGCAATTTGTCATCCATCTCGGCAGGGAGGTGTTTTTTACCTCGATCATAATCGCTGCTCCCATGCTCATAGCAGGACTGATTGTCGGGGTCACGATAAGTGTCATTCAGACTGCAACCTCGATCCAGGAGCAGACCCTGACCTTTATCCCGAAAATAGTGGCCGTGGTAGTTTCCCTGATCCTTTTCCTGCCCTGGATGATGAATACACTCCTTGATTTTACGACGGAATTGATGAACAACATTCCGAACTATATCCACTAGGCAAGCCGGTATTCTTTACCGGAAAATTTGTCCAGGGAAGTTTTTACCCCTCAGGTTGAAGCAGGTCTGAGTCTTAAAGGGTTTGATCGGGTTAAGCACGGCAATCATTTCCCGCTGCGGGAAGGAATCTCTTTCCGAGTTGGAAAAAGTGAGGGGTTGATCAAATGCTGCCGGTCCCGGAAATTGCGCTGCGCCAGATTGAAATCTACTCGATTATTTTCATTCGCATCAGCGGCATTGTGTTCATGATGCCGTTTTTCGGCTCGGAGAATGTGCCCCGCCTGGTGCGGATAGGTCTCGCGCTGGTTATCACCTTTATCCTGGTGCCCACTGTCCAGATAAGCGGGGTTCTGCTGCCCGAGAGCATGGTGAGTTATGTGGTGATGCTTGCCAAAGAGCTTCTGGTGGGTTTTCTGCTGGGTTTTGTCTCCATGCTGGTGTTCCATGGAATACAATTTGCGGGAGACCTGGTTGGATTCCAGATGGGACTGCGCATTGGAAATATCATCGATCCAATGAGCGAGGAACAGATCAGCATAATCGGCACCCTGCAGAACCTGCTTGCTGTGTTGATATATCTGAGCATGTTCTGGGACCATTTTCTTTTCAAGGCCATGGCGGCCAGTTTCCATGTGATTCCTGTAGCCGGCGTAACGCTGGAGGGGCCGCTGGCCGGAGAGTTGATACGCATGAGCGGGGAGGTTTTTATCATTGCCTTGAAAATGGGAGCGCCGATTCTTGCCGCGCTCTTTCTGGCCGATGTCGCCCTGGGATTTATCGCCCGCACCGCACCGCAGATCAATATTTTCATTATCGGTTTTCCAGTTAAGGTCGGCGTGGGAATCCTGCTTTTAGGGATCAGTCTTCCGTTTTTCGCCTATGTGTTTTCCAAGCTGGTTACCAGCATGGAAAATAATATCATGATCCTGCTTAAATTTCTTTAGAGGGTAAAGTGGCCGAAGAGAACACTCCGCAGGAAGAAAAGACAGAGGAACCTACACAAAAACGGCTGGAGGATGCGCGGCTGGAGGGCAATATACCCCGGTCGGTCGAGCTGTCGAGCACGATGGTTCTTTTGACCGGGGTGGTAGCGCTCTACTTTTTGGGCTCCATGATGTGGCGTCAAATGATGGAGGCCGGCTATTTCATTTTCAACAACGCGGTAAACATAGAGCTCAACCAGCAAAGCTTGCAGGAATATATCAAAGCGGCGTCTTTTTTCCTGATCCAGCTTCTGGGGCCGCTTTTTCTGGTATTGATGGTTATCGGGGTTCTGACCGGCGTCGCCCAGTCAGGTCCCAATTTCACTTTTAAGCCCCTGATGCCAAAGTTGAGTAAAATGGACCCGATCAAAGGGCTGAAACGGACTTTCGCCTCCTCGAAAGCTTTGGTCGAGCTTTTTAAAAGCATTTTCAAAGTAGCCGCAGTGGCCGCCCTTTCAATCTGGACAATCAGGGGGATGTTCGCTGATTATATTCTGCTCCTGGACCAGGAGGTGGGCCAGTTTTTTATTTACCTGATGAAACAGATTTTTTTCCTGAGCCTGCGGATCGCACTGATGCTGCTGGCCTTGTCTATCCTGGATTACCTCTGGCAGCGCTACCAGTATTTTAAGAACCTCAAGATGAGCCACTATGAAATCAAAGAGGAGCGCAAGCAGCAGGAAGGCGACCCGGTGATCAAGAGCCGGATCCGCGCGATCCAGATAGAGACGGCCCGGAGAAGAATGATGCAGGATGTCAAGGAAGCGGATGTGGTGGTTACCAACCCCACCGCCCTGGCCGTGGCGCTGAAATACGATCAGCTGAAAATGAGAGCGCCGGTAGTGGTGGCCAAGGGGGCAAGGCTTGTGGCTGAAAAGATAAAGGAGATCGCCCGGGCGAATGACATCCCGATTGTGGAAAACAAACCTCTGGCCCAGATCTTGTTTAAAACGGTCGAGATAGGAACCGAAATCCCGGCCCACCTTTACAGAGCCGTGGCTGAGGTGCTGGCCTATGTCTACCGTCTGAAAAATAAAAGAGTTGTGGTGTGAAAATGAACCGGGCTGGATCTAGCCGGTGTTTTTACTTAATGAAACTTTTGAAACATAATATCATTTTACTCGAGCACCATTGCTTACTTTTTATAACGCTATAAAAATCAATAGGTTATTGTAGGGGCAATATGCGAACCGCCCCTATGGATCGAATATTATCCTTTTACCTGGGCTTTTTTCAAAGGTCTCTTAATAATTCGTTTTCAAGATAAGGGTTCTGTCTGTGGCGGAAGGAAGAAAGACAGCGATAAGTTTTTCGAAATACAGCGATGTGCTGCTCGCTTTAGGGCTGGTGGCTATCCTGGTGGTAATGATTATCCCCATACCGCCGTTTCTGTTGGACCTGATGCTGACCCTGGACATTTCGATTGCCCTGATGGTCCTGGTAGTTGTACTTTATATTACTGAGCCCCTGCAGCTTTCAGTGTTTCCAGGCCTGCTTCTGATGGTCACCCTGTTCAGGCTCTCGCTCAATGTGGCCTCGACCCGCTTGATCCTCTCGGAGGCTTACGCCGGGCGGGTGATCGAGGCTTTCGGCACCTTTGTGATCGGCGGAAACTACGTTGTCGGAATTATTATCTTTGCCATACTTGTAATCATTAATTTCGTTGTCCTGACCAAGGGCGCCCAGCGTATCGCCGAGGTGGCGGCGCGGTTTACCCTGGATAAAATGCCGGGCAAGCAGATGGCGATTGACGCCGATTTGAACAACGGCCTGATCGATGAGCGGCAAGCCAGAGCCCGGCGCGACAAGATCGACCGCGAAGCCGAATTCTATGGGGCCATGGATGGTGCGGCCAAGTTTGTCAGGGGTGACGCCATTGCGGCTATTTTAATTACTTTTATCAATATCCTGGGAGGCTTTATTATCGGAGTGGCCCAGCGGGGCATGCCTTTCAGCGATGCTATCAGAACATACACTCTGCTCACGGTGGGTGACGGGTTGGTGAGCCAAATCCCCGCACTCGTGGTCTCAACCGCAGCGGGTGTGATTATCACCCGGGCCTCGAGCGACAGCCACCTCGGTGTCGATATCCAGAACCAGCTTCTCGCCAAGCCGCGCGCGCTTTTTATCACCTCTGCCGTGCTGTACTTTTTCGGTTTCACACCTGGGCTTCCCACCTTTCCGTTCGTCATTCTGGCCACCCTGGTGGGCATTTTGGGCCTGGGATCGAGACGACAGATAATCGCAGCCCGGGAAAAGGCCGAGGAACTCGAAGAGGAAAAACTCGAAGCCGATCTCACCACATCGATCGAGGAATACCTTCAGGTCGATCCTCTGGAGCTTGAAATCGGTTATGGCCTGATTCCTCTGGTGGATGCCGACCAGGGAGGCGACCTGCTGGGTCGCATTACAGAGATCAGAAAGCAGTGCGCCCTCGAGATCGGGATTATCGTGCCGCCGATCAGGATCAGGGATAATATCCAGCTCAAAAACAATGAGTATGTGATCAAGATCCGCGGTGTGGAAATGGCCCGCGGAGAAGTGATGGTGAACCATTTCATGGCTCTCGATCCCGGCACGGTTATAGAAAAAGTCGAGGGTATCCCCACAGTAGAGCAGGTTTTCGGCCTGCAGGCCATCTGGGTCACTGAAGAGCAGAAAGAGAAAACCGAGATGGCAGGCTATACTGTAGTTGAGGCTCCTGCAGTACTGGCGACCCATCTGATGGAGATTCTCAAGCGGCATGCCCACGAGATACTGAGCCGGCAGGATACCCAGATCCTGGTAGATAATGTGAAAAAGGAAAATACCACTCTGGTCGATGAGCTCGTGCCCAATGTGATGACTGTGGGCGCAGTGCAGAAAGTGCTGCAGAATCTGCTGCGCGAACGTATACCGATCCGGGACCTGGTCACGATCCTTGAAGCGTTGTCGGATTACGCATCCCATACCAAGGACCTGAACACCCTGACCGAATATGTCCGCCAGAATCTGAAAAGAACGATCTACAGTATGTACAAAGACAGTGAAGGGAATGTGACTGCCATAACCCTGGCGCCGGAAGTCGAGAAGGTAATTGTGGATATCCTGCAGTCCAGTGTCTCCAAAGGTAGTCCGCTGGCTTTACCGCCGCGTTTCATCGAGCGGATCACTTCCTCTTTGAAAGAACAGGTCGAGAAGATGAGCTCGGAAGGCCTGCAGCCGCTTCTGGTTTGCTCGCCGACTGTCCGCCAATATTTCAAGCGTCTTGTCGAGCCTGTTTTCCCCAATCTGGTGGTGATCTCTTACGGCGAATTGCCGCAGACAACTGAAATAACCTCCTATGGTACAGTCAACGCTGAAACAGAGAGTGTTGCCACATGAAAGTAAAAAAGTACACTGCTTCTACAATGCGGGAAGCCCTTGAAAAAATGAAAAGGGATTTAGGCAACGGTGCGGTGATCCTGGGTTCACGCAAGATCAGCCGGGGAGGATTGCTGGATTTTCTTGGCAAAGAGATGTTCGAAGTTACGGCGACAACAGAGGAAAATGTCTTGCTGAAAGCAAAGCACTCAGGCTCTGCCGCCCGGCCCGCAGGCTCACGCATTTCGTTCAGAGTGGGCGATGAAGGGCCGGTCGCCGAACCCAGACCTGCCGAGTTCTCGAATGTTATCCGGAATTCTCTGAATGGAGTAAGCCCCCGATACCCTGAGCCGGAGGGTGCCCCGGAGTCCGATTCGGAAACAGTCCGCCTGCTGAAACAGGAGCTCAAGGATTTGAGAGGGGTGTTGGGCGAGATGGCCGAGCAGATGCGCTATCAGCGTATGCCTGCCCTGCCTCAGGTGCTTAAGGAAATTTTCAAGAAACTGATAAAAAACGAGCTTGAGGAAGAAATCTCTCTGGAGCTGATACAGAGCCTTTATGCAAGATTCAGCGAAAAACAGTATTCAAATATGTCGATTGTGGAAAAATACCTTATCGGGGAAATCTCCTCGATGATCAAGGTGGTGCCGCCCGCCCCGGTAAGGGAGAACATTCCGCTGATAATCGCTTTTACAGGGCCCACCGGGGTAGGAAAAACCACCTGTCTGGCCAAACTGGCCACGAGTAAGAAGTTTTACGGGGATCGCAGGGTGGCCATGATAACAGCGGATACCTACCGGGTGGCCGCCACCCAGCAATTAGGCACTTTCTCGGAAATTGCCGATATCCCCATGGAAATTGCCCACTCCCCGCGTGACATGACCAAAGCCATTGCCAGACACAAAGATAAGGAAGTGATCCTGCTCGATATGGCAGGGGGAAGCCAGTTCAATGACCGTCTGCTGGGCGAGCTGAAAGGCTTCATGGAAAGCGCCAGGCCGGATGAGATCCACCTGGTGCTGAGTGCCAACGCCAAGCCCAAAGACTTGCTGCACGCTATCAAATGCTTCCAGGTGGGCCCAAATATAAGGCTTTTGTTCACCAAGTTCGACGAAACCCTGACTTTCGGCTCCATTGTTTCAGTGGTCCGGCAAGCGGGAATTCCGCTGAGCTTTTTAACATTCGGACAGGAAGTGCCTGAAGATATCGAGCTGGCCCAACCGGATAAAATCGCCAAACTGGTTGTAAAGAACATTTTTTAATTGCTGACGAAGAAAGCTTTAAGGAAAATGCAAGCTAACATTATAAAACTGGCGTTCCTGCTCTCTTATTTGACACTGCTGATTTGTGTTGTCAGCGGGCTTCCTTTTATGACAGCGCTTTTTCGTTCGTTCATTTTACTGGTGCTTTTCATTTTTATCGGCCTCTTTTTACACTGGTATCTATTGATTACAATTACCTCACTCGAGCCGAAAGGTCTGCCGCGGATGAAAGAAGAAGAGGAAGGGGAGAGTTTTGTCAGTGAAGAGGACACCACTCAAACCGGAATAAGGGAAGATATCGAACAACTTTGATCTGAGTTAAATAACTATCACATCTTAAACGTCCTATGCACGAAAAATATCAGACAGAAGCTGCTCCTGAGAAGTCCGCAGGGCTGAGGGCTGAAGGTAAAAAGAAGATCCCTCTGACCAGCATCAATGATAAAGCGGAGGAGCGAGCTCGCAAAAACAAGCAGGTCGAGCTGATGGTGGATGAGTACCACCGGACAGGCAATCCTAAAATCAAGGAAAAAATTCTGCTCAGCAACCTTTCCCTGATTCACTACATTGCCGAGCGCCTGGCTGTTACCTTGCCTCAGTCCGTGGATCTTGATGATTTGAAAAGCCTGGGAATACTCGGGCTTATCGATGCCATCGAGAATTATAAACCGGAAAAACAGGTTCGTTTTACCTCCTATGCTGCTCTGCGAATCAAGGGTTCGATTATCGATGGTTTGCGCAGCCTGGATTGGGTTCCGCGCAGCGTGCGCAAGAAAGCCCGTGAGCTTGAAAAAATCCTGCATCAACTGGAAGGAGAATTCGGCCGCCCGGCAACTGAAAAAGAAATGGCGGAAAAACTGGGAGTCAGTCTGAGCGAATACCAGTTTTTACTGGAAGAGGTAAGCCCGATTACTTTCCTCTCACTCAACGATACGGTTTACGAAGAGGACGACCAGTCTATCAGTCTGGGCGATGTAATCGAGGACAACGAGAATTTCGGACCGCTATCAGTGCTCGAGCGCCAGGAGATTAAACAGATCCTGGTCAATGGGATCAACACCTTACCGGAGCGCGAAAAACTTGTAGTTGCGCTCTACTATTATGAAGGGTTGACCCTTAAAGAGATCGGGGAGGTGATGCAAATTTCAGAATCCAGGGTCTGCCAGATTCATACCGAGGCCATGCTGCGGATGCGCGGGAAGCTCCGCTATACTTTATAGTTTGGCAGCCGGTGTGGTGTGAGACCTTAAAACTGAAATCACTCCGGTCAGACAGGGGTTTTAAGCCTGATAGTCAGCTCGAGAGAGCGCCTTTTCTGCTTTGAATTCAGATCATCCAACAGCGACCGCTGATTTATCTTTTCAGGCACTAAAATTGCAGTTTAGTCCATACGGTTTACCACCAGCAGCCTCTTCCAGAGGAAAGGAATGCCCGAAAAGCCTGATTAACCTTAGGGCCAGACAACCCCAAGCTGGATGAAAGGGGGTGATACGGATGGTGGTACCTGTTTCAGGTAACCTGAATTTTTTGCCGGTCGAGATAGGCAAAAAAAACTACAAAAAGGAAAGCGAAAAGGTAAGCTTTGAGGAGTATCTGGTCGAAAGGATTGAACCTTTCGAAGAGGGCGCGGGTCTCGGCAAAGAGAATGAGCAGCCCGCCAAGCGCGGGGAAAAGAACAATTCCGAGGAAAATTTGTCAGCCGGCGAGAAGACGGACACCGGATCGCATGGAGGCGGCGAGGAAAATTCAGAGTCATTGCGGGGACGAAGGATCGACCTGCGGGCTTGAGTGCATCCCACGAAAGGCTTTCGGTTGAAGACCCTGCAGTCAAATATGAAAAAAGTACCCGGTATCGAGAAAGAACGACTCAAAAAAATTACGCAGACCATTATCAATCTGCCGACTCTGCCGACCGTGGTGGCCAAAATGATCGAGTTGATCGATGATCCGAAAAGCTCGGCCCGATCATTAAGCAGGCTTATCAAAACAGACCAGGTGCTGACCGCACGAATCTTGAAGCTGGCCAATTCCGCATATTACGGCTTTCCCAACCCCATTTGCTCGGTCAACCTCGCCATTGTTGTCCTGGGATTTGAAACTATTAAAAACCTTGGGCTTTCCGTGGCTGTGATCTCGCGCTTTGCCAGAGCCCACAAAGGAGAAGAGCTCCTCGACTACAGCCGCTTCTGGGAACATTCGGTGGGAGTCGCAGTGGCCTCCAGAATGCTCGCACGCATCCACGGTTTCCGGGCCATAGAAAGCGAGGCCTTTGTCGCCGGCCTCATTCATGACATCGGCAAAGTTATTTTAAGCCAGTTCCACACTGCCAGCTACTCCGAGTGTCTCAGGCTGGTAGCCGAGGATAAGATCCTTCTGGCCCGGGCTGAAGAACGCGTTTTCGGGGTGAATCACGCCGAGGTGGGCGGCTGGCTGGCCGAAAGGTGGAACCTGCCCGACTCGCTGGTCGAGGCTATCAAGCTGCACCACGTGCCGCTCACCGCCAGAATAAGACCTGAATTGAGCGCTTTGGTTCATTTCGGCGATATTATTACCCGCGCCGCTCATATCGGCTCGGGCGGCGATTCGCTTGTTCCTCCTTTCTATCGAGGGGTATTGCATACACTGCACTTGCAGCTTGATAACGGTAACAATAACCGTGTGGACCTTGACTACTATCTCGGTGCCATCCGCGAGGAGATGGAAAACGCGGATACCTTTATTAAAATTATCCTCGGCAGGACCCCGGTATACAGGGAGGAGGAGGAGACAGAAAGCGGCGCCACGGATAGCGTGAAGAGCGCTTGAGCTGGAAAAATTTTCTCTTTTATTTTTAAATCCTCCATGGCAAAATTTTCCGAGTACGTCAGGCTTTCCCGCTTTATTTTCCTGCCCGGTTCAGCTTAAACCCCCTTTCTATACGCTTTACAGGATTTCCAAGGTCCCCTGTACAACTGGCACGACTATTGCTCTCCTTAGCTGGCAAAATATAATTAACGCCGCTTATTGGCCTGTTTCACCGCTCACTTGGAGTTTCGGGGTCGATAACCATTTGACGGGAAGATTGCCATGAAACTCTCCCATATTATTACCGCCTCTTTCCTGGCTGTATCCGGGGCCTGCGGGGTAATCAATGCCGCTGAAATAACGGATCTTCAGGTATTCAGCGAAAACGACTATGCCAGAGTAGCCTTTCGGCTGGATGGAACAGTCAATCCTCAGCTTGAAACCAATATTCAAGAGCAGCTTGTTTTTATACGTTTTGACCAGACAAAGGTCGGAGCACTCGACCGGCAATCTTTTATTTATGACGACAACCCGCATATCGAGTCTGTGACCCTGTTGCCGATGGGTCAGGGAGCCACTGTAGCTCGGATCAAGGCCCGCCATCCTTTCAAGATTCGCACTTTCGATATCCAGAATCCCCGGCGCTTCATTCTGGAGATTTCCGAAAACAGCTTTCCCGGAAAACAGCCGGGAAGTCTGATTACCACGGACAGCTACTATCAGCACGGCCTGAGCCAGATGCAGAAAGGCATTTATAATGCCGCTCTCATCTCTTTCCGCAACGCGATCCGGGCAGGCAACCAGGTGGCCGACAGCTACTATCAGGCCGGATTGATCCGCTGCCGGCTCGGCCAATACGATAATGCCCTGGTCAATTTCAGCCGCGCCGGACAAAGTACGAAGTATGGACCTGCGGTATCTCTTTACCTGAGCTGGTTGCATTATAGAAACGGCAACCTGCAGGCCATGAAAGAAAACTGGGAAAGATTCCTCGGCCAGATGCCTGACGAGGCGGAAAGAACCAGGCTGGCCGCCAGCCATCCGGATATAGATTATCGGGTGCTGGAAGCTGCGGTCACCGGCAAGGACAGGAATCCTGTGGCCAGTGGTGAACTTTCGGCACCGGCTCAAGAATTAGAACCACAACAGTCAGTTTCCCAGGACTCCGCCGCCTTGTATTTCCAAAAGGGGATGGAGCTTAAAGCAGAGGGGCATCTCCTGGAGGCTGTGGAATATCTGAAAAAGACTCTGGCTGTTGACAAGAATCACTCCCAGGCCTGCTTCGAGTTGGGAGTGATCTATAAATCTCTCGGCCAGAGCGAGTTGTCGACTAGCTATTTTGAAAAATCGCTGGGAGAAAACCATGAGTTAAAAGCCCCTGTGGAAATAACAGAGGAAAAACTTCCGGACCGGGAGAATGATGAATTAAAGCTTGCTTCCCGAATACAAGCTGAGGATCCCGGGACACGGGATTCTCAACAGGCGGGCTCTGTGAGAGAAGAGTTAAATTCTGAAAAATCCCCTGGAAGAGATCCGGGAATTAAGCAGGCTGCAATTGAAACCACGGGAAAAACTTCCCCTGCGCCCGTGGAACAGCCGTTTCTGAAGACACTCCGCGCCGGCGCCGCAAGAATTGTTTCCCTGCCTGATGTCAGGCTGCTGCGCCAGCAGGTGAAACTTTTGACTCTGTTGCTCGGAATTCTTTTTGTCCTGATCCTGATAGGGGGAAGGCTGGTCCTGCGGAAGAGCAATCCCGGCAGAAAGGCGCTGCCGGTTAAAACCGATAGTGTCAGCGGAAGCGGGAATAAGATTGAGCGACTAGATCGCTCGGTCAAGGCGGGACAAAGCATGGCCGAGAGGAAGCGGCAGGTTGAAAGAGTGCTTGCCGCAGAGCTTGTAGCCAAGCAGAGAGGGAGGACGACCGGGGAGGGTCGGAATGAAACTCAGGGTAAAGAGAAAGCCGGAAACAGCGGGATGTTGGAGCTTCGCTTTCAACCGGTCGGGCAGAGGGTAGTTTACGGTGCGGATATCGCCCACAGGATAAAAGAGGAGCTTTTAAAGGAAGAGAAAAGCGAAGCAGTCGGATCCTCCGGAAGCCTTTTCGGCCGCCGCAGGGATGACATCCAGACCCGTCTGATCCGCCAGTTAAGGAGTAAGAATTGGACTATCAGCGATATCGCCCAGGAAATGGACCTCTCCCGCGAGGAGATCAAGTGGGCGCTCGCCGGTATTTCAAGCGTTGGGGAATCCATGGAAGATGATAAAATCGATAGATTTGACGGCAGGCAGTACGGGCAGGCACGCGGTCTTCTCAATGTCAAGCCGGATGAGCTTTCCAAGATGAAGCCGGATGAAATTGATCGCGAGGTGGATTTTGAACTTCAGATCAATGTTTAGAACTAGAATGAGGACTCTATCCAGAAAGAGAACTCAAAGATTTTTTTCAAATTTTAAATCATCCCGGCAGAGGCGAGATCTCTCGGGCGCTGACTCTTCTGTAAAAAAGCAGGGCCCGTGCTCTTTCCTGGCAGCCAGGAACTGGGTTTGTGCTTTAGCTTTTGGCCTCCTGGCTTTTTCTTCTTTAAGAAGCCAGGACTATACCGGGCCGCCGGTGCCTCCGGAAAAAATAATCCATCCCCACACCAGCCTCTGTTTGCTCAATCCCCGCGGAGCGGCTGTTTTCCCCCCCTTTGATATGAATGTTTTCCGGACTGAACTGCTGGCTTACCTTCGCTCGTCGGACTATCTGACTGTGAAGCCCGAGGAAGAAGTGGCAGAGATCCTGGCCCGTCACCGTGTTTCCGTGCCGGATACTTACGAAACGGACATCTTGACTCGCATATGCCGGCTCACTGAGTGCGACTATACAGCCTTTTTCAGGATGATCGGCTTTGAGATAGACCTTCACGACGGTTTCTCCATTCCTGTGCTCTTTCACCGCAATAAAGTAACCTACCGGGCAGAGCTGGATTTAGCAGTGGTGGAAGGTAAAACCGGCACCCTGTATTTCTCCGAAAAGATTCGCGGCAAAAAAGGCGTGGGGCGGGGTATACAGATATTTCCGGTAACCGAGGACCCCGCTTACTATTCATTAGACTTCCGCCAGAAAGAGGCTCTCGCCCGCCAGGCCATGCAGGATTTAGCCCGCCAGACATTCGAGCCTCTGATTAAAGGTATCCACCGGCCGCTGGGTGTCAGGTATGTCTGTTACTGGCAGGACGAGATCCATGTCATTTCCGACAAACCCGGCCTGTGTCCGATATGCGGGTCCCGCCTGGTGAAAAAATATATCTGGTGAAACGGCTGCCCCCCGGCTGAAAAACTCACAATCTCAAAAAATGCTGCTGCTCCTGATAAGCATGGGAAGCCCCTGCTATTGGCCAAGGTATGCGATGAACTCTTGTTTTTAGCAATCTGAAAAGTCGGAACTTCCCGCTGGAAGAAGGCTAAAAATTCAATTTTCCTGATCTATTACCGATAATTCTAAATATGAATGCAACACTAAAATCTTCAGTCGAGCGAAAAAAACAGGACGAGCTCGAGATTCTTTTCAAAATCGGCCAGGTAATCCAATCCTGCACTAGACCCGAGGATACATATAATTCGGTTTTGAAATTGCTCGAACAACTGGCTGATTTTGAGTTTGCCGCCCTGTTTATCTATGATGAGCAGCTCATGAAACTCAAACTGGTGGCGAGCAAGGGCCATGCGGTGGACCTGATCCAGCCGGTCAGCTTCGATATGGGCAACGGATTAAGCGCCTGGGTGGCCAAGCAGAAACGGCCGATTCTTTTGAGCGAGATACATCGGGGCAAAAGCATGGTCAAGGCCCCTGTGCGTTCGTTTCTCTCGATACCCCTTCTGCTGGCAGACAGGCTGATCGGAGTATTGAATTTCGGACATACGACTGCCGGCACTTTTACCCGCCATAACCTGCAAGTTCTCTCTATAGCCGCTGGACAGCTCAGCGTGATAATCGAGCGAACTCTCTATTTCAACCAGCTTGAGGAGACCAACAGCAAGCTCGAGGAAAAAAACCGTCAGCTCGAAACCGCCCAGAAAGCGCTCCTCGAACAGGAACGCCTGGCCGCTATCGGCGAGGTGGCGGTCACTGTTAACCACGAGATAAACAATCCGCTCACTGTGATCATCGGTAATGCGGAGCTGCTGGTCAAGGACCTGGCGGGTACCGATAAGAAGATCCTGAGGAAAGTCAATCATATTATTATTGAATCCAAACGAATCGCTGAAATAACAAAGGCGCTGCGCCGGATCAACAGCCCGGTTTCCGAAGATTATCTGCCCGGAGGCCACAAGATGATCAGCCTGGACAAGCATAAACTCCCCCAAGGCAAATCCGTGATGGCCAGTTGAAGCTGAGACTCGCTTATTATTCCTTCCCGCTGCATTTAAGCCGGGCACTCCCCAGCATTATAAAAATTTTGCCGGCGGGCTTTTCACCCTTCAAAATCCCTGATACATCAAAATCCCTAATTTTTCTGGCTGGATTGGATTCCGAGGTCCTGCGGTTTTAATCGAAGAGAAGTCCACGCAGCTTGCTGCAGGGTAAACGGCCCCTTAAGCCAACCGTAGGGGCGACCGGCGGTCGCCCGGGGGGCGGGGGGTGAAAATAATCATTACCAACCTTGTGATACCTCGAAGCTTGCCGCGGAGTGGTTCATTTGCAGGATAGGCCATATCATAAACTTTGTTCTTTTGTCTTTCTGTGCCTGGTTGCCCCTTTGTGTCTTTGTCCCTCTTCGTTGTCCCCAAGCGAGAGTATGATTGTATATGAATCCGGAAAATTCATAAAAATTTTCCGTTCTCGTTTTTTGTAGGGGCGCACCCGCGTGTGCGACCGATTACCATCGAAAAATTACCGAACGACGGGCGGACACATGGGTCCGCCCCTACGCGTTTTGTGGTAATTTGTGAATAATACGGGATGAATAATCCATGTTATAAGTATAATTACATTCTGGTTGACTTTTTGATCAGCTAAAGTATAAATTATAGAGATCATTGAGCTCGGGTTCATTCCGAACAGGTTTTAAGCGCATAATTTGAGAAAGAGAGCCCCGAATGAGAAGTTATACGAAAGTTTTGATTTTTTTATTGTTACTGGCTGGCGTGGGAACACTCAGTTCTCAATATCCCGAGAAGCGGTCCTGGGGAACGAAAGAGCTTTTGCTGCTCAATGATGTGCTGGGCATAGTCTCAGAATATTACGTGGATGAGATCCCCCCCGAGGATCTGGTCATGGAGGCTATCGAGGGCCTGGTGGAAAGTCTGGATCCCCACAGCCAGCTTCTGAATCAGAGCCATCACAAGCGCTTGATGGAGCAGACAAAAGGGGAGTTCGGCGGGATCGGCATCGAGATTTCGATCCGGGATGACACTCTGACAGTGCTTTCCCCTATTCCAGGCACACCTGCGTCCCGGGTCGGTTTGCAGGCCGGGGACCGGATTGTGCGGATCGAGAACGAGCCGACCTACGGGATGAAGCTGGAGGAGGCGGTCAGGCGTCTCAAAGGACAGCCGGGAACGCTTGTCAATATCTGGGTGCACAGGATCGGTGTGGATGACGAGATCCATTTTCCGATTGTTCGCGCGATAATCAAGATAGTGAGCGTAACATCCAAGTTCATGCTGGCTCCGGATATCGGGTATGTACACCTGGGAGTGTTTTCGGACAGGAGCGGGGAGGAACTCTACGAGGCGATCCAGGAGCTGAAAAAACTTGGGGTGAACAAGCTGGTCTTTGACCTGCGGGATAATCCGGGGGGTTTACTCTCACGGGCCGTGGATGTGGCCGACATTTTTCTGGACCCGGGCCAGGTAATTGTCTCCACGCGAGGCAGGATCAGAACCGCCAATAAGGTGTTCCGGGCGCAGAACCCCGCTTTCTGGGGGACAGGGCCGATTATTACCCTGATCTCAGGAGGCAGCGCCTCGGCCAGCGAGATAGTCGCCGGCGCCCTTCAGGATCACGAAAAAGCGGTTATTCTAGGCACTCCGAGCTATGGCAAAGGCAGCGTTCAGACATTGATCGATCTCAAGGAAAGTTACGCCCTCAAACTCACCACAGCAAAATATTACACCCCCAGCGGGCGCTGCATCCACTCCGACCGCAAAATCGGGGAGGACCAGCATCCCCTGCTTTCAGCGGAGGATACCCTGCAATCCTTTACCACCGATTCCGGCCGCATTGTCCACGGCGGCGGGGGAATAACTCCAGACCTGATTACAAAGACCGACACTCTTACAGCGACCGAGCGAAAGATTTTCAAGCAGTTAGGCAAGTTCCGCAATTTGATGTTCCGCTATGCGGTGGAATTCAAAAACCAGCACCCGGAAGTCGGCAGGGACTCTATCGATTCTGTACAATACATGGAGAATTTCAAAGAGCACATTCTTAAAGTTACTCCGGAAATGATCGATAAAGCGTGCGAAATGATTAAGGAAGACGGGTTCGAGCTCAGCAAGGCCGAATTCGATGAGGTGCGGCCTTTAATTACTCAGTGGATCTACTACTATATTGCGGATGCCTGTTACGATCGCAATACCGCCCAGCGTGTTTTGGCCAACTACGATAAACAGCTCCAGAAGGCGCTGGAGCTGATTAAAAAGGCACCTCATGAAGGCAACTTTGTCGAAATGTTACTAGCTGGGAGAAACCTGCCGGATACACTCGATCTTAATGAAAAGTCCAACAAGCCCGATTCTTATGTAATACCTCGATGAGTTTTGATCAGCTTGTGGAAAGAGAAAAGTCTGAGATCGAAAGCTTCCAGCGGCTTTTTAGCGTCAAAAGAGGTTTTTTCTTCCAGAAAAGTCTAGCTTTTTACCGCCCATGATCCCACCCATAACACTCAATCGGTTTATCCTGAACTGGAGATCCTGTTTCAGTGAAAGTTAAATGGATATTCGGGAAGCACCACTGCGTAGCGCTTTTTCTGATCAGTGCTTCTCTTTGCTGGGTCGAGCAGCGGCTTGAGGGGTCTTTCCGGATTCCCTACCAGAGCTTCGAACCCTTGCTCGACTGCGAGGTCAAAGACTGGGAGGGAGGTTATTTCCGGCCTGAATATGTAGAGCTTGTCGAACGCCTGGATCCCGAGACTATTGAGTGGCTCGTGCGCACCTATCCGGTGTTGGGCTGGCAAAGGATGGATCGCCGTGTTTATACCCCGAAAGCCATTCCCGGAGCGGATGTCGAGAACGCTTTCCGTTACGATACAGTCAGAAGGTACATGGAGCTCGAATCCCTGTTTCATTTCGGTCCGCTGGGGGGCAACGGAACCTTGATCGCTGAGCTGCTGGAGCTGGATGAAAACAGGCTCGTTACCGTAAACAGGGGATCGAGCAATCTTTCGGTGATAAATGTCAAAAATCCGGATGTCGCGGGAGTCATTCCGAGCCTGCAGGGGCTTGAAGCGCTTGAGTTTAATCTTCACGCACAGGAACTTTACCTGGCCGAGCGCAATGCTCTGGGCATGCTGGTATACAGCCTTGAGAACTACACAGTCAGCGATACTCTTTTCCTCGGGTTTCACCCCAAAGCTGTTTTCCTCTCTTCGGATACCCGCTATCTATATTTGACCGATGAATCGAGCGGCTCTCTGGTTCGTTATGACCTGGCTGGGAACGAAGAACCCCGAAAAGTGCGCACCGGTCTCCAGCCACCGTACCTGTTGGCCGGAGAGACGGATTCAGGTAAAATTATTTTGATCAGCCGTTCCTCAGGAGAGATCAGCGTTTTTGACCCTCGGAACATCGATACTGGCACCATGAAGCTCTCTGTCAGCGGTCGGTTGCTCTCTTTTTGTGCGCCGCGGCAAGCGAACCTATTGTATCTCGCCTCCGGAGACTGCGAGTTTTCCGATATCTACTGTCTCAGTCTCACAGAGGGTAAAGAGATCAGCCTTGAGCGTATTCTGAATTTAAGAGGGCCGGTCAGCCGCCTGACTTCAGACTCCCAGGGCAGAATTCTTTATGCCCTGGCAGGCAGCGACCTCTATCGAATAGATGTGGATCAGCCTGATAATATTAACCGGGTAAGTTTTCAGACCCATATTCGAAACATTCTAGCTTACGAGGGGAAAGTTTTTGTGTCCGGCGGCTTGACAGACCTTTTTGTCTTTAAGGAGGACCTGAGCAGTGCCAAACCCGGCAGAGTGACACTTGAGATGGGACCAGGACCCATGGTGGCCAGCGGCGGGAGGCTTTATGTAGCCAACGGGCTCTCCAATTCTATCACTTTCCTCAGCGCTAAAACTCTGGAGGAGGAAATATCCGTTCTGGTCGGCGTATTGATCGGACGGATGGTTTATGAGAACCAGCGGATTGTGGTCAACAACTGTTTCCGCAACAATGTAATGGTGCTCAATCCCGACGACTTGATTATCGAGGAAATAGTGCCGGTGGGCGGCAGTATGGAATACTCCCCAGGCAACAGGGATTTCGTTTTTTTCGACGACAGCCTGGTGGTTTCCATGGAGTCTCCACCCTCCAAGGTTTCGATACATAACTCCCTTGACCTGCCGCAGGGAGTGAAACTATTTTCATCCACGAAAAACTCCGATGTTTTTCTGATAGTAGACCAGGACCGCTATATCACCCAGGTGGACCTCAAGCGCAGGTTCCGCCGGGGGATGATTCCTCTGCCTGCAGACTGCAAGGGGCTTTTCACTCTGGATCAGGATGCCTGGGTGTTTGCGCCCACTGAGCTCTACCGTCTTTCAATTGGTGAAACCATCGGACTTTCCCGCACTTTCTCGGCCCGCCCGTTCAAAATCAGCCCGCCGTTTGTAGCCACCGATGGTTTCAGCCGCCGCACGGGAAGTATTATCAATCTTCTCTCGCAGGACCGGCTCCTGGATATCCTCTCCACCCAGGGAGAGATTCGAGTAATGCGGCAGGACCCGGACACCGCAAATATCTTTATCGGTACTTCCAGGAATGTTTATGTTTTCGCGCTGGCAAGCTCCCGGCAGAAATATATCATCCCGGTCGAAGAAGGTGTGGATGATATTTACCTGCCTGCAGGCTCGATTCACGGTTACCTCGCCAGCCCGGAAAAAATCACTATCTTCGACCGCGAAACGCTTTTCAGGCGGGATGAAATCGAGGTGGGCGGCTCATTTGTCTATGTGTCCGGCAACGAGCTTTTTTTGCGGGACCGCTCTGATCCGCGCAAGCTCATAGTGGCGGATGGTTACCGGGGGATGATATTCCAGGAACTCACCCTGCCCGTGATACCCACTGACGCCGCCTCGGACAGCGAGCGCCTCTTTCTGCTGGGGGGCACTGAAGGGGCTTTGGCTGTTTATGTCAATCGGGTAGACACAGCCCGCCTCCCGCGCTCGCCGGACCGCCAGGCCTGGGACCCGGACGCCGATAGGCGCTCAAAAACCCACAGATAGCCGCTCCCCGCTCACCTGCCATGCCAACAAAAGAAGAACTGACCTCCCTGAAACTGGCACTAGCAACCGGGTTATTCAGAAAAACTTCCATGACCGCAAGCCGCGGTGATCAACCAGAATAGTATGGTTATAAATTCTGAATATGACAGGCCTTGTCTTTTCAGACAAAAGGATGTCATGGGTTTGGCCGTAGAAAGACGGCTTGAGCGCACGCATGACAAAAGCACGATTCAAGAAAATAATAAACAAAAAATGCAGGAATATGTATTTGGAAACGAATTAAAATATGCTCTAAAAAAGTAATAAAAATGAAAAAAAATTGCTCATAAATATGTAAAAAAGCTTGACATTATCAAAAGATAAGCATACAATAAATTAAATATAATGTAGAATAAAATGTTGTTATTATTTATAAAATAATGAGCCAATAAATAGCGACAACTTGATAGCTGTCTGCTGGAAGAAAAAATAAATGAGTTTGGGGGCGTAATATGCAGTAGAAGAAATAATCTCAAAATTATGGGAGGACAATATGAAAGGAGAAACCAAAGAAGAACGCTTCAAGCGGATAGCTGAAAAGCGTATCCAGCGCGTTCTCGATAGCATAAGAAGTCTGGCACACTGTTCTAATAAAAGAATGTACAGATGGAACAATGAACAATTGAATAAAATTTGGAATGCAATAGACAGAGAATTGAAAGCTTGCAAAGCGGGTTTTGAGAATTCAGAACCAGAAGAATTCAGATTCTGATTAAAGAGATAATTTAAAAAATGGTTTTAAAGTAAGATTTATTCCGGGTAAGGACAAAGTTTAATTTCATTACTGATTCAGGCTTCCCGGGATGAACTGGAGGGAGAATCCTATGATATTGTACAAAAAATATCCGCTGAGATTTGAAGAAAAAGACTACGAAATAAGAGTGCTTTATCAGGACACTCTTATTAACGTGGCAGCTTTTCTTAACAACCACCCTGTGAGCGGTTTAAGACATCAAGCTATGATTCCGAAAGCGTTCGATATTAAAGCAATACTGGAAAGAGGCGCTGACAAAGAGCTGGTCGAGATGTCCAAAAAGGACATAGTCGAAAAACGATGGGAAAAATTTTTAAAAATAATGCATGACAGCAAAAAAACAGGATAAATCCTCAATGCATTCTTCCTTTTCAAACCCTCCGGTTGCGGCTTGAAATATCGCCGTTAAATTACACTGCAGCCGGGGCGATGGATAACTCCTGCTGCCTGGATATCTTTTTCGATCTCCTTTGACAAATAGAATCTGTTTTATTAAACTTATAGAATCATTTTTTCTTTAAAGTGAATTGTCTTTTTCATGCGCTTTAACTTTTAAAAACGGACTCGCGATGAGTAGAATTATAGACAGGCTCGGGTTTACTTTTGATGATGTAATGATCGTGCCCCGAAAGAGCGACGTGCTTCCTGTCGAGGTGGACTTGTCGACCAGGTTTGCCAAAGGGATCGAGCTTAATATTCCGATGGTCTCGGCTGCCATGGACACGGTTACCGAATCGGAAATGGCGATTGCCATGGCCCGCGAGGGAGGCCTGGGCGTCATTCACAAAAACATGTCTATCCAGAGACAGATGGAGGAGGTCCGCTGTGTCAAGCGCTCGGAAAGCGCCATAATCGATGAGCCGCTCACCTTGACTCCGGATGCTCGGCTCAAGGACGCTGTCGAGCTGATGAAGCGTTCCCATGTCTCCGGTATCCCGATCACCGAGAAAGACGGGAAGCTGGTGGGGATTGTCACCCACCGGGACATGCTTTTTGAGACCGACATGGAGCGCCCCTTGCGGGAGTTGATGACCACAGGGAAAAAGCTGATCAGCGCCAGGATCGGGATCAGCCTTTCGGAGGCCCAGGAAATATTGCACAAAAACCGGATCGAAAAGCTGCCGCTTGTCGATCAAGAGGGCAGGCTCAAGGCGCTGGTCACGGTGAAAGATCTGGTAAAGCGCACCCTGTTCCCTAATGCCAGCAAAGACTCCAAAGGCCGTCTGCTGGTAGCCGCTGCTGTGGGCACGAGCCAGGAAACTGTGGACCGGGCCCTCGCTTTGCGGCAGGAAGAGGTGGATGTGCTGGTTATCGATACTGCTCACGGCCACAGCAAGAAAGTAATGGAGATGGTCGAGACTCTGCGGAAGATACTCAGTGATGTTCAGTTGATAGCCGGGAACGTAGCTACTGCCGAGGGTGTCCGGGATCTGGCCCGCCTGGGAGTCGATGCGGTCAAAGTGGGTATCGGCCCTGGTTCCATTTGCACCACGCGAGTGATAGCCGGGGTAGGCGTGCCCCAGCTTACCGCGGTATTCGACTGCGCCGAGGAGGCGGCGAAATACGGGGTGCCGATTATCGCCGATGGCGGCATACGCTATTCGGGCGACATCGTGAAAGCGCTTGCCGCCGGTGCCCAGACAGTGATGTTGGGAAGCCTGCTGGCCGGTACTGAGGAAAGCCCCGGCGAAACAGTGCTTTACCAGGGGAGAACCTTTAAAATTTACCGCGGTATGGGTTCTCTCGGGGCCATGAAAGAAGGGTCGAGTGACCGCTACCTTCAGGAAGACATGGAATCTTCCAAAATGGTTCCTGAGGGGATCGAGGGAAGAGTGCCGTTCAAGGGCAAGGTCGCCGATACCCTTTACCAGTTGACAGGCGGTCTGCGCGCCGGAATGGGCTATTGCGGGTCCAGTAACATAGAGCAGCTGGTCCGGAATACCAGATTCATCCAGGCCACTATTCAGGGAACCAGGGAAAGTCATCCGCACGATATTACTATCACCAGGGAAGCGCCGAATTATTCTCTGGAATGAGCGAAAAGGTGAAGGAAAAAGTCTTACGCATCGGGGAAATCCCCTATACCAATTGTTATAACATCTATTATTACCTCAAGCGAAAATACCCTGTCCCGGGCGTTGAATATTTAAGCGGAACGCCTGCCCGGCTGAACGCCCTTCTGCGGAGCTCAGCAATCGATTTATGTTTAAGCTCTTCTATCGAGTACGCCCGCGGGGCAGGGAAATACCTGCTTTTACCCGGTTTCTGCATTGGATCCAGGGGCCCTGTCCAGAGCATCCGTCTTTTCAGCTCGCTTCCAATCGAAAAACTGAACGGTTCCAGGATTGTCCTTACGGATGAAAGCGCTACCAGCGTGATTCTCTGCCGGATTATCCTCAGCCGGTTCCTGGGTTGCAGCAATCAGTTCACCACCCGGAAAGCGGACCTTGAAGAGGCTCTCCGGATTTCCGATGCCGTTTTGCTGATCGGGGACCGTGCGCTGGCTGCCGGAACTCGCGCAAAAAACCTTTATATCTATGAGCTAAACACTATCTGGCAGGAGCATACAGGGTTTCCTTTTGTCTTTGCGCTCTGGACTTTGAGAGCTGAAGCCGTAAAGGAGACGGGTGAAATACTGAAGGCTTTCTGGCGCTCTTTAAAAAAGGTCCACCGGGAAATCGAAAAGCCGGATGAGGAGCTTATTCGAACGGTTCTCGCGGAAAAACCTTTTTTCACCCGGCAGCGGCTGCTCGAATACTGGAGCTATATCTGTTGGGAACTTAGTGAAAGTCATCTCAGGGGATTGGAACTATTTTACAGGCTGGCCCACGAATCCGGCTACTTGCCGGGGTCGCCTGAAATAAAGTT
>DATKXY010000176.1:0-8302 GCA_035528795.1 archaeon | reverse complement strand
TGATCCGATCAGACTCTCAATTCCGGAACTCCCAGTCCACGCCGAAAAAGCTTCGCGGACCCGGCAGCCGCAGCGGATCGAGACTGTTATAGTAATCGCTTATCAAAAAATCGAGCCGGCAGAAAATGGTAAAATCGATTATCCGCAGCGAGCCGGCCCCGCCGAAATTCAGCCGGCCCGGCTGGGTCCGGAGAGTACGGTCCGGGGTTTCTGTGTACGGAAAGCGAAATTCGCCCTCGTAGATCATTTCCGCCTGGAGTGAATATCCCAGATCAGCTCTAAAAAAGGTTCCTTCGAGACCCAGGACTGCGGTGTGGCGTCGGTTGGTCAGGTATGGGACATCCTGCGGCGGATTGAACAGCTCTACTCCCTCGGCGCGGAAAGCAAGTCCCCAGAAAAGAGCTCCTGCGAAGCGGTAAAATAAACCGTTGATCCTGTAGTCCAGGGTTCCAAATTTTTTTGTTATAAGCGGATTCGGCTCATAGGACGATAGAGTGAGACTGTTTGCCTGGCGGTTGAAAATGCCCACCCGAAACTCGCGCCCCCGGATCGGCCCGGTTCCTAGAACAGCCTCAAAAGAACTCAGCTTTCCCGGCGGATACTTTTCGCGCCCCAAGGCAGGGTCATAGCGGCTCATCCGGGTAGCGAGTCCGGGCTCGAGGGCTTCCCTTTCCCAGCCCAGGGATACCTTAACCATTCGAGTGAGGTTTTTTGAAATGCCGACCTTGGCAACCGGAATTCCGTTACTTTTTTCCATCTGACGGAGCCCGGCGGCAGTGCTAAAAAGAAAGCCTCCGGGTGCAGCCAGATGCGCCAGACCCAGAAGCTTGTAATTAGTGGAGGGAGCCAAAGAAGGCGTATCCTGCGGAAAATCTTTCAATTTTATCCTGACCGCCTGTAGATCCAGACCGAGAGAGAATTTACTGCCGGGCCGGAAAACGATATTTCCAGCCACTGCATGGCTTCGCGCCCCAAGATGCGTCACGCCGGCCTCGCTCTCGTAAGGATGGCGGCTGGAGGCGTACCAGTAAGCCAGGCGGTAGCCTGTTTTCTTTTTCAGATTCCCGGTGAGAGCAAGCTGAATGTGGGTGTTTTTCTGCTGGAGCTTGCCTGAAAACCCGGTTCTCGAGCGCTGGTCGTTCGAGAAAAAAAGCCCGTCCAGGCTCAAAAGCGCCGAGCTTGCGAGAGACTTTTCGAGATGGGTGAAATATTGGATTTCCTCTATCTTTTGCGTGAAATCCTCTGTACTTTGCTGGATTTTGTTGATCTGGACCTGGATCCCGCCGGAACGGAAAAGGCTTCTCCTGAGGCCTCCGCCCAATTTATTGATATCGTACGAGCCGCCGGCGATCCTCATTTGTGAACTGGAGACCGGAAGATCTGTCCTTGCGCTCAATAGACAGATCTCCTCCGCACCTCCGGACATAGAGTTGAGCGCTCCGCCGGAGATCACTATTGCTCTATCGGCGATCTCCGGAGCCAGCATTCGCCAATCCACCATCCCTGTGAGCGGATCATTGAGCGGCATTCCATTGAGGTTTACGCGCACTGCATCGAACCCGGCGCCGAGCGGATTGAATTTTCTGGAATAGCCATTGCCCAGGCTGTCCCCGCTCATAAAAAAAGACCGCAGCCTGAACATATCATCCAGGTAAAGGGGAAAGGATTTCTTAAATTCCAGGGATGAGATTTCAAATCTGGAGAGGCTGTCAAGGTCTGGCAGGGAAAGGCCGAGTTTGCTGCGCTCAAGGATTTCAGCGGGCAAATATGGAGCGGCGCCCAGGCTTTCCGGGATTTTTTGCGACCCAGTGGAATCCTCGCCTTGTTCCTCGGGGGTTAGTGCGGCCGGCAGAAGGCTCGGGTATAAAAAAAGGCAAAAAAGGGCGGCTGCTCGGATTCCACGCTGTGGAAAGAAAAATTGGGCCATAAAAGTTGTTTGTGGAAAATGCGGGAAATGCCTGCTTTTTTGATTTGGACCCAGCTTGGGAATTAAAAGTGATATGGACCGGTTCTAATAAAGGCACAAAGCTGTCAGAGCTCCAGACCCTCCACATCCAGCGGTCTTACCCGTCTCCATATCTCTGTATAAAGATAGTTATCCAGGGCATAGTTCAACCTTATCCACTCGTTTTCCAGGTCGTAAACGCCGACCTGTTCTGAGCCCATTAAATCATCAGGATATAGAATGATTACATTCTCACTCACAGATACAGTGCCTGAATCCTGCCACCTGTCTTTTTCCGTGATCACTACATCGCGGTTGAAAGTTCCTCCGCTAACATTCAGAACGCCATAGACATCAGGATGACGGTAAGTTGTAAAATTCTTATTGTCAGCGGTTATGGTTATTTCTACTACATAATAGGAGCCGTCGAATGTAAAATCCGCAGGCAGGTTGGCTGATGAGTCATCCTTACAGCCGAGGAGGATAATAACCAGACCCGCTAAAAAACAAGCCCAGGCATGGAACACGTATTCCATAGTCTTGCCGGTGTGGGAAGAGCAGCTTAAATTTAAACCAGACATATTATTTTTTTATCCATCCGTTTAAAGACAGAAAAAAAGTTGACTGGCCTTTCTGCCAAGCTCGACAGTCCAGCCTGAGCAAACCTGAAATCAACTTGATTTACCGATTTAAAAATTAACAGTCCGGCTGGAAAAAGCAAGCCGTTTGCCAACAAAAATAACAACTATGACCGACTCAAAAAATAGTCTTCCCTCATGGTTTAAAGTTCACCTCCGGACAGATAAAAATTACATCCTGATCCGGGACTTGCTCAGGCATCAGGGTTTGCATACTGTATGCCAGGGAGCCCGCTGTCCGAATATCTGGGAGTGCTGGAACTCTGGAACCGCCACTTTCATGATCCTCGGAGAAGTGTGCTCCCGAAATTGCCGTTTTTGCGGCGTTCCAGGCTCAAAAACCCTTCAGCCTCCTGATATGAAAGAGCCGGAGAAAGTAGCCGAAGCGGTATGCCGGCTCGAATTGTCCTGGGCGGTCGTAACCAGCGTCACCCGTGATGACCTGCCGGATTACGGGGCCGGGCATTTCGCCAGGTGTGTGCGCATGATCCACAGCCGCATGCCCCAGTGCGGGGTAGAGCTGCTTATCCCTGATTTCAAAGGAGCCCACCAGGCTCTGGACTCTGTAATCGAGAGCGGCCCGCAGGTTATCGCCCACAATGTGGAAACAGTGCCCAGGCTTTACCCGGAGATACGCCCGGAAGCGGACTACCGACGTTCCCTCGAGGTGCTCTCCTACCTGGCGAAAAACGCAAACAGCTCCTACACAGTGAAAAGCTCTCTGATGCTCGGCCTGGGAGAAACCTGTGACGAGATCCGCTCGGTAATCCGCGATCTCGCCTCAGCGGGCTGCCAGGCGATGACTTTCGGCCAGTATCTTCCTCCCTCTAAAAAGCATCTACCCGTGCGCCGGTTCTACACACCGGAAGAGTTCGCCGGATTCGCTAAGCTCGCTAAAAAGGAGGGCTTCGCGCGGGTCTCGGCCGGACCTCTGGTGCGCAGCTCTTACCAGGCCCACAAGCTTGCCGGGAAAAAACTCCATCCCAGCGCTCTCCAGGCAAACTAAAGATCAGGCCAGGGCACGCGCACAGGTGCGATTATACCCAAACCCTGGGATGACATTTTTACGAATAATCCGGGTCTAGCTTTTATAACCCGGCCCAGGTGACCGGTTCATTTTAAATTCATCCTGCCTTGATTATTCATAAGATCAGTGATTGTGTGCCGCCTGGGCCTGGCTGAATCTGGAGGTGGAGATCGAGGGGGCGGGCCGGCATCCTTTTTGCTTTATACCAGCGCTTTAATAATGACCGCTCCGGCAGTTTTTGAAAAAAGGATGCCGGCCCGCTACAATCGGCTGCGCAACAATACCACCTTCACATTACCTGATCATCACCATTTTGCGCAACCCGGAGAAGCTTTCGGCCCTCAGACGGTAGAAATATATCCCGCTGGAGAGCGGATTGGAGCTTTCATCCGTGCCGTCCCAGATAACAGTGTATTCTCCGGGTTCGTGAGGCCCGGAAGCGAGAATGCGCACACGCCGTCCGCGCAGGTCGAAAACCTCGAGGGTCACGGACTGCAAACCGCCGGCATTCGAGGGAGGCACGGAGTAAGTGATCGCCGTGGAGGGATTGAACGGGTTGGGGTAGTTTCTGGAAAGAGAAAAGCCGGTCGGGAGTTTCATTTTGTCCGGAGAACCCGACTCGATGATTGTCGCCTGCTCGCCCTGGCCGGGAAATCCTGCGACTGCATCGATTAAAGAGATTTGAGCCTGCGGACCGGCCCTGAGTTCGATAAAACCGGTCAGGCCCGAAAAAGCCTCAGTCGAAGCAGGACCAAAATCAACTATCACGCAGAGCTGCCCGCCCGACTTTGTCGCAGCAAATTGCATACATGAAGCAAAAGGCTCTAAGACCGCCAGATCCACGGGTTCGGAGACAAGAAACCGGAGCATCAGACTCCGGGGTCCCCCTCCATCCCCTCTCAAAGCCACAACCCAGCTACCGGGAGCTTTTTCCGTACAGCTCAGGCTGATATTCCCGCCTTTACGCTCTCTTTCGGCAGAGGCAAGTTCCGTCGAGCGGGCAAAAGGTTCTTCCAGCGCACGCCTGAACACAGCGCACACATCATCGATTTCCACTCTTCCGTCACCGTCCATATCCGCGGCAAAAACCGCCTGGGGGTCGGGCTGCTGTGCGCCGCCTGCCAGATCGAGCGCAAGCAAAGCATCATCCACTCTGATAACTCCGTCGCGGATCACATCCCCTTTGCGCGGCAGGACAGTCAGGCGCAGCTCGTAAAATGCGTTGGCCCCTCTCAAATCCCCCCTATCTCCATAGGCTACCGCGGCATCGAGAACGTGCAGGTAGCAGGTGGCGTCCCTGGGACTCACAAAAGTGGCAAATGGGTCCAGGCCGTTTTCATCATCGTTAAGCACCTCCCTGCCGTCAACCCCCTTGAAGCGGGCCCCTGTGGAATCGAAAGCCTCGATAAACGCATCCAGGCTCGAGGCCGGGTCGAAAGGCCTTTGCGAAACGGCGTCAATATCGACCACAACGCTGTCACCCTGTCGCAAAGGGAAGCGGAAATAATCGTGATCCTCCTGGTTCTTGGCCGCGGTGATTGTGCCGCGGATCGAGTTGAGGGTGTGACGAGTGGCGGGAAAACCGTAAGCCGGGAAAACAGGAACAGCGTCCTTCAGCCTTTCGTTCGGCTCGTAGAAATCATCACCCAGTCCCAGGACCACCGGCGGGCTCTGACGGCCGGTTTCATCCAGAGCGGCCAGCTCGAATCCCGCAGGGTTGGAAGGCAGGCTGTCTATCAAGACTACAGTATCTCCAGGCGCGCTGAGATAAACCAGAGCGGTGTCCGGCGCCCGCGGCGCCTCCGCAGGCCAGATCAAAACCCCCTGAGCCCCTGAGCCCCTGATTACCAGGTCCATTTTAACCGGAAGGGCCGCAGCGCCCAGAGTGCCCTCCCAGATCCCGTCAAACACGCCCGTTCCAAAGCCCGAGCTGCGGACAAGATCGAGGCTGCCCGCTGCATCCGGAGCGCCGCCGGTTAAGACCTGGATTTCGCCGGTGATCTTTCGTCCGCTCTGATCAACCTTCACGTTCCGCGCATTGTATACCGTACTGTCGAGCCGGCCCAGATAACGGACCAGCTTGAAAGAAAGCGCTCCTGTCCGCGGGTCTGCTTGAACCTCTTTCAGCCTGGAGCCTTGCGGATAAGGCTCGGCGCGGTAGGTATACCTGAGCCTGATACTAGGGGGGGCTGGAGGAGCAGCGCCGCTCAGACTTTTTACAGTGGCGAAATGGAGCCTGATGGCCTGAGCGCCGCCCGTTTTTTCGCTCTGCACGAGCCTGGGCTCGGCCAGAGGCTCTCTTTCATCGGTTCCTTCGAGCGTCACTCCCATGCGCCAGCTCACAGTGAAGTGCATCACGCTCTGGAAACTCGCTCCTCCGTCAAAAGAGACAAAAGATTCATCCACCTGCAGCTCATCCTGGCCGGCGCCGAGAATATCGATATTGTGGAAAGCGTTTAAGCGCCTTTCAGGGGAGCGGACAACCAGCCAAAGGTTGCCGGGCCTGTCCACCAGCACCGGGTAATCGAAAGGCAGGGGATCCGTGGAGAGAAGCGTCCCGTCTCCCTTGAAATTCTTGATCACCGCCAGCGGGTTTTCGATCTCAGGGCGGGAGGGGTCCTGAGGATCGCTCAATGCCAGCATGATCTGAGGCCAGATAATCTGGGCCCCCTCGGGCGGGGCCGTGTTCGAGGCGAAATCACAGGTCGCCGAAACCACCTTGTAAGGTGCAGCGAAAATCTGGGGGAACTTTCTTGAGACCAGGTCCTGGGTCGAGGAAAAGGGGCTGAAAGGCATGCGCAACTGATTCGCGGCCACAAAGTAATCCCTTTCCCCGAAAAGCCGCCGCAAATCTTTTCGCCCCTTGGGATAAACATTGGTCACGAAACGGATCCCGGCCGTTACATCGCCCGGAGTCACTCCGACCGGCTCGTAATCGAACGGGTCTTTCTCCTCGGCGCTCTCCCGCGAGCCATTGTAAAACTCATCCCAGATAAAGTCCGTGTCCCCGAAAAGGCTGACCAAAGTATTGAAAGCGTTGCGGTTGGTTCCAGCAGGGACATCGTCCATGGGCTGAACACCGAGCACGTATTCGCCGGGCGGCAGACCCTGGATGCGGAAATTCCCCTCCTGGTCCGTGAAAACGCCCACCGCAATCTCCGCCCTGTGATAGGCGTCATTGAAATTGCGATAGGGCTCCCCTTCAGGCAGCGATAAAGCGGCCACGAAATTGCCGCGCACCGGTTTGCCGTCGATGCCGCTTACAACTTTACCCTCGATTGAGCCGAACTGTGATTTGAACCCGGGCGTGGGATAAAGCATGCTCAGGGAGATCATATCATCGAGCTCGAGTGTACTCATCGGGTTATCCGAACCGTCCGGAGGATTGGGCACAGCGATAGAAAACATTGTCGGGGTGTGGTTGCCGCTGACCAGCATGTTTCCCAGATCACGGATCGGAGTGTGCACAAGGCCCGCGAAATGGCCCAGCTCGTGGTTGAAAACTCCCTGCATGTTCAGGGCGCCGGGGGTGTTGTCCACTGCGAAATCCGTGTCTGCATAGGGACCGCCGACATCCCAGCGCACGTCGCAATCGATTATGGTGCCAGCCTCCCAGATGCCCTCCGGGAAGTCAGGGAAATCGATGCGCCCGTCCTGGTCGAAATCGAGCCCTTCAGGACCGACATAAGTCCTCCGGGAGAAGGCAAACGGCCTGGCGCTGGCAATGGCGTCTTTCTGGATCCCGTATATGTATTCACTGTCCGCAAATGTAATGATATTGACTAGGTCCAATTTATGGTTCGGGATATCCCGCCGGCTTCCTTCATACTGGTAGACAATGCTCGCTGTAGATATGTTGTTCCACTGCTCGAACGACCATTTGACAGCCTCCAGGGCCTGTTCCGGAGTCACCCCGTAAGGGCTTTTCCCGGCTATCGAATCCGGGTTGAAATACCAAAGCACGCGGCTCTCTTTTACCGGACCGTAATCGCGGGAGAGGTCCCAGAAAATGTCCACCGGCCTGCCAAGGATTTTCGAGTATCCTGCCTGGACATTGCCTGCTGCGAGCTTGGGTTCCTTTTCAGCAGCGGGCGCTTTCCGCTTGGAGCTCTCTGTCGAAAGCCCGATTGGAAAAGCGTACCGGTCGCTCTTCACGCTTTGGCCCAGATAGTGGTATATTGCGGCCTTGAAGTCAGAGAGGGCCATGGGCCGTCCGGGCGCCAGCAGGTGGCCATCAGCGCTCAAAAGAGGTTCATCGGTACCGGGGCTCGGCACGATATATGACTGGCCTCCCTGGTCTTGAGTCACGCGGTAAAGCCCGGAGGTTATTCCGTCCATTTCAAAAAGCGCGCCCCCTGAGCCTTTCAGAAAAAGAACCACTTCCTCGTTTCTGGAAAAATCAGGACTGCCGGGCACTACATAGGCCACCACCCCGACAATCCCACCGGGGACGCGCACCTGGGTATAAGAAATGTGAGCGCCCTTCAGGGTCTCTAAAGCGCTGAGACTGTAATAGGTGTATATACGGCCGAATTCGAACCTGGAGCTGCCTGAAATCACCTTGGCGTGCATTATGCAGTCTGCAGACTGCACCTGCTCCCGTAAGGAGGTCCGGCGGAGCTGATCAGCAGACAAGCCCTGCGGGTCGAGCAGAAATAAGGCCAGGCAAAGGGGGAAAAAGGCCCAAAGGAG
>DATKXY010000175.1:0-20825 GCA_035528795.1 archaeon | reverse complement strand
TGAGGTCCGTATGGCTGAGCGCAGGAACTTCTCTTTCCGCCCCTGCCGGAATAACAACCACCGGGGCTGGAAAGAATGCCTTCTTCCAATCGAGAAAAAATTATTCGGAACACTTTACCCGGCAGGGTGGACTGATCTGTCCACCCTGCCGGGCGCTTTCAGGGCAGCCACAGGCCCACCAGGCCTGCATTTCAGATTGATCGAAATTCTGAGAACGGGAGTAACGAGACAGGCGAGCCGCCTTTTCCATTCCGATTACCAGGTTATCAACTCTAGTATACCATTAACTATCGCATTTTCCGCACACCCTTTTTTAAAGCGGCTCGCCTGTATTTCATAGCTCGGCTTGTCATAAGCGTCATCATCGGGGATATAGCCGCACCGACCGTTGCAATGGGTCAGCATCATGGTATATCTATACGGCGATTCTTCCTTTAGGCGTAAAGCGATACGGCAGAAAACCTCCCCGGAAACGCCGGCAAAAATGATATGGTTGACAGCCAGTACCGAAAGACGGATCTCGACAGGGTCGGTGTCCTCGTAACGGGGCCCTTCAGGGGCATGTGAAAACCCGCCGACGAGTTTTTTACCCGGACAGGAGACTGTTTTCTGGGCCCCATAGACCCGGGCGCCGTGATCCGGTATGATTTCATTCTCAGCCACCCGGTACACCTCCCGGCCCAGGATATGTGCCAGAGACCCGAGAGAGCCTATGAAGTTATCGAACACTTCCACATCATAGAGCGGGGACTGATCCCCGGCGGCCCCGCTGGTAAAGAGCACCGGGAATCTGTCGCCGTATTTCTTCTCTACAAACTGCGAGGCAACCCCGGGCAGGTCTCCGGTAATCAGATAGTTCTTGCTTCCCAACACCGTGCCATGGACCCCGTAATTAAACAGAATGGCGATCGGCTCCCCCTGGAGAGTAGTGAACTTGACGACCGCCACGGTTTTATCGGAGGGACCGTCAGGATTTAACCCGAGCCAGTAGCCGCCCTCAGCCCTTTCGGCCCGGCGGTTCATGTTGACATTGGCGCGGCCCTCGCCGTAACCGACTTGCGCCGGCTGGAGCGCAGCGGCAGCCTGCTTGGTCATTGCCACAATCTTGTCTTCCAGAGTACTCACATAGGCCAGTTGCGCAGGCTCCGGAGCCTTATATTCGGTATCCGGGCGAGACTGTCTGGGATGGTCATCGGGATAGGGGAGCGCGGGACCTCCGTGGGTATGGATGGCCATCAGAAGCAGAAGGTCTGGCTTGATCCCGGCTTCTCTCTCCAGTCGCGGCGCAACATTCTGCAACATTTTGGGCGGAATCATAACTACGTCCACAGCAACTATGGCCCCCCGGGTCTGGCCGTCATCGACAACGATCGCCCGGGCGAAAAGGGAATCGTGAACGCCTTTGAAGCCCTCTTTGCGGGAGCCGTAGCCAGCCATCTTGATCGATTTGGCAGGCGTGATATTGACCCGCGCCGCACCGGCAAGCAATTGGCCGGCGGGCGAACTCCGGGCCAGCCCGAAATGCAGAACCAACATTATCATAGACCAGGCCGTGATCCATAAACGCTTTCCTGAAAACATATCAAGCTCCCTTTTCCAGATAAGATCCATTAGTGGAGAGACCAGTCAACGGTCCAGCGGTAACCGTGTCTCGTGAGAAATCATTTTCTTTTCAGCATTAAATCATTGCCGGTCATTTTAATTACCGGCAGCTCTTTACCTTCATGCCATTTTACCGGGTAAGGGATTCCGGGTATGAGGTCGAAACAGTTATCGGCCACATTCTCCTCTCCGTCCAGATCGAGACAGGCGCCCCAGACAAAAACCGGGGAGGTCAGGGTGATTTTATCCCCGCCCCGGTTGATTTTTATTTCCGGTTTCGCAAAAGTGAGGTTTTTAAAGGGTTCGAGCAGCAGCTTGTGCTGGGCGATAGCTGTCCTCTTTTCCATGAGCACGGCAAAAGCGCCGTTGGAGGCAAAACCGAGCTTCTCCCACTGGGCGCGGCTCAAAACGGCAAGGGCGGTGGATTTGTTTGCCGGCAGCCTGACCTGTTTTGTCTGGTCTACAGGCAGTCCGCCGGAAAAGCCGAAAATCCCGTAGCGCAGGGTTCCTTTCCAATCCCTGTGACTGTCGTTCACGCCGAACACCGTTATTTTCTCTCCCTCGTCGGCCACCACCACGGTGACCGGACTGAAGGCGCGGCGCACCGGGTGGTAGGAGAGCTTCTTGCGCAGGTAATAGTCCACAATCGTCCAGCCGTGGGTCACCGGCCAGGAATCGTTGTACATCCAGAAAATTGCTGATGAACTGGAGAACATCCGGCGGCGGTAATTGGTGATATATTCGGTCAGGCCCTCGGCCTGGAGAAGCGCAGAGGCGAACACGTAGTCATCGAATTCCATCTCCTTGTAATTTTTCCCCAGCCAGTAATCGACCAGCCTGTAAGTAATCGGAGTATCAGCGCGCCAGAAGTTCGCCCCGTTATCATGGTGTTCCCAGGCAAAGGAGCGGACGTATCTTTGCCCTTCGGGAAGGAACTGGCGCAGGGTTTCGGGGCTGCTCGCCCCCAGGACCCCACCCTCATTGGGGAAGCGGTCCACGAAGGCGCGGTAGGCCCAGAAATCCGGACCATGCTCACCGAGAGTGACAGTCCAGGGATGCTGATCGCCGATAACCGGGCTGTTGGGATGGATATGGTTCGGGGAGTAAGGGGAGCTAGGCCAGAATGGGCGCAGCGGGTCTTCCTCGCGCATAATTACCGGCATCACATGGTGATAGATGGCATAATCCGGCAGGCTTTTGCCGCGCTCGGCGTAGCCCCAGTCCCAGGCGCCCCATTCAAGCTCATTGTTCCCGCACCAGACTGCCAGTGACGGGTGGCAGGCGAACTCCCTTACGCCCCAGGTGATTTCCCGTTTCGCCTCAGCGAGGAACTCCGGGTCATCACCGGGAAACCTGGCTACGCAGAAAAGGAAATCGTGCCAGACCAGGATTCCGGCCTCATCGCAAAGCTCGAGCAGGTCATGCCCGGCCCAGGTCCCCCCACCCCAGATACGCAGGAAATTGAAGTTAGCCTTGAGCGCCAGTTGCACCAGTTTTTGAAGACGCTCCCTGTCAACACTGCTGTAGATCATATCCGGCGGCACCCAGTTGCCCCCTTTGCAAAAAACCGGCTGCCCGTTGACTTCGATAATGAAATACTCTCCTTCCACAGGATGGGGGGAGCGGTTGATTTTAACCTCGCGGACCCCGAACCTGCGGCTCGTGGATTCGACGACCTGGCCAGCGATGATTACTTCGAGATCCAGATTATAAAGCGCTTGTTCCCCATGACCGGCCGGCCACCAGAGCTTCGGCCGGTTCATGGTCAATTCCGCTTCATAAAGAGCAAGTCCCGGAGCGAGCTTGACCGGTCTGGAAACCTCCTCGCCGGTTTCCCGAACCCTGGCATGCAAAACCGCTTCCTTCTCCGCTCCCAGACCCTCGAGAAAGGCGCGCACTGTCACCCTGGCCCTTGAGAAATCCTTCGCCGGAGCGGTCAGCACCGCCACCTGGTCCGGGCGCACTTTATCCCCCCACTCCAGGCGCACCGGCCCGGTAATGCCAACATTGATCAGCCTGGGGTTCCAGTCCCAGCTGAACTGGTACTGTGGTTTTCTGAGCCAATGCCTTTTATTGAGAATGGTTCCGAGGCCGTCCGTATATTCCCGCCCCGGGAGATCCGCCACATAATACAGTCCGCTCTCGATAGCCACCGCCAGCTTGTTATCTCCCGGTTTTAGCTTTCCTGTGACCTCCAGCCGGCAGGGCAGGTGGGCGTTCACATGGGAGCCGATCCCTTCACCGTTGAGCAGGATCGTTGCGTTGATATCCAACTGATCAAAGACAAGCCAGGCTTTTTTCGAGAGGGCTTCAGTGGGAGGAGTAAACGTGGTGAAATACTGCCAGTACTGTTTGCAGACCCAGCGGGCTTTTAAGGAATTAATGCCGATATTCGGGTCTTCCACCAGTCCCTTCTCCTGGAGGGCGAGGTGCAATTCCATTGGCACGGGAAGCTTGATATACCGGTCGGGGTCAGCCGCGGGCTCCATTCTCGAGAACACGTCGATTCCCTGGGCGCTGTGGCTCCCATCGGTCCAGGTCACATACCATACACCCGACAGGTCAAGGCTTTTTATCTGCGCATAAACAGGACCACTGCCTGGAATTGTGTAAAATGCAGCCAGCAGCAGCGCGACGAAAATGTGCCACCATCGTGAGATCGTATGATTTTTTTCCATTTTTCACCATCAAGCAGGTTGGTTTTGGGTTGTAAAATTTTTCAGTCTTAACAGGGATCTAGCTCGCTGTCAGCCCCTGCATGGCTTTATTCCGGGCTTCAGAGCGGATTACCGCTTCAAACTCGCTTTTTCAATCCTTGCCAGAGAGATCAGTCCCTTATTTCAAAGCTCCCCCTCAGCCGGATATCTTTAGATGAACTGCCGATCATGACCTCGAAAGTCCCGGGCTCGACCAGGCGTTCCAGGTGCCGGTCGAGAAGGGAGAGGTGGTCAGGGGTGAGCGTGAATTCGACTGTCTTTTTCTCTCCCGGGCCGAGGGCTATTTTTCTGAACCCCTTGAGTTCTTTGACCGGCGTGCTCACAGTACTGATCGGGTCATTCAGGTAAAGCTGGACCACTTCCTTACCCTCGCGTTCGCCGACATTCCGTACATCCAATCTGATACGGATATTGCCGGAGGGTCCTGTGGCCTGCGGGACTATTTCGAGGTCCGAGTACTCGAACTTCGTATAGCTTAGTCCATAGCCGAACTCATAGAGGGGCTCGGGGCTCAGATCCACATACGCCTTGCCCCAGGCATTTTCGATCCAGTATTTTTTGGACTTTTTATAGTTGTAATAGACCGGGAGCTGCCCGACATGGCGCGGAACGGTAACCGGCAGGCGCCCGCTCGGGTTGACATCGCCGAAAAGCACCTCGGCGACAGCCCGGCCTCCCTCTTCTCCGCATTTCCATGGCTCGAGGATTGCAGGCACGTGCTCGGCGCACCAGCGGATCGACAGGGGCCTCCCATTCAAGAGCACCAGGACCGTCGGGGTCCCTGTCTCATAAACGGCCCGGATCAGGTCCTGCTGCAGACCTGTCAAATCGAGGCTGGCTATATCAAAAGCCTCTCCGTCGGTCGTATACTTACGCTCCCCTTTGTTATCTTCACCTTCACCCAACACCACTACTGCGACATCGGCCCTGTCAGCGGCCTCCCGGGCCTCTGCCAGCTCGTTAAGATCTTCCCCGATAACTTCGCACCCTTTTACATACACTACCTCGGTGGACGGAGATACTTTTTCCTTTATCCCTTCCAGAACTGTAACAATATCTTGCAGAAGCACTCCTGAGGTATAATCGCCGAGCTGGTTTTGGGGGTGATCTGCAAGCGGACCCACAACTGCTATCTTTTTCAGGTTTTTCTTTAACGGGAGAAGGTTGTTCTCGTTCTTCAGAAGCACAATGCCTTCACGTGCAACTCTCAGAGCCAGGCTGCGGTGCTCGGAAGAATTAATAATCTTGACCGCGCGCCCGAGGTCCGCAAACGGGTTCTCGAACAGGCCGAGCCGGAATTTTTGTGTCAAAATCCGGCGCACCGCCCTGTCGATCAGCTCCGGGGAGACTCTGCCCTCGGCGACATTTTCTATCAGCGACTGCATGTATGCAGGTTCGTACCAGATACCCACATCCACACCGGCCTTGAGAGCCAGCTCGCCAGCCTCTTTCTGCGTGGGTGCCAGACCCTCATAGATTAGGCTGCTAATACCCGCCCCTTCACTCAGCACCAGGCCTTTGAAACCCAGTTCCTCCCGCAGGATATCAGTTAAAATTTTTTTCGAGGCATGTACAGGCACGCCGTCCATCGCCGGATAGGTGGCCATGACCCCCAGGGCGCCGCTGCGCCTGATGCCTGCAGCAAAGGGAGGCAGGAAAACCTCTCTCAGCATTCTTTCACTGATCTCCATGGCCCCTCTTTCCAGTCCGCTGACAGGCTGACCCTGACCCGGATAGTGGCATAAAACCGAGACCGCCTTGTCCGGAGCGGCCAGGTCTTCCCCCTGCATTCCTTTAACAATGGATTCCGCTATCGCCGCGCAGAGAAACGGGTCTTCGCTGTATCCTTCCTCGTTCCTTCCCAGCCGCGGGTCCCGGTTAGGCTCGACCACTAAAGTGCACAACTGGTGGATGCCCACAGCCCGGGCTTCTTTTGCGGCCACAGAGTAGATCTCCCTGACCAGGTCCATATCCCAGGTGCTGCCGATTGCCAGTCCTTCAGGAAAAATCGTTGCGCCCGGACTCAAGAAACCGTGGGTGCCTTCCTCTGTCTCGAGCAGCGGTATTTTTAAACGGGTTTTACCGGTGGCGATTTTCTGCAGTTCATTCAAGAATTCCGCCTGCTGGCGAGGTCCTTTATGCAGGATATTAGCTGGAAGAGCAAAGAAACCACCCGCCGGTCCGATACCCTCATCTTTTGTTCCCTCGGCAAATCTCCGGGCTCCATCCATCTTTTCCGGGATGCTTTTCCCAAACCCCGGCCCTGAAACAGTAGGCATATTCATCTGCCCGATTTTTTCCGCCAAAGTCATCCTGCCGAGCAGGTCCTCGACTCTTTTTTCAAGCGGTTGAGCGGGGTCAAGGTAAGCCGGTCTCCCGGGCCCGGACTGTCCGCAAACCATGGAGCTGAATAGAAGGGGAAAAACAATCGCCGCGAGCTTAATGATTAAATGCTTTTTAAAATACATTTCTTCCGCTCCATGATAGGTAAAAAATACATTTCCAACCTTGAGGAAGACGGTGGATGAAGGAAGGCGGTTAACATTTAGAGAACAGATTTTTCAAAGTAGAAAATCCCCTGCTTATCGAGAGCCTGTTAAAGCTTTCCGGTTCCAGTTGATCATCCAAGCGTGATAAAGAAGAACCGGGTATCAGGAATTTAATACTCCCGGCCCGGCAGCAAGGCCGGGCCGGGAGTTCAAATACCTGGTAAGTTAAAATAGTTTTAGAAACCGAAGCCCACAGTAAAGAAGTTATCCGCCGAAAGCCGACCCTTGTTCCGGTAAGCGTAATCGAACTGGAGGGTCTTGCCATTCAAGTCCCGTTTTATGCCACCTCCGAAACTAAATCCGCGTAAGGCCGGGTTATCGCCCAGGTATTCATACCCGTAGTCGTCGGCATCTCCGGTGAACTCGTCTGTCTGCACTTTCCAGCCCATCCGCAGGGCACCGGAAAGGTAGGGTGAGAAGTTGTAAGACACCTCAGTACCGGCCGAATAACTCATCGGGATATTACTGTTGCGCCAGAGTTCACCTGCAGCCAGCCAGTTGACCTTATTACTGGTAAAAAGGTTATAGGAACCGGCAAGTTTAACCACAGTCGGCAGGCGATAGGTGTGCGTCTGGCGGTAAGCCCAGCGGGCCTCCCGTCTGGGGAGCGCGTCAGGGTCTGTGGAATAGTCGGTATATCCCATTGGATACTCGCCGCCTATTTGCTCTGGCGGGACTTTATAGAGCAGGTTCGGTCCACGCATGGTAATGTTCGTGCCCAGGTTCTGGATCGCGAAGGCTATCTTGATCTCCCGGTCCATGAACTCGGTATGGTAAACGGCGCCGGCATCAATTGCAAACGCGTTGCCGCTGACGTTGAAATACACATCCTGATGCACGTACTTCATATTCAGGCCAGCGGTGAAGCGGTCGGAGAAGTTATAGGCGAATGAGCCGCCCATCTGGAAGTCATAGGCATTGATAGTTCTCCCGGTACCGTTGGGAGATTCGATCGTGGTGATTTCCATTTCCGGGATGTCCAGATAGCCGAAAAATCCGCCTACCACCAGCCTGCCGTCCATCAAGGGCGTAGCGGCTGCACCATAGGTGTAAATGAGGTCCATAGTATAGTCGACAACATTGACCATTACCTCACTGTTCTGGAGAAAGCCGAGCCCGGCGGGATTCCACCAGATCGAGCTGATGTCGTCAGCAATGGCGGAGTAGGCGCTGCCCATGGCGATTCCCCTGGCTCCGACCGGAATGGTGAGAAATTCCGCGGCGCGCACCCCGACAAAGGAAGAGGCATCGGGCCGTCCCTGGACCGGATACTTGTCCAGACCCGTATACTCCTGATTCAGAACTCCCTGACCCAGCAAGGGGAGAGTGAAAAGCAGAAGTGCGCCAGCGGTTAATAAGGCATTTATAGCCACTTTTCTTAACATGGATTACCTCCGTCTTTACAATGAGGAAAAATGCATAACCGGTAAAAAAGAAAAACCAGGCAATCAGTTGATCACATAGAATTTGCCGGTATACGCTTCTCCTCGAGAGTCCGTCACATGGAAAAAGTAAAGACCGCTGGCCACAGTCTGTCCAAAGCGGTTTCTCAGGTTCCAGGGCTCGGTTCCACCGTGATTGTCATATCCTGTCAGGACCCTGGGATTGTTATCCGCATCCAGGCGGTCCCAGTCCTGGTAATTGCCCCAGCCCTGACGATTTGCGCCGATGTGGTTCAGCACGTTGACCAGGTTTCCACTGAGCGTATAAATGCGTATCGTACAGCGGTCCGGCAGATTGACGAACTCGATGCGCCTGTTATCCGGGGAAAGGTCCAGGGCCGAGGAGGCCATATACGGGTTCGGGACAACCCGGATCTTAGCTAAATCGATATCCTCAGCATTCATGGACATTGGCTTTACCTTGAGCTCCCATTTGTCGCCCAGCCAGGGTATTTCCGCATACTGGGTGAACACAGTCTTGTCATCGTTCCACTTGCCGTAACAAGCGTACATGGTCCAGACCGTGCCAGGCGCCGGCATGGTGATCCCATCGGGTGCCTTGTGATTTTCCGAGCTGGCGATTTTCCAGGCTATACCGTCCGCAAACAGGGCGAACTGCTCTGTGTTGTCGGCAGGGATGGTCTGGGCAAACTTCACGGTACGTTCGCTTCTTGGAACATTATAGGCGATATAGCCGTAAAAATCCGGGACCCATGGGTCGAAGCCTTCACCGATGTTAGTGCCGCCATATAATTCCAGGGTGATGAATCCCCAGCCGAAATCGTCGATATACTCCCCATAAGGGATCGTCTCACCGCGCATTTTATCCTCAACCTCGACAGTCAGGTTGCCGTTTCCGGCATCCTTCCAGGTCACCTGCAACACGGCTGTGCGGGCAAAGGCGACAAAGGTAGGCGAGCCTCCGACCTGTCGATCTGAGCAACCGCCAATGGGGACATAGACATCCCCTCCGGAGTAGCTTCCCTGGTCCACCTGAGCTAACAGATATCCTTTTCCGACGCGGGTGGGTTTGAGCAGGCCTTCATAGGTCATCTCGACAGCGTAATCCACACCTTCAGCGCTGGCAGGACCGTTCATGCTGACAAGCGCCAGATCTTCTGAGGCTCTGCGGTCGGCCATGATCGGCACGGACTGCATGCCTTTATTTGCACCATCTGCTATTTGAAATATGGCTGCGCCCCAGGCCAGGGGATCGCATTCCAGCCAGAAAGACACTTCGCTGCAAACCACGGAGATAGTTTTTTCCGTGTTGAGCTTTTCCTGGATTACCGGGATAAACCTGATGTCCTTGACCGTAGGAGCCATGTACAATGGCTGTTCGGTCAGTTTCCCGGTCCCGTCACCCTTGAGCTCGTAAGTTTTGCCCTCGGTGATTGTCAGGCCGGGAGAATGGGGAACGAAGGTATAATCACCCATCTCCATTTTGGCCGGCCTGAAGTTCGAGGCATTGCTTCGCGCCTGGACATTGAACAGGCCTGCAGGTCCGGGCTGGTTCCAGACCTTGCCGCTTGCGGGATCCGGCAGGCTAAAGACCTCGCCGATCGAGGGATCGTAATTCGCATCATAAGGCACCAGGGCGTACCAGACCCGCATTCCGTTCTGCATGCGGTACCGCGGCGCGTCCGTGTCCTGTTTATCCACGTAATAGAACTGGATATTCTGATCCGTTAAGCTGCATTGGAAAATCAGCTCCGAGTGAGAGTCCGAGGGTCCGACAAAGCTCCGGTAAAGCCTGTAGCCCTCGAAGTCGTATTCCCGATAAACACCGTCCGGATCCAGTTCAGGGTGCTGCTGGAGGAAGTAGTAGTATTGATCCGGAGTGTGGACATTGACCTCGCTCCAGGTGATGGTTACCTCCTGGTTCCCGGGGACGATGGTCAAGAGCGGTGGGGCCGGGGTTTCCGGCACGATATAACCGCCTTCGTAAACTATTTTGGCTGCTTTCAGGCTCTCGGTCCAAGGTTCCATCTGCTCATCCGGCTCGGGATTGGCGAGCTCGGAGGTTATCGAGAGCGGGAAGGCATAGTTCGGGGTCTTGGTGTAAACCCACGCCCGGACGAAATCAAAGCTCGTGGTGTCCCTGGGGGCGAAGTCATGGAGCTCAGACCACCACATGTTGCCGATATATGCCTGCCTTGTACCCCAGATCCAGCCTCTATCATAGTACGGGTCTCCAGGGTAGAGCCTGCCCGGGTACATGTACATCGGTTGACCGGTCCAGGGACTGGGTACCTCCTCGAAAAGCCAGGGATGCGGTCCGTATGGTCCCCGGCCCGCCCGGTAGTTCCTTTTAAAATCCGCAGTATTCAAAAGGTCTATACCGCGGGGAAACCCGAACTCGGGATTGCTGTATCCCATGGTATTGTAGCCGGTGAACTCCATACTTTCACCATTATATCCCGGAGGCCTCAACATTATACCGATATCCGCGGCGGGATAGCCGGAAAAATTCGGGTTCACGCCGTCCCTGTCAAAGATAGACATGGCTTCCAATTCGGAATTCAAGGCCCAGCCCTGCTGGTAATCAATGCCTCCTATCCTGACATTGCCATAGGACCAGTCGAGCATCCATCCGTCCCAGGTATGGCCGTCCGGAAAATTGGCATAGTAATCTCTGATGTTCTCGCTGAAGTTATACTTGATGTACTCGCTCATATTACGGATGAAACAGTGTATATACACCATGTCGTTGGATTCGGCGAAGTTCAGGAAATAAAAACTGAGCTCCTCCGAAGCCCCGCAGGCTGCCGAGGTATGGAAACAATCTTGCAAGAAAGCTACGACTGTCTCCGTTCCATGGATGATGGGTTCTCCGCCCTCTGTCCGGCCTGTGCGGAACTCAGGGGGCCACTCGGCCAAGTCCCCGGGATCTGTGGAAGTCCAGATACGGCTGTTTTCTATCTTCTGGACCTCGGAAAACATATTTCCACCTCCCTTTGCCAGCGCCTCGATCCTGTCCTTGAACTCGAGACTGGCCCTGCCCGGATAGTGTCTGGCTCCCCTAGCGGTATTACATATTGTATCTTCCGGCTCTCCATCTCCATTAAGGTCGGCCACACGTGAGGTGCCCCAGTTATATACCTGGTAAGCGTAAATATTACCCGAGCCGCGTGGAAATGTAGTAAACGCACCGCCTTCACGTCCCAGCAAGCAGGACTCCTGTGAAGTAAAAAAGAGTCCACAGTTGTTGCCTGAGGAAATATACTTCACCTTCCACTCTGCATTGAGCGGAGAAGTCAGCGCGAGGCACAGGGCGGCCAGGGTCAATATTTTGATCGGTAAAAAATCGTATTTCAGCATATTTGGCCTCCTGAAAAACTTGACAATCAGGAATTAATAGAATTAACACGAACAATTCAGCTTTCAGCTTTTACTAAAAGCTGAACTGAACGCCGCTGCGAATCTGGCGGGCGAGTCCCCAGGAGGTCTTGTCCATAAGCCCGTACATCAAGCTTCTGGCGATACTGGCCTTGGCCTGTTCTTCGAGGCTTAAGACACCGTTCTGGTCGTAGTCGTGTACGAACCAGTTCTTTTGCTCCCACCTCAGATCGTCGCTCCAGGGAAGCACTTCGCCGCCATTAATATTTGAATAACTGCCCTCATAGCTGTACCCCGTGGGCTCACGCACTACAGGCTTCTGGTTGAGGGCATTGAAAATCTCGCAAAAGACATCCAAGCGCCTGGTGCCGCCAATCCGGAATCCCTTGCTTAACCTCAGATCCAGGTTATAGTTCCAGCGGTTGCGGAAGAAGTTCAAGCCACCGATCACATAGCCGTTCCCTGAGCCGCGGCGGGTGATCCAGGTTAATTGCTGCTGCAGATTCAGATTTTCAGGAGTCTCGCCACCGGCCACCACCCTTTCCACTACCGGGGCGCCGCTTTGGAAGGTGAAAATAGCGTTGGCCCTTAAATTCTTGAGGATCGTGTTGGTCAAGGTACCGGCCCGGAAATCATCCGGGAACAGGTAGGTGAAATTAACCGTGGCCTTATGTGTCCTGTCTCCATCGATCGGCTTTAAATCATCCGGAGGTCTGTATTCGGCTCCGGTCGATGGATCCATAAACATATAATAATATGCGGTGGAGTTATACTGGCTGGCCGTGGTTCTTGAAAATTGCAGGGTATAAATGAGGTTAAAGGCGAAGTTATTCGAGAACCTCCTCTTTACGGTCAGGTCCAGACCCTTGATATTCCCGTTATCGCGGTTGGTGAAGCCGGTTTCAAAGGTCCTGTATCTTTTGCCGGTATACCAAGCCACGTAATCCCGGAAAAATTCTTTTTGGGCCAGGTTGCCGTCCACGTCCCGGTAATAGGACACCAGGTCCACAACTATATTGTCACTCATTAAGTAACTCAAACCGGCCTCGAACGCATCCGTGCGTGAATACTCGAGACCGCCGGGGTTCGAGGTGTTGAATATGAATGACAGGCTGGGCAACTGGGTGAAAACACCGTAAGAGAACCGGATCTGCGACTTGTCCGTCACCGGGAAGGCCACGTCAAAGCGGGGAGACCACTCCGATATGTTCTTAATGAAATAGTGCTCGGCATAGGTGTCCCAGGCGCGGAAGCCCCAGTTGGTCCTGGGCTGGAACTCGTCGTAGCGGATACCGTAATCGAAGACGAAATCCCCCAGGTCAGTCCTGTTCTGGAGATAGAATGCAAACATCCGGGGCTTGTATTTAAACTGGTCGTACACTTTCTGGGTCAGCCTGCCGGTGCCGACATTTATCTTCCGGATCGAGAAATCTGTAAACTGCCCGCCTATCTTGGCGCGGTTCTGACGGTTGATCTGGAAGTCGATATCGGTTTTGTAGTTCCCCTGGTCTTCTCTACTGTAATCATAGTTTAAATAATATAACCAGCTGTTAAACACTGGACCCAGCACGGTTGGATAATTAAACTCCCAATTTATAGAACTTACGCCATCGGGGTAATAGATACGAGCATCTTCCGTATTTACCACGGGTAAGTTCTTATCCGGGTAAGTCTCGAGCTCGAACGGCAAGTCATGCGGCGTCCAGCTCATGAAGGTATTGTCGTGCAGGTAATTGTCCTTGATATTGGCGCTGTTTATATCCTGGGTCCTGAAATTCGTATAGCGGAACTGCAGCGAGCCGCTGCGCTGAGCGGTCCGCAGAAAGTCCCAATCCACCCCGGCGAGCATGTTGGTGGTGCGAGTCCTTCTGCCATAGGCCTGCGGAATGATGGCCACTGTATCCGGCAGCGGATCGGGGTGGACATCGGGAAAGCGCTGAGCCTCCATGTCCCAGGCCCTGTTTGGTAATGTAGATATCGTCACCAGTCCGGTCTGGTCGTATTTGCCATTCCGTCCCCAGGGATATGAATTCTGGAGGCGAGAAAAATTGCTGCTGGCGATAAATTTCAGCTCCTGGATCGGAGTGTAGGTCAGTTTCCCGGAAACCATGTGCCTGTCGCCCCAGTTGCCGGGCTGGCGCACCGGGTTCTGAGGGGACCAGGGATAATTATAGCTTCCAACCTTCTCGATGTAGGCATCACGCCCCATCTCGAACATCTCCAGAGTATAGGCCGGTTGTTGTTCGCCGAATATCGGGTCGTTTTTCACCGCATAGTTGAGATCGTCGACAAAGCGCTGGTTAATACCGCGGAAACCCTCATCGGCATGGGATGCAAAGCGGTCCGCCATTCCCTGAAACTCACCTGAGACGTGTAAGTACAAGTTATTCACCGCGGGTACCGGCCCGCCGAGACTGGCCTGCATTTGGTTGTAGCCGTAATCAGCAGTCCGGGGATTGATCTCGTCTGTGGTAAAGCGGACATTTCCCTTCCAGGTCGGGCCGCCTTCCTTGGTGACAATATTGATCACACCGGACTGGGCGTTCCCGTACTCGGCCTGAAAGCCGCCGGTGATAATGTCCACCTCCTCGACCGCAGAAGTGGAGAACTCAAGCGGAGTGGGGTCCGTGGTCAGAGAGCCTTCTTCCTGCTCGAACCACCAGCCAGTTCCGCCGGTGAATGGATCAGCCGTGTAGTTGCGTACCATGACACCGTCTACCACCATGGCCTCTTCGCCCCTGCGGCCGCCGCGAATCTGAAAACTGCGGCTGTAGGCCTCCGGTCCGCCGAACTGGACACCGGCTTCAAGAACCATTATGTCTTCCAGTCTGCTAGCCGGAGTCTCGGAGATTGCCTCGGCGGTCAGACGGCGCTTGGTAACTGTCTGATCCCGGGGAGCCAGTATTTCCGCTTCACCCTGGATCGTAATGCCCTCCAGCTCGACAACGGTCGAGCTCGGATTAGCGTCCACAGTCGTGGTCTGGCCGGCCAGCAGAAGCTGGTTGGCAACAGTGGTTTTTTGGTAGCCGGTATACGTGAATGTAACAGATTTCCGACCCGGCGGTACGTTAAGGATGAAATAGTAACCATCATCATTGGTCACATTGCCCAGCCTTGTGCCTTCGACAGTTACCTGGACACCAGCCAGAGGCGCTCCAGTATCTTTGTCTCTTACTACGCCCTCGATCTTACTGGTCGAGAGCTGGGCAAAAGCGCCGCTTGCACACCAGAGAAACGTTACAAGGGCCACGCTCAAGGCCGAGCCGGGTATTCCGAAAGTCTTCGAAAATTTGGACATAGATCCTCCTTGGGGATCTTCATAACAGTAAGGAATAGATAAAAGAGTAATCCATAATCTTTCCTTATTCCGGTGAGTCAGAATAATAAAAATCTAAATTTGATATCATTTGCTTCATAGGCTGACCTCCTTTATCGCTTAAATATTCAGAGGTTTTATGAATTCGCCGGCTAAGATTCATGGATTGAAAGCTGAGGTCTGACTATCTTGAAGTCGCTAAATAATAACTCCTTGAGGATTAAAGCTCTGGCCCCGTCAAAAGTATAACGGTCCAATGAGCTGGGGATAATCAGGTCTCTGACCGGTATCACCTGATAAGGTGTCAGGCGCTCCACCTGCGCGATCAGCTCGGGAAAGATCATCTCCCACACCTGAACGATCTTGCCCCCGACAATAATCCGCTCAGGACCGAGGCCCCAGTTGATATTGGCGATGCCGACCCCCAGCTCCCGCGCTGTCTCCTTGAGTACCTGCACGGCCTGGTGATCTCCCTCCCTGGCCAGGTTCATTATCCGCTCCAGTTGCCGATCGATATCCCGCTCAAGCGGAATGCCGGTGAGCTCGCAGTAATGTCTGACTGTCCCAACATCGGAAGCGTTATTCTCCCAGGAATCCTCAATGGAGAAGTCTTCCCACTTGCCGTCAATCTTGATTACATTCGCACCGAACTCACCCACCATGCAATGGGCACCATAATAGACGCGACGGGAAATGACAATACCGGTTCCGATACCATAGCGGAAAGACACGAAAACGAAGTCGGATAGGCCGTACGCTTCCTCGGCGAAATAGATCTCGGCCAGTGCTCCGGCCCTGGCGTTATTCTCCACGAAAACCTTACTCTGGATATGTTCCTCAACTATTCGTTTTACGGGGACATTCTCCCAACCCAGTACTTCATCCTGATAAATAATACCTTCATACGAGTCGACCGAGCAGGGAACAATAACACTTACCCCCAAGAAAGGCTTATTGTTGTAATAAGCAATCATCCGGGCGAGCTTTTTGACACAATCAGCAAAAAAGCTCCCTGTATTGCCGGCAGGTGTGTCTACCTCTTTAAAGTCCAGAAATTGCCCGCCGAGGTCACAGACCGCAATGTCGGTCCTGATACGAGTTACATCCAAGACTCCATAGATGCCATATTTTTCGTTAAACCGGAGATTGATGGGTTTTCGACCGATAAGACTCTCATCCCTGCTTGACTCATAGACCAGATTCTCTCTGATCAGTTCACCGATAATCCTGGAAACGGTACTTTCTATCAACCCAGTGGTCTCGGCAATTTTTACTCTTGAAATCGGACCTTTTGTCAGAATGAGCTTAAGAATATTAGACCGATTAAGGTGCCGGACATGCTTGAGGGCTGTTATCATAATTTGATACCTGGATTGATATTCAAAAGGTATTGTAAAAAGCTAGGAAATATCAAAAACACAAATAAAAAACTCTATTGGATGATTTAATTACGTGCAACATGTAACCAATTAAAAGACACAACGTTTTTGTAGCTATTCTTTTTTATTTATAAAATAGTTCCTTACAGAAAGCAACTAAATTAAGTTTATTCTTTACCTACCCTGTATGTCAAGTACTTTTGAATTTTTTTTGCTTTTTTTTTTAAATATTCTCAGAAAAACGGTGTAAATTATCAAGGAGGATAAAACATGATTCAAAAAACGAGTCCGACCTCTTTGGGGTACGCATGAACTCGTGCTTTACAAAGTGATTCAACTTTAAGGTCCTATCCCCTCTATGCCAAGCCGGAATCGTGGGTGATAGCTGAATCAAATAAGCGGCTATTCCATATCAGCAAGCCAAGGCCGGGTTGCTCTCCATTAGACGGATCCTCTAAGACTCTCTGCCCGCCAGTATTCCAATAAACTCAAACAGGTCAGAAATATCCGTTTTCCCGTCATCGTTTATATCAGAGGCTGGGGTTACATCAGCCACTCCACTTAATACTTTGAACAGGGCCAGCAGGTCGAAAATATCCAGCGTCCCGTTTTCATTGACATCTCCTCTGAATGGGCGTGGAGGATAAACATAAGCTTTATAGCGCTCAAGCTCCTCAAGGAAAGCCACGCCCTCCGGGCTTGGCTGCCATTTCCCATATTTTGTGAGCTGCCCTTCGTCCCAGAAGAGTAACCCGTGAGCGCCCGCGAGGTTTATGCAATCCACATCGTTAAGATCGTTGCGTGACTCTCCGCAGATTAAAAGCTTTTGCGGCCACCGCTCTTTCAAAAGCGCAAGCATAGCAGCAGGAGAGACCTCAGGTCCATAGGGAGGTCCGTATATATGGAAGTCCAGCACATCGACCAGGTCGCCTATTTCAAGCTGGCGGTACAGGCTGTTGGTGTTATCATAGCCCTCGATACTCGACCTGCCGTGGTCGCCGGTCGTTGACTGTCCCACGCGGATAGCAGGATCTGCGGCTTTTATCTCGGCCTTCATGATAGACACCCAGTCCCTGAAGCACCAAAGCAACCAATCCTGCTGGTCTTGCCTTGCCTTTGCCGGAGGGTTCGAGTGGAAAAGCTGGATTTCATCGAACGACAAATATTTTTTGCCCCACGCTTTATTGAGAGAATCCAGAGTGACATATTTATCCTTGATCCAGGCTCTGAATGATGGTGCCGCTGTATCGGAAACATCACCCCATCCCAATCCTGCGGTGTAACAAGCCCCTAGATGACCGTTTATTTCGTTCCGGCAATCTATGTATAGTGTATTCTGAAGAAATCCGTTGTCTTTTATAAGCTGTGCCAGGATCCGTAAGCCTTGCTTGTGTATTTCGCGTCCGCTCATATCGAAATACGGATCGAAATGAGGATTGACTGACCGGTTTATCCCTATCTCGTTAGGCCATACGCCGAACACAACCCAGATCCGGTTGCGCTTGCACTGCTTGAGGGTGTGGATTAGGTTGTTCTTGTATGCCTCTTCGTCGATTACATTGTCAGGATCGACAAAATGCTTCGAGCCGACACAAATCCGGACAGCATTAAAATGTTCACCTATGGATGCCATGTATTGTTCCATTTTGGTACTGTCGTACCATTCCGCCCTGTAAGTTTCCCATTCTCCCTGGTCCATGACCCTGACCACGTTCACCCCGGCATAGCGGATGTTGCGTACGTTGCCGGGCTGATCACTGCCCTGCAGCCTGGTTCCCGCCATAGAGGAAGTCAGCATTGCAACAGTCACAACAGATAAGGTGATAAAAAAATTTTTTCTCACGTTCATATCATACCGCTTACTATAGTATTAGAGATGCCAATTCTACCGGCTGCTATTCTGCCGACGGCAGATAACTGTCGGAGATTGTTATATCGTCAAAAAATATCTCGCCTGATATCCCCTTGCCGACCTGTATAGCCCCGATCCGCAGTATTTTCAATCCAAAACCGTTGGTAAACCTGTGCAGGAAGGAATTCTTCCTGTCGCCATCCACCCAGAGCTCATAACCGCCTGTCCTGCGCTCAGCTCTTATGCGAAGAACTACGGAATGCCATACTCCCTTCGAGATACGGGCTAGTCCGAAAGGATAGAGTCTTTCGGCGGCGACCGGCAGACTGTGAGGCTGGCGTTTATTGTCCACGCATTCTGCAAATAAATATGGGCCATTATTGTCGGCAGAAATATACAGACCGGCGACAAAGAAACCGACGTTATTTCTTATATCCACTAGCTGGACTCTTTTGCTTTCCGGCAGCTTGAAATCGGGGCTCAGCCTGAAAAAGAACCTGGCATAATTATCATGATCATCCGATGTGGCCTCGTTCTTTACAACTGATCCTGCAGGGCTGTCCTTTATCCGGCATCTCAATCCGTATCTTCCATCCCGCGCAGCCTCCCGGCTTGTTGAAACCATATTTTTACCCTCCTGGCTCACCTCATCCCACTGCCCCAGATCGCCTTTTTCGAAATCCTCGCGGAAACGGATACAATCCGGAGTCTCGAGCACTACTTGCCCGTTGGAAATTCCCTCCGAACTCAGGCCCACGCCATTTACGGCTTTCACAGTGAAATAGTAACTCTCTCCGCGGATAAGAGAGAGGTTGGTTCTGGTCACTGTCACCCCGGTCGAGTAACCATTATCGATCCAGTCCAGTACCTCCGAGCCGCCGGGCGTAGTGCCGATCCTGTACCAGTAGCGGGAGATTCCGGATTCGTTGTCGGTTGCCGTATCCCAGTTGGCTGAAAGCCGGTCCGTATAAGGGGTGTAGCTGATATCAATACCTAGGCCATCGCGTACCACCGGGACACTCGGTGGAGTGATGTCCATCGCTGAGCTCTCGATCCGGATTTCCCCTCTGCCCGGGACAGCCTCGTATTGCACGACTCCCGATTTAACCGGGTAGATGCTGCGGAGTATGCCCTGGGTCACCCGGCAGTATTTCCAGCTATCGGGAACCTCGGTCATCAGGGTCAGGGGATAATCGTACAGATCGGGGTCCACAGTTGAAGTCAGCTTAACGCGGATAAAATTTTTCGAGGTTTCAAGCACGTTGACTTCCGCTGAATCCCTTTCCGTCACATATTTATGAACGTCACCGCAAGTGCCCACCCACAACCGGTCCTTTACCGAGGCCAGATAATCCACCAGGGGCTCGAAAACCTCGGGCCTTAGACCGTCCCATTCGAGGTAGGGCCCTGTTCCGTGTGTGGCGACACCGTTCCATACCCCTTCTTCCATCGCCCTTCTGGCATACGCAATCAGATTGTCGGCGCTGATCGGTCCCCTGTAATGTTTCATCCCCCCATCGCCGCTGATAAGCTTATGTTTCTTAATCAAATAACCATATCCTTCCGGCCACACGGAACCGCCGCCCCTGCTGAACAAAAGCAGCGGACTGGCCTCTGGAGGATTCAAGGACCTGATTATTCTCGCAGTTTCTCCGATTTCATAATCTGCCTCTTCGATAAAATTGGCCCCGTTATGATCCATGGAATGATCGCACAGTTCTATGCCGGTCCTGCTGGCCAGGCTCTCCCAGGTATCAACACCGTAACCGTAGCGGGGGGTCGAGGGATTTACCCAAAACGACCCGACCAGTCCCCGCTTGACAAGCTGAGGAATACAGTAATCGTGATGGGACTGCATACTGTCATCGAACCTCAGGCTGAATGCGCCCTTTTTATCATCCTTCCATCTCGCGATTCTGGTATTAGCTGTTGCTGCAACCGCGCTTTGAACGAAAAAAGCAGCGATTCCCGCGCAGATCAAGAAGCCGAAAGTTTTTCTGGTCATGGCAGCTTCTCCTGATCAAGAATGGAGTGATGGAGAGGAGAACATATTCCGACGCTCTTTAAAAACTTTTTCCCGAGATGTGTCAGCTCCGGTAAAAAAATCACCAACTCTCATGCCCGCCTGGCTACTGCAACGAAGCATGAAAATCGAGAAGACACACCCCCTGTCCGCTTCGCGAATACTCCCTCTTAGGTGATTTTCATTTAAACTGAATGAACTACCACCAGGCAAGCTTGGTGGCTTCTTAGGGAATAACTTGACTTCACGCTGCGGCGTCAAATGATTATTAGGCGACTGGCTGTCCCCTAAAACTCCCTGCTGTATATGGATGCCATTCATCCCACAAGCAAGCTTGTGGTTTTTTATGGCATGTCTTTGATAAATTATTCCCTCCTGCGCCATGCACGTGTGATCAGAACATGGTCTGGCTTCAGGAAGCGCCTTTCATTGCATAATTTCACTATTTCGCATTACCGTCTGCCGTGAATCGGCGGCAGCGCTGCGGTGTGGTCCACTTTCAATACCTCGTCAATGTTCTCGAAGCATTTATGAAACGCATTCACATAGTCCTGCATGAGTTCTCTGCCATTTGGCGGGACCAGAGCGCTGTGGATCACAAAGGAG
>DATKXY010000174.1:0-41463 GCA_035528795.1 archaeon | reverse complement strand
CCTCCGGTGGTGCCCTGGCGGCTAGAGGTCGAGGGTCCGGGCGGCAAGAAACGAGGCTACTTCTTGCACGTGATCGAGATTGGTGATGAAGCCGACAGATCGATGTCCGAGGTAAGCCTGCTGGAGCGAGGGGGTTCCCTGGGCGCCAGGATCGATGCAGCAGGCACGCCGGTCGAGGTGCTTTTCGACTCCCAGGGTGAGCTTACGGCCAGGATCAAGATCGGCGATTCCCCGGAAAAGGTTATCACACCTTAAAAACCCGAACAGCGTAGTGAAAAAGTCTAGCTCTTAAAATTCCGCCCGTGAGCATACAGGGCCAAAACCGGACAAATTCGGGAAGGCTCGCTTCCTGTTGAGGCATGAAGAAACACAAGTCTGGAGGAATCATGAATAGAAGTTTCGCAGTTATCTTTGTTTTTCTGAGCCTCGCTTTTTTCCCGGGGCTCAAAGCCGCCGAAACCGAGCTGTGGCGTGAGGGGATTAACCTCATACCCTCTCCCCAGGAGGTCAGTCTGGGAGGAGAAGATTTTATCTTCGGCCGGGCAGTGAATATCGTGCTTGATGACGCGGCTCCGGAAGCGGACCGCTTCGCCGCCAGGGACCTGGCGGAGAGGCTGGAGAAAGAGCGGGGTGTGAAAGCGCAAGTCGGGGAAAATACCGGGGCCGGAAGAATAGTCCTGACCAGGCAGGGAGCGTCAAAAAAGCTTGGAGATCAGGGCTATGAGCTTCTGGTGGACAAAGACAAGATCACTGTCCGGGCTGGAAGCGATGCAGGTGTATTTTACGGCACGCGGACTCTCTTGCAGGTTGTTCAGGAAGGCCGGCAGGGTGTTTTTGTGAAAGGGATGAGAATTGCCGACTGGCCGGATATCCCCATCCGGGCCGTGCATTACGACACCAAGCACCACCAGGACAAACGGGAATATGTGGAGAGTTTCATCCGCGACCTGGCCGACTACAAGATAAACATGCTGATCTGGGAGTGGGAGGACAAGTTCGCCTACAGGAGCCACCCGGAAATCGGGGCGCCGGGCGCTTTTACTATGGAAGAAATTCGGGAGCTGACCCGCTATGCCCGCAAGTATCATGTGCAGATAACACCGCTGGTACAAGGTCTGGGTCATGTGAGCTATATTCTCAAATGGCCGCAGAACTCCCACTTGCGGGAAATATCCGCCTCTAACTGGGAGTTCTGCCCGCTCAATGAGGGAAGCTATAAGCTCCTTTTCGATCTTTGGGATGAGGCAATCGAAGCAACTCCGGGCTCTGAATACATGCACATCGGCTCGGATGAGACTTTCGAGCTGGGTCGAGGTGTAGAGTGCGGCTGCAGGGCGAGGATGGAGGAGTTGGGCAGCAGTAGTTTCTACATGGAATTTATCAACCGCTGCGCCAGTCATGTCGCCTCCCGGGGGCGGAAACATATCGCCTGGACTCCGCCATACCAGCCGGCGGAAAAAATCAGGCATCCCAAGACAGGGCCGGTAATGGCCGAGTACCTGGACCTTGAGAATGCTGAGCTCGCCAGGAAAAACGGGTACACCTACTGGGTGTATACTCCAAACCCGGGGATCGAGCACCTGTTCCTGCCATACTTCTACCGCGAGAACGAGCGGCATCCGGGAACGACTCTCGAAAATGCCTACGAAACACTTACCACAGCAGCCCTTTCCGGCCTTTACGAAGGAATGGTATGTGCATCCTGGGATGACTCCGGTCTTCACAACCAGGTCTGGATGATGCGGTTTGTCAATGCCGCAGAGTATGCCTGGAGCGGCAGGGGCCCTGAGCTCGAGGAGTTTATCGACAAGTATTTCGCAAACTATTATGGCAGTCGGGTGAAAGACATGCGCGAGCTTTTTCTGCTGCTGGGCAAGGGAGCGTACTTTTTCATGGATTCTTTCGAGCGCAAGGTCTGGCACTGGGGGGACGTAGGTAAGACCCACCTGCCCGACCTGCCCCGGGGCGACGCTGTCGAGTATAACCCCTTCTGGAACAGGGAGTACAGGGAGATGGTCGAGCGCGCGCGAGCCCAGTTGCCCATTATGCAGCGGGCGCTCGATATCTGCCGCCTGAACCTGGAGCAGGGGGTGAAGCATGCTTACGATTTCGAGGTTTTTATCTCGATCGCCGATCTGATAGCCCACACGGCCCGCACCTACCTTGCGCTTTCAGAGCTCGAAAGAACGATTGAGACTGCCCACAAACAGCATTTCGTGAATCACCAGACCACTTATTCGAATCTTGAGAAAGCTGCGAAGATCCTCGAGGATAACCTCACGGAACGTGAAAAAGTTTTTACGGACCTGGTCGCCACCTGGGAAAAAACCCGGCTGCCTAAAGGCTTTTCCACACCGGAGAAAAAATATTTTCACAGCCAGGACAGGGCGCGCCATTTCGCCAATCGCAGGCCTGATATGACCTACTTGATTTATGATGAGCAGCTGCTCGATATCGAAGGTTTCTTAAAATCCTTGCGCGAGTATGCCGCCTGGTACAGGGAGACTTATATGAAGTAAGAACTTCAAATGAGTCCTTTACCCCCAGTGGGGCCTTCATAAACCTCTGGAACAATTCACGAATACTACAAGACTGTAATATCAGAGATTTGGAGTCGGCAATTTTATCTCTTTCGATATGAATCTATAAAAGCCTGCAAACTTTAATATTGGGAAGACAGGCGAAGATCGAGTTGATTCTATCTGGAACAGGTATATTTCCGGCGTTCCTGGCAACAATATACAACTCGGGAGTAATCGGATATGAAATCATCAGGAAAGCGAAAAAAAAGCTGGGCGGAACCATTCAAAATAAAAGTCATAGAGCCGATCAGGATGACTACCCGCAAATATCGCGAGAAATGCATAAAAGAGGCGGGCTACAACACTTTTCTGTTGAAGAGTAAGGACGTTTACATAGATCTGCTGACTGATTCGGGCACCAGCGCGATGTCGGACAATCAGTGGGCTGGGATGATGCTTGGCGATGAGGCTTACGCGGGCTCAAAAAATTTCTACAATATGGTCGACGCGGTCAGGCAGTATTACGGCTACAAATATGTAGTCCCGACTCACCAGGGACGCGGGGCGGAGCATATTCTGAGCCAGATAATGATAAAGTCAGGGGATATTATTCCCGGCAATATGTACTTTACGACGACCAAACTTCACCAGGAGCTTGCCGGCGGTACATTTGTAGACGTGATTATCGACGAAGCCCATGACCCTTCGAGTAAAAATGCTTTTAAGGGTAATATAGACTTACAGAAGCTGCAATACTGGATTGATAAAATCGGCCCCTCAAAGATCCCCTATATTTCATTTGAGGGTAACGTAAACATGGCCGGGGGACAGCCTGTGAGTATGGAAAATTTCCGGCAGGTATATGAGCTATGCCAAAAGCATGAGATCAATGTCATGCTCGACGTGACCCGAATGGTAGAAAACTGCTACTTCATCAAGACCCGCGAGCCAGGATACCAGGAAAGAAGTATCGCGGAAATACTGCGTGAGATATGTTCCTATTCGGACGGGGCAACTATGAGCGCCAAAAAGGACAGCCTGGTGAACATCGGCGGCTGGCTGGCGGTGAATGATAAGGAAATCTTTGAAAAGGCCCGGCACATGGTGGTCATCTATGAAGGGCTGCATACTTACGGCGGGATGGCTGGTCGGGACATGGAGGCGATGGCGAGGGGAATAGCAGAGAGTGTGCAGTATGATCATATCCGGGCGCGTGTCGGTCAGGTGGAGTATCTCGGGAATCTTTTGATTAAGGAGAATATACCAATAGTTCAGCCGGTCGGCGGCCATGCTGTTTTTCTTGACGCGAGGAGTTTTTTGCCGCATCTGCCACAGGACCTGTTTCCCGCGCAGGCACTTGCAGCGGAACTGTACGAGGAATCGGGTGTGCGCTCGATGGAAAGAGGGATTGTCTCAGCCGGGCGCAATCCGGAGACAGGCGGGCATAACTACCCGAAGCTTGAGCTTGTCCGGCTGACCATACCGCGACGGGTATACACTCAGGCTCATATGGACGTGACGGCGGAAACGGTCTATGAAGTGTGGGACCGGCGCAGCAGCGTCAAGGGACTGCGAATGGTCTATGAACCAAAGTACCTGAGGTTTTTCCAAGCAAGGTTCGAGAGGATCGGTTGAACAGAAACGCCACCTATATGTGATCTCAAGGTGACCTGCTCCGGATGATTACACCATCTTTAGGAATAGTCAGCCTGCCTTTGAGCCCGATCATTTTTCATTTATCATTCATATTGTCATATTGTGGAAACCTGGAGTCTGAACTGGCTCAGAGGTCCGGTATTGCCGGTTTGAGAGCGGACAGTTTAAAATTGAAAGTCTCACTGAAAATCTGAAAACAAGAGTTTATTGTTTTAAACGTTTGATAAAATGGTGGCCCGAGGAGACTATTTTAACACTTTTCTACAAGAGATGCCGGAGGAGATTTTCGATAAAATTACACATATTTTATCCAACCATATTAATCCTACTCTTGAATCCTCTTATATTTAGTGCTACCATTCCTGGAGGCAGGGCAATGGATGATGGACAACCTGGTTCCTGTAATTATTTCAACAGAACCATCTTACGGGTTTGAACAAAATCTCCTGCCTGGATCCGGTATATATAAATCCCAGAAGTAATCTTCCGACCTCGATTGTCTTCACCATTCCACTGGACCTGATAAAAACCTGCGCTCTTTACCTCATTGACCAGCGTACGAACCAACTGACCGCGTATATTGTAAACATTAAGAGTAACAGGCATTTCACTATTTTCTGGAATGCTATAGGAAATCGTAGTTGTTGGATTAAAAGGGTTAGGATAGTTCTGTCTCAAGCTAGGAGCCTTAGGCAGGACAGTATTAAGAGACAAAGTTTCCAGGCTGATCTCTGTCTGGACACCTTTCTCAAAGCTTGCATCCAGAATAGAAATTTCTCCCATGCCATCGATATTATCAGAAATAGTAGCGATCGGAATATTAAGGATAGTTCCGCTGCCGCTAATAATCGGTAGGCCGTTAAGATTAATCACCACGATGCTGTAGATTCCATCTTCCTCGTTGTTGTAAGAGACAACAGTGAGGCCTTCGCTGATACGGCCCACAGCTTTCGCCTCACCGAAAATGAATTTTTCGGTATCGTACTTGATTCTGAAGAAACCGAGATTCAGGTTTCCGCTGCTCTCGAGGTTGATCTCGATATTGGAGTTGGCTTCGTTGATCTCCTCATAACCGAGCGAGACCTTGGCGCTGTGATTTTGCCCATTAACACCGGCCAGCAATGCTAAGGTATCGCCCTTCCAGATCGAAAGCAATTGAATGAGATCCGGCGTATCAAAATCACCAGATTCATCGAGATCCAGACCGAGGTAATCCATCAATTCCGGTGGCTCTGCGCCAAGTACGAGATAGACGCAGCGCATCAGGTCAGCCACATTAGTAGCACCAGAGTCGAGATCCTGCTTGCCGCGGTTCGGGGCAACGGTGTACTTCATGACAGGGAAATATGTGGCAGAATCCCTATTGTCCACAATCTTGATTGCGTAATTAACATATGCGCCAAGATCCATGCCGGGAATAGTCCCTGTGAACCGGACTGAATCCGTCTTCTCATCGGTTGTAAGAATCAGCGAATCAACCACGGTCGTGTCAAAAGACTCAGAAAGTAAAAGCTTATTGTTGGCACCAATTGAGATAGTTCCCTGGTAAACCTCGAGATAGACCTTTACAATCCCATCGGGGTCAATAACATCAGCCGTGATAGTCTGTGCTTCGATATCAGGCACGCGTGATGAATCAGGCGGGCAGTCCCTGAAAGTGATTGAGGAAGCGAATTCCGGCACAGGCAGACCTGTGCCGCTGACACTTATGGTTAGAATGTCCTTGTCAGAATCATTGCTCGTAATAGTAATCATAGCGCTCTGGCTGCCGGATATAGTGGGGCTGAAAGTAACTGTAACGTGCAGAGTGTCGCCGGCAGCTATTGTGGCCGAGGCCGGTTCCAATGTGAAAACTCCGTTGTCGCTCGAGATGCTGCTTATAACAAGGTCTGCGCTGCCAGTATTGGTTATTGTAAAAGAAGAATTCCCGCTGCTGCCTGCACTCACATCACCCATATCGATTAAAGAGTAATATAAAGAGATTTCCGGCTCACCTGCCAGACCGTAAGGAACCAGCACACTGATTCCCCCATCCGCAGTTCCGATCCATATGATGTCTTTGTGGTCTATTGCAATATCAAAAACAAAGTTATCTGCCAGACCATGTGTGGTGTTATATGTCGTCCAGTTTGTTCTGTCAAACTTGCTTAAACCGTTTCTCGTTCCGAACCAAAGGTTATCAAGGGAGTCTATAGCTATCGATTCGACCATATTACCAGCCAAACCATCTTCCACAGTATAGGTTGTCCAACTCGATCCGTCATACTTGCTCACTCCTTCGTAAGTCCCGAACCACTTGACACCTTCCGAGTCGATTGCGATGGCATATACATATATTGAAGCCAAACCATCCTCAGGGGTATAGGTTGTCCAGCCCGAACCGTCTAACTTGCTTACTCCGTTATGTGTTGCAAACCATACCGTGCCATCAAGTTCTATATTTATGGCGCGGACAACGTTATCCGCCAAACCATCAGAGGTGGTATAAGTTGTCCAGTTGGTGCCATCGAATTTGCTTACTCCACCTCCCCAGGTCCCGAACCAAATATTGCCCAGAGAGTCAGTGGTGATAGATTCGACAAAATTACTAGCCAGACCATCTGCAGTAGTATAGGTGGTCCAGCTTGTACCGTCATATCTGCTGAGTCCTCCATCCAAGGTTAATGAGCCTAACCACAGGTTACTCAGGCTGTCTATGGCAATTGAACTGCCGGTATTATTAGCCAATCCATCCTCTGAGGTGAAAGTGGTCCAGGTGACACCGTCAAACCTGCTCAACCCTTCCTCCCAGGTCCCGAACCACATTGTACCTTTATAATCTGTGGCAACTGCACGGACTTTGTCAGATGCCAGCCCGCTTACCGCGTGGTGAGTTGTCCAGCCGGGAGGGTATGCACGGGCCTGGCAATAGACCTTAAGCGAGCTTTCATCCGTATCGTTGCTCGAGACCGTGATAGCCCCGTACTGGATACCGGACGAGAAAGGGCTGAAAGTCACCGTGACTGGTTGGCTTTCTCCTGCGGCGATGGTAGCGGAGGTGGGGTCGACTAAATACATGGGATCGTTGCTCCAGATACTGCTTACTACAAGGTCAGTGCTCCCCTCATTCGTGATCGTAAAAGTACCCGTGTCGCTGGTGCCTACCACTGTATAGCAGATTGTAACAGAAGTGTCGGACAAAGCTATCTCCGGTCCCTGGGCGGTCGTACAGTTTCCGCTGACACTCACTGTAAGCGTACTTTCATCGCTGTCATTACTCTCAATGGTTATAGTAGCGCTCTGGCTGCCGGATTCATTGGGGCTGAAAGTAACTGTAACGTGCAGAGTGTCCCCGGCAGTTATTGTGCCTGAGGCCGGTTCCACTGTGAAAACTCCGTTGTCGCTCGAGATACTGCTAACTATGAGATCGGCATTCCCATTGTTGTCGATCAAGAAGCTCCCGCTGCTACTGGCCCCCAGGTTAACTTCTCCGATCTCAACTGTTGTGGATGATAGGGCGATCTCAGGGGCTGGCTGGATTGTGCCGTTGCCGGTAACAGATACAGTGAGCGAGCCTTCATTGCTGTCATTACTCTCAATGGTTATAGTCGCGCTCTGGCTGCCAGCTGCCGTGGGGCTGAATGCGACAATTACTTCCTGGCTCTGTCCGGCGACAATGGTGGCAGAGCCGGGGGTCAATGTGAATAACGCATTGTCACTGCTGATACTGCTAACCGTAAGGTTAGCAGTACCTTCGTTGGTGATCGTAAAGGAACCGGTGCTGCTTGAGCCGACTGTTACATCGCCGATGGAAACAGAAGTTGCAGATAAGGTGATCTCAGGCTGGGCTTCTGATAATGCAGCTTCAGCAGTGTTTCCAAAGGCCCCGAGGTTGATTCTGCCGCCGTTCGGCATGGGTTCATTTGAATAATCCGATGAGGGATCACCGGCGTCAATACAGGGGGAACCCAGGCTCAGGTGGTAATCTCCTGCCGCGGAGTCAACAAATTCAGGATCGATGCTGATGTCATTCGTTCCCGCATCGAGACCATAATAGTCTGTACCGCCACTCCAAGTGTTATCCCACACATCGTTGTAATCTATAGTTATATTCGAAGACTCCGAGTTGTATATCCCTATGTCGTTGTTTACTATAATATTGTTCTTTATTGTCGGATTGGTGGCGTTGTCTAACCAGATTCCCGCCCCGTTATCATGCTGGATATTGTAAGCAATTGTGTTGTTTTCAATGAGAACGGTGGAGTTTTCCACTCTTATTCCGTGATAAGAGTGGTTAAGAATTAAATTGTTCTTACAGGTTCCATTTGAGGAAGTTAATGCTTTTATTCCATATGTGCTGGTGGTCAGTAAATTGCCAATAATATCGGCCATGGATTCTTCCAACCTGATACACTCATTCCCACATTCAGAAACAGTGTTGTTTTCTATTAGTGCGTTGGAAGAATTTTTTGCGATAATACCCCAGCCGCTGTTAGTCAGTGAATTGCCTACAATATCGGCCGTGGATGCATCCAACCTGATGCAATCATTCACACATTCTGAAATCGTACAATCCGTAATACTGTTCGAATAGTTCGTCTGGTTAAAGTAAAACCCCCATTCGGCATGACGAATATCACAATATTTTAAGCTGCTGTATCCCGACTTATTGTAAATGTATTTCCAGTCGCCGGGAGCCGGATTGGTACTCGCCGAGAAAAAATGTATCGAGTCTGACTCGGTTCCTAGTGCTTCCAACCCGCCAAAAGTCACCAGCTTGCATGTATCAGCAGCAAATTGAATGGTTGTTCCCGGTTGAATATATAGTGTGTCATCGCTGCTAACGTAAACTGGTATAAAAGCCAGGTAGGGAGAATGGGCACTGGGTATGTTACCTGTTAAATAGCCTCCCAACGGGGAAAGCGGTACAGAACTTCCTTCAACAGTAATCTGGCTTATTCCATAATCCTGGCCGGTAAAACCTGATTGCGTTGTATTATATGTGTTGCTTCCGTACTCTATTGAAAAGTCGTTTAAAGTGGGTGAGTAGCTGTCTTCTTCTTCGTCTTCAATGCGGAAAATGAACTTGTGGTTATTGTCTGGAGGCAGGAAGTCTGATAAATCCGAAACATCGACATACCAGTCAAAACTCGAGCGATCACCTCCATATTTTCTGAAAAATTGAAACTCACCTGTGTTATTGTTATTGTCTATAGCGGATATCCGTCCGTTGAGACTACCGCAATAGGCCTGGTCTAAAGAGACCCTGGCATATGCGACCGGCGTGTAACCAATCCGGTCGGCCATCACAAACGCCCTTTCACAATAGTTTTTGATAAAATCGTATGTCAACCAGGCGAAACCCTCATCACCCCAGTCATCTCCCCATGAATTCACAATTTTTAGCGCTCCGGACCCACCTATGGTGTTGTCGTAGCCTACAACTGCCACAGCGTGACTCCCCTCTTCCGACTCTCCTTCAGCGGGAGCGTTATAGATGTAGTCGGTGCTGTTCAAGTCATGAAAACCAGGGTAAACCGGAACCGAGAGCACGAAAATTTCACCGCCTGCCAGAAGCTGTTTCATGTTCTCGATATCAGTATCATTCAGGTTTACTTCTTCATTATAGATTTTCGAGTATGATAACGCGCGGTACTGGAGAGCAGTTTTATAAATACTCGGCTCCGGCCAGGTAGTGTAATCGTCCACATCGTAAGGCATGTCCTCCAAAGTGGCGCAGCCTTGTTCACTAAGGAATTTCATTACCTCGGATGCACTACTCCCATTGTCTTCACCATCATTATTATGGTTATAGAGAAATGCAGGACTGAATTGGTGGGAAGCTACGGTCAAATCCCAGCCGCGCTCCTGCCCCTCCTGGTAGGTTTTGCAGTAATAGCCCACTGCCCAAGCAACGCAGCAATCTTGCTCTCCCTGGCTAAGCACGGGAGGAAGACCGGGAGAATTGTCGAAGGATTCGGGCAGGACCGCTACCAGTATCGGGGGGGGAATGTAATCAGGAATTTTCGCCAATTCTTCCGGTGATTCTTTAATCAATCCCATTCCATGTCCCTTATGGGTTTGCGCAATTAAGAGCCCATACCTCCCCCAAAGAATCATCACCGTAATAAAAGTTAGAGGTATCGTTCTTTTAATAAAAGCTGTAAACATTGAATCCCCCAAATTCCTAAATGTGGAAATATTTCATTCGGATAAATCTGTGCTGAGAAATCGAAAAAATAAACCAAGCCACCGGATCTAATGTGGCAGCCCGGTCATTTTAATTACGTTTTATTCAATATTTGTTATTATTATTATTATGCCTAACATAGGTTTATATAGACTTTATAAAGACCTTTAGACAGCTAATATTGCTGTATAAAACCCCTTGAGCAAAACAAGAATAAACACGTAATATATTAAATCGAAAGAATTCCTCGGAGCTTGCTCCGAGATTACCATATTAGGTTTTTGCATTTAGAAATTCCGGTGGTACGAAGTGCCATGAAATTGGCTTAATACCCCTTAGCTCTGCTGCGGGGATAGTCAATCACCAGGAATTTCTTTATTAACAATCTGTTGTGATATTTGACAAAAATTGTAGCGGAATTTTATACAGACTGCATGAAATTCCATCCAATAACGTTAAATACAAGCTGTCTTCTGGAATTTTCACGCCTTTAACACCACACGATTCAGAACGTGTGTATATATCATTGTCGTTTTGACTTTCTTCTTCTCCCGATAAATCAAGAGGATTTTGTCAATTTTCACTTTGCACCTTTGAGAGTCGCCAAGGTTATTATCAGCAGGCGTGTGATTCCCGAAAGCGTTTGTAATCTTGAATTAGTCGATTCATGGCGGGCCTTATTGGTGTGCCAAGTAGCAGGTCTCTAAAACGATTCTAAGAAGATTTCTCGGGAATGTCAAATTAAAAATGGAGAGCATGAAAAAGGAATTTTCAACGACGGTCAGCGTCAACTGGGCGGGCCCGAGGAGGATTAAACTGATACCACGATACTGTCAGAGCTTTTTACTGGTGGATTACTGTTTAAACTTCATTTGCTCCAGGCGAGTCATGCTTAACCTCCATACCAGTCAACATAAATCAACCTGGTTTGCTCCCTCTATTCCTCAATTCTAAATCTCCCCTATCAATCCTGGCCTTGCAGAATATCCAAATAAAATATAGCATTAACTATTAACAAAAATTATTATTTAGTGGCATTCTCACTTTTTTGGGGGGACTTAGCTTCAAATTTATGCGAAGCTCCCAAGCTGAATGGATGCGTGAACGATTCGGTGGATAAAAAGAAAGTGAAGTGTTATTAACTAACCAGTTCAGCTCTGTAATTGCATTTTCAATTCAGTGCAAAGGTGTGGGTACGACTTGGGAGAAACTATACATGAACAGCCGTACAGTCCAAAGAAAAGACCGGCTATATGAATAATCAGATAAAAACCATTTCGTTCCGGGGCGGGCCGTTTTTCAGCGTGATACCCATCGCCACCTTCCTCCTGATCACCCTTTTTCTGTTGTTTAAGGGGGTCGCACAAGTTGAAGGAATGATCATGGCCGCCATGGCCGGTATCTCGCTGGGCTTGCTGTTTGTCCGTAATGTGTCGGAATACAGCGAGTTGGTATTTTCGCTGATGACCAACCGTATCGCCACAGTGGCGTTGGTGTGCTGGCTCTGGGCCGGCGCTTTCACCGGGATATTGGCTCACTCGGGTCTCGTTGAGGCGCTAGTCTGGATTGGCTGGAAAATGAGCCTCTATGGCGGGTCGTTTGTGCTGGCTGCATTCATCAGTTCGGCACTTTTCGCGGTCTCGGTCGGCACCGCTTTTGGCACGGTGGTTGGATTCACTACTGTAATCTACCCGGCCGGAATCCTGCTCGGAGCTAATCCTGCAGCCTTGATGGGTGCGATTCTTAGCGGGGCGGCGTTCGGAGATAACCTGGCGCCGGTTTCCGACACGACCATAATTTCCGCTGCCACACAGGAAACGGATATACGCGGGGTGGTGATCTCGAGGCTCAAATACTCACTCACCACCGCGATAATTGCCGGTGTGCTCTTCTTTTTCTTCGGCGGAGGCAAATCGGTGATAGACCCGGCAGAGGCGGGCAAGCTGCTGGCCGAGCACGCAAACCCGGAAGCCCTTCCCATGCTGATTCCGGCTGTTATCACGATTGTGGTCGCCCTCTGCGGCTATCATTTCCTGGCCGCACTCAATCTGGGAATTCTCTCAGCACTGGTTATCGGCCCGCTGACCGGCATATTGCCCCTCGAAAAAGTATTTTACCTCACCTCCGGGGGCTCCGTGGCAGGGTGCGCGGTGAGCGGGATCAGGGCAATGCTGCCCATCTCGATACTGATCCTTTTAATCATCACCGCCAATGGACTGATGGAGGCAGGTGGATTTTTCGACCGCCTGCTGTCCTGGCTCGACAGAGTCGCTGCCGGCTCTCCAAGGCGCGCCGAGACAGCGATCGTCTTATTTATCTCGCTGGCCTGCCTTTGCCTTCCCGGTAATACTTCAGCCATGATTACCGTGGGACCGCTGGCCAATAAAATTCGAAAGCGCCATGGAATCCATCCATACAGAAGCGCCAATCTGCTGGATACTATAGCTTGTTCTTTCCCTTACATGCTTCCCTATGCCGCTGTGATCATCGTCGCCAGGGCCATTCAAAGCGAGTTGGCGACTAAATATGATTTTACCGTTGTATCCAGCTGGGGGGAGACAGCGCCTTTCGTCTTTTACGGGATCGTCCTCTTTCCCTTGATGATTATCTCTGTGATTACCGGGTTCGGACGCAAAAAAGGGTAGTATTTAAGAATATTTCGCTTTTTGATAACCGGTTATGACGGTTTAGTTAACCCGGCTACAACAGCTTTATCATGTGCAACATGGAAACGATGAATGTATCTCAGGCGGAATCCACATCAACAGAACAAAATCATTTTGATCTATCGGAAAAAAATAAAGTTAATAAAATGCCATGGAATGCCTAAATTAACCTTTAATGCCATGAATCGGCATAGATGATACGCTTGTAGGGTTTTATCAGTTTGAATCAGCATTCGTGTAAATTTATGTCATCGGTGTGAATGGGTGATATTTTACCCAAAAGGCCCAGATGCAGCATCCATGCGCTTTTGGGTTGATTTTTAAGATGTCACGGGAATTGTGAAAATGGCAAAATATCGGGCTGTCTCAATTATATAATTTCTAAACTCGTCTCGCACAGCCCGCCATTTTGTATCTTTAGGATTCGTTGAAAAAGAAAGGCCTTTTTTTCAGGCAATCGCCTTTGTTCCCACCACGATTTGCAAATCCCGAAATGCCGCCCTTTCCTGGACTGACCAATAGAACACTTGATACTCCTGAGGAAAACAATTAATATCTAGCAAAACGATAAAGAATCTCTTGATTTCAGCCAAAATGACGAAAGCCTGAGTCTAAAATCAAAAAAAGGTGAAATCAAGTCTTTCAAGTCTAGAATAGTGAATATTGGTTCAAAAGCAATGAAGGGAGTAAATCAGTAATGAAGCGTTTACAATTAGTTTTGACTGTCAGCCTGCTTGTACTTCTGTGCGCCTTGCTGCCCTTTTTCGGGTGCGGCTCGGCAGATCGGCAATTCGGCGATCTCCACCTGGTGGCAGCCTCGCAGGCACTCCGGCAGATGGAGCTGTCGCCAATCTTCAAGCAAGCAGCGTCGATGTCCTGGTCACGGATGAGCTATCCAACCGTAACGATGGATGGTCAGCGGGTGATTCATATCGATAAATTGTCGGAGGAGCTGGGAAGGTTCGTGTTGGAGACCATGTCATTCGGTGAGGTTAAGGCCTCCGCTCGCTTTCGTCTCAGTGAAATGGGATCAAGCCCTTCCTCGATGGGGTTCTTCGTCAGTATTGACTCGGGCTATCTGGTCATTGCGCTCCGCTGGATGCGATCTGAGTCAGGCGCGGTCACCTCAGGTTTAGTCGTCCAAATGGTGTCCCCACAGAACGTAGAATCGAAAACCCTCAACTTTGTTCCGCTAGAGCTTGCGCAGAATGAGTGGATTGAACTGGGAATCCGCAGTGACGGGGATGCGGTGGTTGCAACCATCTCCGGGCAGGATCTCAGAACTCCGGTGGAAGGGCTTGCGGAGAACACACGTATCGAAGTGGGACTGGCTGTTTTACATGCGGAATATGTTGTCGATCAATTAAGGGTTGGAGGGCAGGAGATTACACCCCGGCAGTTTGAATCTATGGCCCTCCTGGCAGCGCTCAAGGATATCGCCGTACAACATTTCAATCCGGACTTTGCATTGGGCAACAATCCGCTGGCCGTAACAAAGGGGTATATCAACGGCGAGTATCGCGACGCGCTGATGGCTGTGCCCAATAGCCTTTTTGAATTCGAGGTGGATGTGGGTCGGCGGACCGAGTTGGCTTTTGCAGTGGGATACTTTGAGTGGTCTGAGCTGCATGGCGACCACTTCACAATGTTCTCCGTGCAGGTAATCGATGGCCAGGGAAAGGTGCACAACGTGTTCCCAGCAGCACCGGGGGACGGCGTCTGGCGGGACTGTACAGTGGACTTGACCCGGTTTCGAAACACGCGGGTCACGCTGCGGTTTCTGACATATGTCTGGGGTGGAGTCAACACCGAGAATTGGGACATCGCGTTCTGGGGAGACCCGCGTCTACGGCGGCCCGCCCCGCCGCCAGTTGCGCGACCCAACGTGGTGCTTATTTCCCTGGATGCGCTGCGGCCCGATCATCTGGGCTGTTACGGGTATGCGCGCCCCACCAGCCCGTTCATCGATTTAGTCGCCGAGGATGGTGTTGTGTTCGACCATGCCTTCAGCCATGCGTCGTGGACGCTCCCGTCGCACATGTCAACCATGAGTGGAATGCCTGTGGGTTACCATGGGGTCATAAACCGGTACCATATCCCCCCGCCAGAGCTCCAGACACTGGCCGAGTCGTATGCTGCTGCCGGATATCGGACGGCAGGTTTCACCGGCGGCGCATCAGTCGCTGGCTGGTATGGTTTTTTTCAGGGGTTTCAGCGCTATTTCGACGACATGTGGGAGAAGGATAAAATCGATTGGACTGCCCAGATCATGGAGAAGACACACCGGTGGCTGACCGAGGAGGGAAATCAGCCCTTCTTTCTGTTCTTTCACACTTATGAAACTCACCCGCCATACACGCATACGCAATTCCTCCCCGATAGTCTGAAATCCCTTGTGGTCGAGCTTGGCACGCGCAATGAAACGGCAGGGGTAGGGCGCTATGATTCAGGAGTTCTCTTCGTTGACGGGTACATGCGCAGATTGTGGGCGGCCCTGGAGGAAACGGGGGCCTTGTCACGCACCATCATCGCCCTCACGAGCGACCACGGCGCGGAGCTTTTCGATCGATCGGACCATTTGATGACGCATCCGCATTCACTCCACCGCGACGTGCTCCAAGCATTGCTTATTCTCAGTGGGCCCGGTCTTCCTGAAGGCCTACGCGTGACAGATGTGGTGGGTTTGGCGGACGTAGCCCCGACACTCCTGGAGTTGTGCAGCCTGCCGATCCCCGAAAGTATGAAAGGCCGGTCGCTGGTTCCGCTCATGCAGGAAAAGGAAGCAGATCCTCTCCCCGTATTCAGCTTGCTTGCAAATGAGGACGTCCCGGAGGCGAAGTCGATCATCTACAAGGAACATCACCTGATTCTCCATTTGGATAAGTTCAAGGAGAACGCGGAAAAGGTTGGTTTACCAGAAGCGATCCTGTTGCCGAAAGAGGAGCCAATACAGTTGTATGATTATATCGCGGATCCGAATGAAATGCACAATCTGGCAAAGGAGCTTCCCGCCAAGGTGGTGGAATTGAATAGATTGCTTGAGCACCATCAGCAAGAGATTGCAGCAGCAAAGGTGCTGGAGGGGAGACGATTCAACAAAATGGATGAAGAAACGCGGCTCCAATTAAAGGCGCTGGGGTACGTTAACTAATTTTTCATTCGGGGGGAAAGCTCACTGATCGGCGCGTATGCGCAGGACAGACTGCTCCCCGCGGAATCACCGTGACCATTGGCTTAATCAGCTCTTAGGGTTATAAGCCGGTTAAAAACATGGATCACCAGACCTTACACCCTCGGTGGTGAACCCGGGATTGATAATCTGCTGCTGAACCTCTGGGGGGATGCCACGCCCTGTGTTGCGAATCTCTACCACAGCCCAGTTCAGGTCGCGGCAAATTTGGTAAAATGGGTTCAAAATTTCTAATGAATGAATTGCTTCCACGATTTGAAAATCTTAATGGGGAGGCTGAAAATCCAGCAGAAAAAAATTCAAAGCATATACAGCCAACCAGCCGATGAAAAAAAATAGAACATGCTGATTTAGCTGAAAACGCTCATAGTAATGCCCTGATCCGGGGGGAAAAATGTATTACTACTCAGGTCATATTATAGGTTGCATTTTCGGGCTATACGGCAAATCTCATAACGCAATAAATTACAATGTACTAAAAGCATATTTTGAGACTGAAACAAATGCAATCTATTTTATGCCCTCCTTAGTAAATGCGACAGAACGTTTCGAACTTATTTGCAGCAGGTCTCTATCGTTTATTTATAAACAATTTACGAGATTTCAAATGGAAGCTCTTTTGGAATCGGACAAGAAAGATTTAACTCCTGTTGCACCTTCTTTATTGGTCAGTAGATGTAGCGGTGAAAATCACCGATCGGTCTGAATTAAAAGGTGTTATCTCTACTTGTATCTCACCCGGAATCCCGCCTGGTGTAAGAGTTGTCCCGGTATAACCTCCCACATCGGTGACATTATTTTCAGGAGACAGGGTTCCCTCCCCCTTAATTATCTTGAAATCGACTCGCCATCCCTTTGCCGGGATATAGTTCTGTGAAACATAAACAATCAATGAGTCCGGCAAGGGCTTCCCGATAACACCGGTCTGGTAGTTTCCGGAAACTACAATGATATCGTACCGATTTACGGTTTCATCCGGACCAAGTACTCGATAGTCATATTTACCCTCTGAGTCACATGAGAGAGAAATAGTAATAACCGCAAAGATACAGTAAAGCACAAGTTTTGGAAATCTGCCGTGGCTGGCAATCTGTTGCCTCATATGGTCCCCTTAACCAAAGATTAATCTTTTAATAAGTGGAGAAAAACCTGACTCGACCCCGATAACAGTACCACTAATTACGAGAGAAATCAAGCATCTGGTGAATCTCGGTCAAAACATAATCTCTAATAATTTCCGGACTCGTCGTTCAAAACCAGTACATTGGGGACATAATTAACTAGTACTATAATTTATACGCTTTTGTTCCTTATCGCGGCCGTATTTCGAACCTTATATCCAAAACTCACATGGAATTATTTTTAGGCAGTAAAATCAGGAAGGGAAAAACTTAATTATTGACACTGGAATCTTTGCCAAATATAATGAAAACGCATTGAAAAAAATTCCCAATAATTGGAAGGATGCAATTTTGTAAAAATCCCAATCTGTAAAATACGAGTTCCAGTTAACCTGGAAAGGTACAGCCTCAGGTCTTTGGAGTCATATATATAAAGATTGGAAAGATGGTGTAACGGGTAAATTCATATTCTTTTAGTCAAGAAAACGAGGAAGCCGAACTGCCAAAAAAGATCAGCGGTAGTGCGGCTTTTTTATTTCCCCAGTACTGGAAGAATAGATTCTAAGAATTATCAGCCGATCTATCTCTGTTTGATTGAGCAACTTAAAGAGCCTACAGCCTTTTTCCTTATAGCCTATAAAACATGAATAGGCTGGACAAAAAAGACTCAACCATGTAAATCAAACTTGTCACTGCACTAGAGGGCCTTATAATCTTTAACGGGGCATTATGCTGGCGCCGGGTAATGATGTCAATTATGTATGGAAAGAGTATGGGATATGATGAAGATTGAGCTTATCATACCGCCTGTTGCTTGTCCAACAATTGTCTATCCGAGTGTCCCATGTCTCACAGCCTATCTTCGGCAGCGGGGTTTTGAGGTAGTCCAGAGAGATTTTAATGCCAAAGCTTTCGATTATTTTCTCTCAGCTTCTTGCATAGAAACATGCCTGAAAAAACTCTCAACACGCAAATCTCCCGACCTGCAGTGTCAAAATGAGAATCAAAAAGGGCTTACCAGCGAAAAACTCTTAATGATCGGCGAATATGTTCTCTCAACAATAGAAGAGATGAAAAGTCAATTCAGAAAATATTCTGGTTTTTCCGATTTCGAAAAATATAGGAAAAACAGGCGAATTCTAGACGCAGCTCTGGAAATTATATCCAGCGCATATGCCCCCAGTAAGCTTTCCATCTATGGTTTTGAAATGAGGTATGATTTGCATTCAGTGGAAGATGTCCTTGAAAGTATTTACAACCGCGACGAAAACATGTTCATCCAATACTTCGAGGAGTCCGCTCTTCCCCTGATTGCCCAGGACAAACCGTCTATTGTCGGGATATCCATTGGATACCTGAGTCAACTCATACCAGGATTATCCCTTGCCCGGATTATCAAACAGGAGCTTCCGGAAATACATCTGACATTAGGAGGCTGGCATATAACAACGGTTGGCCAGGAATTAATCCGTCACGCGGAAAAATTCAAGGCGTTCGATTCACTAGTGCTTCATGAAGGTGAGGTTGCCCTGGAAGAGCTCGCGCACCGGTTAGAAAAAGGAATATCCATTCATGGTACGGCCAATGTCGCCTTTTCCGATAAAAGTCGGACCTATCTTCCGGATACTATAAATCACCCAAAAAAATACCGCTATCCATTTCCAGATTTTGAGGGCCTCGAGCTCGATCTCCTTCTTGCGCCCGAGCCTATTTTCTCTATACCAATTACCCGAGGCTGCTATTGGAAGAAGTGCACTTTCTGCTGTGAACATAGCTATGGAGCAAAATACAAACCGGTTAATGTAGACACTCTGATCAATGGCATCATCAGGATGCAACAGCGTTATCCTGAGCCTATGTTTTACTTTGCCTCCCCTGCATTTCCACCTTCATTGGCTGATTCATTCTGCTCAGCAGTCCTGGAAAAGAAAATCAAGATAGCCTGGACCTCATTATTTCGACTTGAGAAAAGTTTCTCTTTAGAATTATTCAAAAAAATGTCGAAAGCGGGGTGCAAGATTGCTATTTTCGGTCTTGAGTCGGGGTCCCAGAGATTGGTTGATCTCATGGATAAAAGATTTGACGTAAAGTACTCTGAAAAGCTTATTGAGGCCAGCAGCAAAGCAGGAATATGGAATCATATGACCCTGATAATCGGATTCCCTACAGAAACTCGAGCAGAGGCAGAGCAAACTCAAGCTTATTTGATCCGTAACAAAAAGCATTGGAACTCGGCAGCTGCTCATCTCTTTGTTATGGAGAAAGGGTCAAGGCTGGTAATGGAACGAGAGAAATTTCCATTTGTAGAGGTCGAGGAAAATAGTGCCGGATTATCAGCTCTTATGCGGTTTCGAGTGAAATCTGGAATGACTCCTTTGGAAAAACAGGAGCTGCAGCGTCAGTTTTATGAAAAAGTAATATCCCCCCAACAGGAGAAAGTAACCAACTGCCTGCTGGGTCATGATCTGGTTTTCATTGTCCAAAACGGAATAAATTTTTTCTCTCCCTGTCATTGATCTTAATTTGAAAGCGACCCTGCCTTGGTTTCCTTTGAAAAAATATGAGTTCCCGAAACGATCCATAAAGGAGGTGATGATATAGAAACGAAAACTACTCATAAGGCAAAAAAACCAGCTTTTAGTGATGTATTCCTAATGCTCGAAAGAGCCCAGCAGTTCTTTACGCTCAAAGAGACTTTGAGTGAGGTCCGTTCCTATTAAGGAGGTATTAAAATGACTGAACAAAAAAAGGATGTGCAAAGGCTGATCGGCAGAGCGATATTGGATCCTGACTTCGCCCAAAAGTGCATTGATGACCCTTTCGGAGCAGCGGAAGACGAAGGCATAGCTCTGAATGAGAAAGAAGCGAAGGCGTTAATGACCCTTGGCGAGGAGCTAAAACGCATTGGTGAAATATTCGAGAAAGCAAAAAGGAATAGGATAAACTGGATTGATGTTATCGGAGGCTGAATGCAGCCTGGAGGCTTTCCCGAGGAAGTTCTTCAATACAACCTTCACTGGTGACAGATGATTAATCAGCGGACAATTGCCGATATTCTGCTTGTAGATCCCCCCGTACATAATGGAGGGACTACATGGCTTGCTCCGGAGCCTTTGAATCTTGGCTATCTGGCTTCTTCCCTGATGGATAAAGGACTGGGGGCAGAGATAATCAGTGCTTTCTGGAGAGGGTGGGATGTAGAGCAGACTGTGGCGGAAATACTACGCTGGCGTGTCAAGGTAGTTGGTATAACGGTTATGTCTCCCCTTGTGGTGGATGAAGTCAGTCAAATCATTTCAAGACTTCGCTCTTCAGGCGTGCATTCGCATATTACTCTCGGCGGAAATTTTGCAAGCCTGGCGCCCAGTGAACTGCTCAAAAAAATGCCGGAAGTAGATTCAATCGTGTTGGGAGAAGGAGAAAAGACTGTTGTCGAGTTAGTTCAACTGGTTCAGCAGAACAAGGAGTGGACCAAACTGGATGGTATCGCTTATAGGGAAGGCGAGAAGATCAGAATTAATCGGCCTCTTAACAGGATAGTCGAGCTGGATACAATGCCGCCTCCTTACCGCCCGCTAATATCGGAACTGGTCGCTTCTGACATTGCGCCATCGATCTTGTCCAGTAGAGGATGCTATGGAAATTGTTGCTACTGCAGTGTCGCGGCATTTCATAAGCTTTACCCTGATGGTCCCTCTTGGCGGGGACGGAGTCCCCAACACACAGTTGACGAGATAGAGGAGCTGTACACAAAATATGGCGCTCGCCGGTTCTGCTTTACAGACGACGATTTTATCGGCCCTTATCCTGAGGGATGGGAACGGGCTTACCGCATTTCAGAGGAAATATTGTCCCGTGAGCTTCCCGTGAAGTTTGCTTTGGAATGCCGGCCAAACCATGTTGATTTCGAGCTGTTTAATAAACTTAAAAGTGCCGGGTTGAGTCTGGTACTTATCGGTATTGAATCGGGTTGTCAGCGTATGCTGGATTTCTTTAGGAAAAAAACGACTGTCCATATGAATCTCCAGGCGCTTAAGGTATTGGAAAAGTTGAAGATACCGACTCACATAGATTTCATATTCCTGGATCCGTATACCTCACTGTCTGAGGTAAAGGAAAATTTATCTTTTTTAAATAAATTCGCGCAAGTTATGCTTTTCAACCTGATTGGTTTTTTAGAACCTCGAGCAGGAACGGACTTCACCCAAATTCTTTTCGAGCAGGAAGAGCTGCTGGGCTCTTTTGAGCGTTATAAGTATCATTTTAAAGACTCCCGTGTAGAAAAGCTGTACAGGGTAATTCATGAATCTTTTAAACTCCTTTACTATCAGACCGGACGACTGACGCGTCTTTATTGGGAGCTTGAGGGAATCGATGGAGGTTCGGAGAAACTAAAAGACTATCTATCTCTTCCAGGTACAGACCATTCTATGGTGGAAGAGCTGATTAGCAGGAAAAACATGTTCACTATCCGATGCGCGGAAAAAGCGATAGGCTTTCTATCGACCCCAAAGGAACCAGGACTGGAGGCTGTGGAGGAATTTGGTAAATCGTTGGAGATGGAAATAGAGGAGTTTGATAAAGGTTTTAACTATCAATTGGCTATGCTGCAATTGTGGGTCTCGTCTTTAGTTAGCAAAGATGGGAAGATGTCTTTTGATGTTTGGCCGTCTCCGGGGATAATATTGTGAAAAAAGTTAATATTATCTGATAATCAGCGTATCCACGGAACCCTGCAAGAAACATCTATTTTCCAACTATATTTTAATTCAGGGACCTGTTTGCTGGTATTTACCACAGGAAACATTACATAGTTTGAATTCATATTGTTGTTTATATGCTTCAGCCATCAAAAGAAGTCTAAAATTTACCTTTGCGGATAGATGTAAACAATTTTATGACCTGAGTCGTAAGGGCCTAAGATCCATGATACAAAAAAGTCTCTCAGCATTAATCATTCTCATCATTTTTGTATTTGCAAATTCCGCTTTTAGCGAGAAGTATCCTTTCAAAACCTACTCGATTGATGACGGACTACCGGCATCATTGGTTTTATCGATTTTACAGGATCAGGAGGGTTACATCTGGTTTGGTACGACAAGCGGGATAGGTAAATTTGATGGTCTGACTTTTACCAGTTATACCACAGCGGATGGTTTGGCCAATAACACTGTCTGGTCAATGATAGAGGACAGAAAAGGGAATCTCTGGTTTGGAACACTAGGCGGAGGCCTTAGCAAATTTGACGGGAAGAAGTGGACAACTTACAAAACAGAGGATGGGCTGGCATATAACATGGTTAAAACAATGATCGAAGATTCTAAGGGTAATCTCTGGTTCGGAACAAGGGGAGGCGGTGTAAGTAAATTTGACGGGACGAGTTGGACTACCTACACAACAAATGAGGGACTGGCTGGTAATACTGTCCATGCACTGATCGAAGATAAAAACGGGAATCTATGGTTTGGAACCGACAAAGGTCTCAGTAAATTTGATGGAGAAAAATGGGTCGATATGACCGAATCTATTGATATGTCTATAGTTCGCTCGATTCTTGAAGACTCGCAACAAAATATTTGGTTGGCAGGCTCAAGAAAAGTGGAATCACTGGAAAAACCAATAATAATAAAAATGGCCGTTAAGCCTGATCGTGCTGATTTATCTGTTTTTTCTGAAAGAGACGGGCTGCCCCCTGCTATGGTCCAGACAATGCTTGAAGACAGAAAGGGAAATATCTGGTTCGGGACTTATCAAGCTGGCGCAGGTATGTTTAATGGTAAGGACTGGAAGATTTACACGACAGAAAACGGGTTGCCTGCAGATAATATCTTTTCATTGTATGAAGATATTGAAGGGAATATATGGTTCGGAACCGGGGGAGGAGCGGTAAAATTTAATGGACCGGTGTTTACAATTTATACTACAGATGATGGACTAGCCACTAATGCATTAAACCCGGTATTTGAGGACTCAAAAGGGAACATATGGTTTGGCTCTTTTCAGAATGGAGCAAGCCGTTTTGATGGAAAAAATTGGACTAATTACACAACTGAGGATGGATTGGGTGAGAATTGGGTCAATAAAGTATTTGAAGATAGAAAAGGTAATATATGGTTCGGTACTTTTGGAGGTGGAGTAAGCTGCTTTGACGGGATAAATTGGAATACCTATAGAGAAATAGATGGTCTTGCGAATAACAAGGTCACTTCAATTCTCGAAGACAAAAAAGAGAATTTGTGGTTTAAGACTAACGGTGGGGTGAGCAAGTATGATGGTACGAATTGGACGACCTACACGACAGATCAAGGGCTTACCCAAAACGATATCTGGACAATGATAGAGGATTCAGCAGGGAATATATGGATAGGAGGGAATGAGGGAGTCAATAAATTTGATGGAGAAAAGTGGTCGACTTATTCAACGAAAGATAGTGTACTTCTGAACGCTGTCTTGGAAATAGTTGAGGGGAAAAAAGGTAATTTGTGGTTCGGGACTAAAGGTGGAGGACTGACAAGATTCGATGGTGTAAAGTGGATGTCCTATACAACAAAAAATGGTTTGGCTCACAACGATATAATGGCAATATTTGAAGACTCCTACGGTAATCTGTGGCTCGGTACAAATGGAGGGGGGGCGAGTAAATTTGACGGAACGACATTTACTAATTACACAACAAAAGATGGGCTTTCAAGTAACATCTGTAACTTTATATTTCAGGATAACGGGTACTATTATTTCGGGACAAATAAAGGATTAAACCGTTTTGACGGTAAATTATTTCAAGTTTTTACTACAAAGAACGGTCTTGCTTATTCTGAGTTAAATGAATATCTCAAAGACAGTAAAGGTAACTACTGGTTCGGATCCGTAAATGGTATAACAAAATATAGTCCAAAAGCGTACAACCCGAATCCCATTCCTCCGCCTGTTTATATAAACCGCTTGAGAACATTTGAAAAAGACACCCCATTGACCAGCAGTCTTGTACTCAATTACGATCAGAACAACTTGAGGGTCAATTATATCGGAATCTGTTTATCCGCACCGGAAGATTTAGTCTACCATTATAAGCTTGAGGGTCTTGACAGTGATTGGATAGAAACCAGGGAACACTCTGCCTCCTATACCTATATTCCTCCAGGAGAATATACATTCAAGGTTAAAGCGAGAAACAATAATGGTGTCTGGAGCGTAAGGTCGTCGACAATTTCTATTGTAGTACATCCTCCTTTCTGGGCTACTAACTGGTTCAGGGGTGCTGCTATAACCGTTGTTCTGTTAATGTTATGGGGAGTATATGAAGTAAAAACACGAAGTATGAAAAGAAGAAACGAGGAGCTGAGCCGCGAAATCTCAGAGCGTAAACGTGCGGAGGAGGCGCTCCTGAATGCTATGGCGGAGGTTGAGCGTCTGAAAGGCCGTCTTGAAGCGGAAAATATCTATTTACAGGAAGAGATCAAGATTGAACATAACTTCGAGGAAATCGTCAGTCGCAGTGAAGCGCTTAATAAAGTTTTGGGGAAAGTGGAACAGGTCACCTCAACCGATGCTACGGTGCTGATTCTAGGCGAAACCGGAACCGGAAAAGAACTTGTCGCCCGTGCCGTGCATAACATCAGCGCCCGCAGAGACCGGCCATTGGTAAAGGTCAATTGTTCCGCCTTGCAGGCAAATCTCATTGAAAGCGAGTTGTTCGGCCATGAAAAAGGGGCGTTCACCGGTGCGCATTCCAGGAAAATCGGGCGCTTTGAACTGGCAGATAGCGGGACTATTTTTCTGGATGAGATCGGCGACCTGCCCTTGGAATTGCAGGCAAAGCTTCTCCGAGTATTGCAGGAGGGGGAATTCGAACGCCTGGGGAGTTCCCACACCATTAAAGTTGACGTTCGTGTTATTGCGGCCACTAATCGAAACCTCGAAAAAGCGATTGAGAACGGCGATTTCCGTGAAGATCTTTTCTATCGGCTGAATGTTTTTCCGATTGAAATTCCGCCGCTTCGAAAACACAAGGATGATATCCCATTGCTGGTAAACCATTTTGTCATGAAATACGGCGCAAAGATAGGAAAGAAAATAGATACTGTTCCCCAACTGGTGATGGACACTCTGCAGGCTTACCACTGGCCGGGCAATGTCCGGGAATTGGAGAATGTTATCGAGCGGGCGGTGATTGTCAGTCGGGGAAATCAACTTGAATTGGGAGAATGGCTTCCCAGAACTGTTAGCTCTCCCGTCGGGTCACATAGCACGACGTTGGAAGAGCGCGAGAGGGAGCAGATAATAGAGGCGCTGGAGTTGACCGGTTGGCGAGTCAGCGGAGAAAAAGGTGCAGCAAAGATTTTGGGTATAAAACCCACAACTTTGGATTCGAGAATCAAAAAACTGAGTATCAAGCGTAAGCGCTGAGAATTTACGATATATCGTAAATATCCAATATATCGTATATTAATCAGAACTTTCACAAGGTCTATCGAAGCAGCTTCGATAGATACAAGTTATTTATTTGCAGCCATTTGGAACATTTTTTCAAATGGCTTTTTATTTTTGGCACGCAACTTGAGTTATCCAAGTGCAGAATTAACAATGTGAGATTTGAAAGAATAATCAATCACTTAACCAGGAGCCAATAATGACTACCCGCGAAAATATTCAAACCTTAGCTAAGATACTTGTATGTGTTGTTGTCTATTTCGGTTTTATGGTTTTTCCCCTGCTTTTCAACTCGATAACTTAATAATGGTCGGCTAGCAGGCCATGTTTCAGAAGCGGTTCCAGGGAAGGAACAAACCATCAAATTCAAAACCCTTTAATGAAAGGGTAAGGAGGAGACAATGAAAAACGTCGAGAAAATTAAAATGTTCGGCAAAACGATTTTCTGCATTTCGGCATATATGTTTTTTATCGTTTTTGCCTTGCTTTACAGCCCGAGCGTTTCCGCTACGCTCTACGGCTTGAATCAAGCGTAGCATACATCTGAAATGGAATAGATATAAGTATGGCCATAACACCTTGGAACGCTGTGAAGCAATTGCCGAAGACATTGGCGGCAGAATGTTTTCAAGAGAACATTCGCCGCCTTTTTTTTGCTCCATTGCGAATTTAAACCATCGGATCAGCTAATGAATAAAATTTGTGTTTTTGTTGCTTGTACTACAACCTGCAAATCTAAACTCGTAAAACAAGACTAAAAGCTTAACCCGGATCTTATGGAAATATTTTTCTAAAATATCACTTGTTCTGTGGTCTAGTGTGGGGCATTTTGATCTGACAAAAAAGGGCTTGTCGATTCCAGCAAACGCTTTCTTATGCTGGCGGGCTGCGCGAGACGAGTTTAGAAATTATTTGATTGAGGCAGCCTGATATTTTGCCGCTTTCACAATTCCCGGAACCTCTTAAAAATCAACCCAAAACCGCATGGATGCTGCATCAGCGCCTTTTGGGCAAGATTTCATAGATTAATACCAATTAACACCATTTTGTACCATTCTTGACACAAACTGACACACACCTCCAATCGTGACATCTGTGTCAATTCGTATCTCAAGGAGATTATCCTACCCTATTGAAAGATATCCATCGAAAAAATAGTCACGAACTTGAAATGATAATCAAGTGACAGATAAATCTGACCCGCCTCCTTCCTTTTTTCGTTCTGCAGATCACCAGGGAATTTTGCCTTGGCGTAACATAATAGTGCTCAGCCGCAAGCCTCGCGATCTGGCTTTCCTAACAACCGTGGGAGGACTCAACCAGTAAAACGAGATAATAAAAATTTGTCAGGTTATCACTCTGGCCGCTTGACTACCCGGAAACCTGTATTGTAACCGTAAGCGGTGGTCCCTGGGTCTCCGGAGCCGCGAAAGGCCGAGCGGCATTGGGCAGCTTCATCCAGCCAATTGCCGCCGCGCCTGACACGTTCTGTGCCCGTATCCGGTCCCTGCGGGTCGCTCTGGCTCCCGCCGCTGTAACTGCCATACCAGTCTTTGCACCATTCGCTCACGTTACCGCTCATATCGTATAAGCCAAATGGATTCGCAGGGTAACTGCCTACATTTGCCGGATGGCCGAGGCTCGAGCCATAGTTAGTTTTCGCACTGCTCAGCGTCCCGTTGTCTGTGCCATACTCATTCTGCGTTCCTCCCCTGCAGGCATACTCCCACTCAGCTTCTGTAGGCAAGTCAAACCCATATCTCCTGGCAAACGACTTGGCCCCGTACCAGGTCACATAAACTACCGGCCAGTCCTCCTTGCCGGGGGCAACGCTGAAACTGCTGCCGTCATAACTGATCCAGCACCGGTTGTTCGAATCATAACTAGACGTAAAATTTATAAACACCAAGCTCTGGTCACATAAAAAGGCTCCCATCACTCCTAAAGTGGAGGGGGTGCTTATCCATGGAATCTCTTCCTCTTCAAGAACTTGATTCAAAAATGCAGCATACTGGGCGTTAGTGATTTCGTACTGACTGATCTGGAAAGAGCCCACTGTCACGGTGTGTACCGGCTCTTCGCTACTGTCACCGTTTTCACTGCCCATGGCAAAAGTCCCGCTGGGAATCGATACTAGGGCAATGTCCGGTCTAACCGCAGTGTCCAGGTTCGGGTCATAGGCTGGCAGGGCCAGCGGCATTTCCGGCGACAGCGGGATCTCACCGCGCATCATCCTACCGATCTCCCGGGCCACTTGCAGGTACCAGTCACCCGGGACCGCATATCCATCCGCGTCCAGAGTTACCAGCCTTGCCCCGACCGGCATGTCCGCTCTATCTTGAGCCAGCTTACACATTGTGGTACCCTCGTTATGCTCCTCGAACATGGCGATATAGAGCATATCCGCGCCTGCCGAGATCGCGTTATATGCCTGTTGCCAGATGTATTTCCCTCCCAGGCGCGGGAGCATGTTAAACTTGTAGTCATAGAGCCGGTCATTTAGGTTACCAGTAGAGAAACCCGGATAGATAACCGGCATATATTCCACTCCTGAGGCTGAAGCCTCTGCTATACCAGGCAGGAGAAAAAGATCCCTGTAACAGTCCGCCTGCCCGTATGTATACCGCTCAAACCATGGGTAAAGCCCATCAAAAGAGCGGTAAACCGGATACATACCCGTCTTGGTATCTGCGTCTTCATTATACCAATTTTCATCGGGACTACCTTGCACATAGGCCTGGTATTTTGGATCAGCCTCTTCCTGCAGCCATTTTAATAAAGAATCTAATGCCGCAGATGTCATCCACTCGCCAATACCCGGGATGGCAAGCACCGGCTTGCCCTTGTGATGCAGGTAGTTCGGACTCTCCGTTATTTTCAGCACATCGACCAGGAACATCCAGTCACGCTTCCAGTCTTCCAATGGGTGGCGTGGATCCCAACCTTTCTCAATGGTGAAGACTCTGCCGTGCGCTTCCGCGGCGGCGCGAACGTTTTGCAGTACCTTGTTTTGGTGGCAGAAAAACGTATGGTCTAAGTCCCCTGCATAAAAGAAAAACGGTGGTCTATTCATATATCCGCCGTCCAGGCTATAGTCCTCCATCCATTTGAAATGCCGGTCCACGGTTTTCCGGATATACTGCGAAAACAGCTCCGCGGGTCTGCCATCCGGCAAAGTCATCTCCGTGGCGAACCGTTCCTCCGGGGACAGCTCGGACATGTCCGGCCAACGATCAAACCCCATATATTCAGCTACAGGCTCAAGAGGATTTTTAAACCAGTGATGCCACCGTTCCAAGCCTGAGCCATCCCCCGGACATAATTTCTGTCCCATATAACCAAACAGTACTTTCTTATCCAGCGTGGTGGGATCCACAGCCACCGGAACCCTGGCTGGAGACTGGCTGAACAGCTCCGCGGCTGAAATCCTGACCGTCTTGGTGTGCGGCCACGGGTGTAAATCTATATGCCCGGCCCACCAGAAATCCTCCCTGTTGTCAGGCTCGGCGCCGAGGTAGTTCGCCACTGCCAGGTGGGTCCAGGCCCCCTCGTCGCTGCTTTGATTGATATTGAACACTAGCTCCCCGGACAGGTCCGGCACATTGAAAGACAGATCTGCGACCATCTCCACTCTTTCTTGCGTCCAGGGATTTATATTTCCCGCCTCTTTCTGCTCAGTCGGCTGGCTCAGGAGGATTGAATCCCCCGCAACTACTGCAGCGACAGCATTTTCGCTCAGCGTAATCACATGGTGCATTCTCACTGCACCACCGCTGACCAGCCTGAATGTAGCCCAGCGTGAGGTGGTCAGGAACCGCACCTGGACAGTCTGGGTCCGCACAGCTTTGAACGCGGCAAGACGGTTTGTAAGGACATAGACCAATTTCTTTTCTAAATCCGAACCTGATATTCCGGTAGCTTTCCAGGCACCCGCGCTCTCATCATAATACTGAGCTCCCAGAGAATCAGCTTCCGTGGCGCTATGCGGCCAGGGCAGGGCAACAGTAACCGGACCGGTAAACCCGGTCTCCGCAGGCCCGAACAACACAATGGTTGTGCCTGTATCAGCAGGTAGGTTCATCGCTGTCAACTGGACTTTGGTAGGTACCTCTACATAGATCGCCGCATCCGCAGCCAGAGCGCCGGCTGGAACATCTACGCTTGCCCCTCCCGGATGCACGACAACCCCGCCGCCGGCAGCCTGGATCGACTGCTTGATCTGCAAGTTTAAATATTTGCTGTTGGTCGTATCAGTCGCCGCAATCAGCGATATGTCTCCGCCGGTGAACCCCTCAGGAATGACTATGCTGATAGTGTCCAGGCTGAACGCCGCTATCTCTGCCTCCAAATTCGTTACATACGCCTTGCACTGGTCTGCCGTGATGCTGACATCGAAATTTATCAGCGCTATACCTAGCGTATCGCCCACAGCCGCGCTCAACCGGCTCAAGCCGGCTATGGCCGGTCCCCAGTAGATTTCCTCAGGCTCTCCCCCGCTAAGCAATTTCAGCAGCGCCAGCAAGTCGAATATATTGACCTTTCCGTCCGCCGACTTATCCACATTGGCAATCTGCCGCTGCCTCTCGCTTTGCGGCTCGGAACGCAGGAGCTTCAGCATTTCCAACAGATCGAAAATATCTACCTTGCCGTCCTCGGTGATATCCCCGCGAAAAGTCGATTCCACAGCCGGTTCAACTTGGGGGAGGGAAATCGTCGAAACGGGTAACAAAGCTAAAAAAGATAGGGCAAAGAGCATGATGGATTTACGCATGTCAGACTCCCGGCTGAAAATGATAACTATACGTGCAGGCTTTTATCCGACCGATTAAGCGTAATGTAGCATGTTGTTACTCTGGCCGCTTGACAACCCGGAAACCCGTATTGTAGCCGTAAGCAGTGGTTCCCGGGTCCCCGGAGCTGCGAAAGGCCGAGCGGCAGTAGTTAGCTTCATCCAGCCAATTGCCGCCGCGCCTGACACGGCTTGTGCCCGTATCCGGGCCCTGCGGGTCGCTCTGGCTCCCGCTACTGTAACTGCCATACCAGTCTTTGCACCATTCGCTCACGTTACCGCTCATATCATATAAGCCGAATGGATTCGCAGGGTAACTGCCTACATTTGCCGGATGGCCGAGGCTTGCGCCATAATTAGCTTTCGCACTGCTCAGCGTCCCGTTGTCTGTGCCATACTCGTACTGCAATCCCCCCCTGCAGGCATACTCCCACTCAGCCTCTGTCGGCAAGTCAAACCCATATCTCCTGGCAAACGACTTGGCCCCGTACCAGGTCACATAAACTACCGGCCAGTCCTCCTTGCCGGGGGCAACACTGAAACTGCTGCCGTCAAAACTGATCCAGCACCGGTTGTCCGAATCATAGCTGGAAGTAAAATCCGTATACATCAAGCCCTGGTCACATAAAAAGGTTCCATCCACCCCAGCCATAGCTGGGGTTATCCATGGCATCTCGTCTTCTTCAAGAACCTGATTCAAAAATGCGGCATACTGGGCGTTAGTGATTTCATACTGGCTCATCTGGAAGGGACTGACTGTCACGGTGTGTACCGGTCCTGCGCTGTCATCAGCGGTTGCACTGCCCATGGCAAAACTCCCGCCGGGAATCGAAACCATGTCGATGTCCGGCCTGACCGCAGTGTCCAGGTTCGGATCGTAGGCGGGCAGGGCCAGAGGCATCTCCGGGGACAGCGGAATCTCTCCGCGCATCATCCTGCCGATTTCCCGGACCACTTGCAGGTACCAGTCACCCGGAACCGCATATCCATCCATGTCTAGAGTTACTAGCCTTAATCCAACCGGCAGGTCCGCATTCGTTGCCAGTTTTAACATTGGCGTGCCCTCGTTAAGCTCATCGAACATGGCGATATAGAGCATGTTCGCACCCGACGAGATAGCGTCATACGCCTGTCTCCAGATGTATTTCCCTCCCAGGCGCGGGATCATGTTATACTTGTAGTCATATAGCTGTTCATTTCTGTTGTATACGGAGAAACCAGGAAAAATAACCGGCATATAGTCCACTCCGGCGGCTGAAGCCTCTGCTAAGCCAGGCAGGAACAAGTTATCCCTGTAACAGTCCGCCTGCTCGTATGCATGACGCTCAAACCATGGTTGAAGCACATCAAATGAGCGGTAAAGCAGATACCAATTCGTCTTGGTATCTTCGTCTACCGTATGCCAACCCAAATGGTTACCACTCTGCACCGTGGCCTGGTACTTTGGATCAGCCTCTTCCTTCAGCCATTTTACTAAAGAATCAACTGAAGCTAAATCAACGGTATTATTCCCCTCGTCAACTCCCTGGATGACCAGCAGAGGCTTACCCTTGTGATACAGATAGTTCGGACTCTCCGTTATTTTCAGTACATCGACCATAAACATCCAGTCACGCTTCCAGTCTTCCAATGAGTGGAAAGATAAATCCCAACCTTTTTCGATGGCGAAGACCCTGCCGTGCGCTTCCGCGGCGGCACGAATGTTTTGAAGTACCTTGTTTTTTTTACAGAACCACGAATGTGTCAATTCTGTCGGCCACTCCGGGTCTCTCCCAATAAATATGCCGTCCAGGTCATAGTCCTCCATCCATTCGAAATGCCGGTCCACGGTTTTCCGGAGATAGCTCGAAAACAGCTCCGCGGGGCGGCCATCCGGCAACGTCAAGTCCGTGGCGAACCGTTCCTCCGGGGAAAGCTCGGACATGTCCGGCCAATGATCAGAACTAAATTTTTCAGATATAGGCTCTTGACCCCACCCCTGCCATCTATTTAAGTCAGAGCCATCCTCAGGACATAAATACCACCCCTGATAACCGAATAATATTTTCTTATCCAGAGTGGTGGGATCCACGGCCACCGGGACCCGGGCTGGAGACTGGCTGAACAGCTCCGCGGCTGAAATCCTGACCGTCTTGGTGTGCGGCCAGGGGTGTAAATCTTTATGACCCGCCCACCAGAAATCTTCCCGGTTGTTAGGCTCGGCGCCGAGGTAGTTTGCCACTGCCACATGGGTCCAGGCTCCCTCGTCACTGCTTTGATTGATATTGAACACTAGCTCCCCGGACAGGTCCGGCACATTGAAAGACAGATCTACGACCATCTCCACTCTTTCTTGCGTCCAGGGATTTATATTTCCCGCCTCTTTCTGCTCAGTCGGCTGGCTCAGGAGGATTGAATCCCCCGCAACTACTGCAGCGACAGCATTTTCGCTCAGCGTAATCACATGGTGCAGGCTCATTGCTCCACCGCTGACCAGCCTGAATGTAGCCCAGCGTGAGGTCGTTAAAAACCGGACCTGGACAGTCAGCGTTTTGACAGCTTTGAATGCGCTAAGACAGTCTGTAAGGACATAAACCAATCTTCGCTCGGAATCCGAACCTGCTATTCTTACCGCTTTCCAAGCATCTGTGCTCTCATCGTAATACTGCGCCCCCAAAGAATCAGCTTCCGTGGCACTGTGCGGCCAGGGCAGGGCAACAGTCACCGGACCGGTTAATCCGGTCTCCGAAGGCCCGAACAATACAATGGTGGCGCCGGTATCAGCAGGTAGGTTCATCGCTGTCAACTGACTTTTGGTAGGTAGCTCGACAGTGATCGCCGCATCCGCAGCCAGAGCGCCGGCTGGAACATCTACGCCCGGCCCCTCCGGATGTACGACAACCCCACCATCGGCAGCCTGGATCGACTGCTTGATCTGCAAGTTCAAATACTTGCTGTTGGTCGTATCAGTCGCCACAATCAGGGATACGTCACCGCCGGTGAATCCCTCAGGGATGACTATGCTGATAGTGTCCAGGCTGAACGCCGTTATCTCTGCCTCCAAATTCGTTACATACGCCTTGCACTGATCTGCCGTGATGCTCACGTCGAAATTTATCAGCGCCAGGCCAATAGTGTCGCCCACAGCCGCGCTCAGGCGGCTCAAGCCGGCTATGGCCGGTCCCCAGTAGATTTCCTCAGGTTCTTCCCCGCTAAGTAATTTCAGCATGGCCAGCAGGTCGAATATGTTCACCTTGCCGTCTGCCGACTTATCCACATTGGCGATCTGCCGCTCTCTCTCGCTTTGCGGCTCGGAACGCAGGAGCTTTAACATTTCCAACAGATCGAAAATATCTACCTTGCCGTCCTCGGTGATGTCACCGCGAAAAGTCGATGCAACTACGGGCTGAACTTGGGGGAGGGAAACTGTTGGGAAGAGCAGGGTGGCAAAAAGCAGGAGAATAATAGAATGGGTAAAGGAAAGACGTGGTGTCTGCATAGTTACCCCCAATTGAGTAAATGAGTACCGGAAAGAATAGTTTCCAAATAAAATTCGATCATTTTCTGGAAGGAATTTGGGCCGAAACCTTTACGCTCAACGGCAAAAACTGAGATTCGAATTGATATTCCACGGAATTACCGATACTGGACCTGCAATAAATCAGGCTTCTATCGGGTTAAAATTTCTGTGCTGGATGTTAATTAACACGAGATTGTGCGGGCTGGACCAGTTGGAAGGCAGTTGTCCGAATCGAGTTTATGTTGCTCATATCGAAAGGTAGGAATTATATAGGAATTATATAGGAATTATAAACTATTATATCATTTTTCAAAAGACATTGCAAGATTTTTGTCAAATTATAAATTATATAAAGCTTTGATATATTCCGCGGAAGGTCTTGCACGCAGTTATGCTGTCAGGCAAGCTGGATAATAAAAAATAGCAGTTATGGTGCAGTTCTCAGGACTTGCAACAGTTTTTTCAGCCCTCTTTTCCCGAGGTTAATAACCTTCCTAGCCCTCAGAGTTTCACGTTTAATCATATCCCGAAGCGTCAGACTTGTCTTGCTTTAACACTCCAAACATTGTCGGGATTTAAGTTAAGACCTTCTGCTTGATAGGGAGGCGCCCATAGAAGCTTTCGGCCAATTGAAACAGGGTGACCTCCAGGTTCGAAGGTTGACGGTCATGATCATTTTTTCAGACAAAAAAGACTCGTAAGTCATTAGGAATCATTCATTTATGGCGGGCCGACAAGACTTGAACTCGCAGCCTCCGGCTTGACAGGTCGCGGGAAATCGAGCCGTTTCTAAGCTGCAGAGGCGGTAGAGGAGCTGAAATAATCTATCACGATATATACAGTTTTACCCAAGTGTTACCTTGAAAGCCCCCTCCAGGATCCGTTTCATTTCCGCCACTAGCTGGGGGTGCTGCTGGACGACATTTTTTTCTTCCTGAGGGTCATTTTCAAGATCGCAGAGCTGCGGTCCGAGGCCGGGATCATCGCCCCATATATTCTGGAAATAATGCCACTTGTGATTGTGCACTGACCCGAAATTGTTGAACCCGGTAATCACATGCTCGTGAATCTTCTCTTTGCTTCCGGTGACCAGATCCCACATATTCCGGCCGTCCATGCCTGTATACCCCTCGACTCCGAGAAGTGAAAGGAATGTAGGCATAAAATCCAAATGGCTGGCAAGCTCGGCGATGCGTTTCCCCTTGAAACTACTGTCCGGATGCCTGATTATCAGCGGAACGCGGGCCACACAGGAATTGAGCAGCTTGGCCTGTTTCTGGATACAGCCCTGTTCCCCCAGGTGCGTGCCGTGGTCCGTGCTGAAAGCAATAATAGTGTTGTCCCACAAGCCCAGGCGCTTGACCTCATCAAGCAACTGTCCGATACAGTAATCGCTGAAAGAGACTTCAGCGGAATAGAGATCGATCAGCACCGGAATATCCTCTTCCCGTACATCGTTGACATCCACGCCATAGCCGAAAATATAGCGCTCGAAAGGATATTTTTCGCGGTACATTTTCTGAAACCTGGGAGGCGCATCCCACGGCTCGTGCGGATCGAACATATCTATAAACAGGGCGAACGGGCCGTCGTTGTCCTTGTTCTTCTCAAGCCATCCGGCTGCTGCGCGGCAGGATTGCGCACAGAAATAATCATCCTCGCCTTTCCGATCCTGGGTATTGAGAACGTACTGGATAATCCGCTGGCGGAAATTGTCGTTCAGCAAGTGTTTCAGGGTATAATCCTCCGGGTTTACTGCATTGCGGGGGCCGCTTTTATAAGGATCGGCCTCCTGGCCCCGAATCCAGAGCCAGCTGCTGAAACCGCGGTGGAAATTCATCTCCGGCTTGAAATGGTGATAAGTATCAACGACAAATCCTGTTGTAAAACCGGCTTTGCTTAGAATTTCAGCGAAAGTGACATCGTTTTTCGCCAGTGGCACCCATTTTACTTTATCCGGCAGGATGCTTTTCCCGGTATGCATGACCCTTCTGGCCGGAATGGTGGGGAGCCCGTCAGCATAGCAGTTGGTGAAATAAACCCCTTCCTCTGCCAGGGCATCGAGATTCGGCGTTTGAATGCGCTGGTTGCCGCTAATATGCAAATAGTCCCAGCGGAATGTGTCGGAGATGATAACGATCAGGTTGAGTCCATTAGGTTTGGTAAGCTCTAATTTCTCAGGCAGTTTTTCCTGAACCAGCGGGCCGGTGAATTCAGGGCCTTTCTCCTCCTTTGGCGCAGTTCTGGTTTTGCATGCCAATGCCGCACTTGCACCCACCCCGGCCAGAGAACCCATAAATTTTCTCCGTGAGACTGTATTATCCCGGATGCCCATTTAAACATCCTCCGCTTTGAATTAATTGTTTGGAAAATGTTTCGTGATAAATCTATCTATCCCCGGGCAAAAAAGCAAAACAGAATTAAATTGAATCTCCTGGTTTGAATTGAAATTTGTTTTTTGCAACGGTTTTACATTATTGAGAGAGTCAATTCCGGAAACAAATAGCTTCTTGAGTGGAAAAAAGCCGTAATTTGCCGAAAATCTGCTTGTTTCTTGACAAAAAATGCGGTAAAATGCAATCAGCGGCCAATAAAATACCGTTTCCATTCCGATCCAAAGCAGGAACATCGGTTTCGGCTGTCCGGCTGATATTTGGCGGAGTCAATAAAAGCGCGCTTTCGGGAATTGGATCAGCCGTCGAACCTATGGTACAACCGTCACCCGACAATCCTTTTTAACCCGGCTTAAAAAGAAGGTATGGCTGTCATGGAAAATTTTGAACTGACATTTCAATTCCGATTTTTAATTGCCCTGGGTCTCGGCTTTCTGCTGGGCCTGGAACGTGAAACTTCCGGGATCTACCGCAAAAGAATGGTTATTGCAGGCGTGCGCACTCATTCCCTGGTCAGTCTCTTCGGTTTCGGCTGCGCCTGGCTCTCTCAGATCGGAGTCGCTTTCGCTCTACCGATCGGTTTGCTCTCGATAATCGCCTTATCGAGCCTCGAATACATAGCGAGAATGAAAGAGGGCCATCACGGCTGGACAAGCGAGGTCGCTCTCCTTTTGACATTCATTATCGGGGCCCTGACCCTGTTGACCAAAATATGGGTCCCCCTGGCCCTTGGGATTATCAGCGCCATTCTTCTGTCCGAAAAAACCCTGATCGAACATTATGTCCAAAGCCTGCAAAAATTCGAGCTTTTTGCAATACTGAAATTTCTGGTCGTTACCCTGCTCGTTCTCCCTTTGCTGCCGGACAAAGGGTACACCCAGTTCAATCTGAATCCTGTCAGCACCTGGAAGATTGTGATTATCATATCTTCGATCGGTTTCGCCGGTTATTTCATGATCAAGAAACTCGGCAGCCGGTACGGTTTATGGCTCTCGGGCGTGCTCGGCGGGATTGTCTCCAGCACTGCGGTAAGTATCGCGATGGGCAGAATTGCCCAACAAGCTCCCGAAATGAGCAAACGGGCCCTAAGGAGCTCCCTGCTCGCTAGCAGCGTGATGTATATCCGCATTCTGGTTATTATCTGGATCATCGGCCCCCAGTTCCTGCCTTTCATCTGGTGGAAGCTGCTGACACTTGCAGGCTTCGGGCTGATTTTTTCGCTATACTTCAGGACCAGGATTCCCATATCCAGGGGGTCTGACTTTACGACACTCAAGAATCCTTTCGAAATCACCCCGGCAATGATTTTCGCATTTCTGTTTTTAACCCTGCAGGTAGTGACAAGCATTGTGAAAGCTTCTTTCGGCAATGCCGGACTGTTCACTCTGTCTTTCATTGTCGGGGTGACAGATATCGACCCATTTATTTTATCTCTGGTTCATAGCAACCAGAATGTCACGGATATACTCGTCGCAGCGATCATTATCTCGATGATGGGGAATACGCTGATAAAGGGAATTTATTTCGGCGGACTGGCAAAAGAGGCGCGAAAAGATTCTTTCCTGCGGTACGGCCTGTGGACGCTGTTGCACCTGCCTTTCGTTTTTGCTTAAGTGGATCCAGCGGATTAAAGAATGAACACTATGCAAGGCCTGTGATATTACGTGGGAAACAGCACAATCAAAAGGGCCTGGCAGTCGCTCCAGGCCCTTTCAATTTTTACTATCATGGGAAGTCAGCGAGCAATTGGATTATTCGGTCAGCAAAGCTTTGGCCACCGCCCTGCGCAGCTCGAAAAGACGGTCAGCGGTCAGCCCGTCAAAAGTCAGCCCGGATTCCTCCGGGTTATCGGCGAAAGCCGCCATTGCGCGGCGCACCTTGTTCCGGCTCCAGCCTTTTTTCGCAGCGAGCAGGTTGAGATATTCCACATCCTGCTGGGCTCGCCGGATCGCCTTGAGCCTCACTCCTGCAAAAGCGCCGTCGTAGTCCTCGCTTGTGCGGGCGTAGCTCTTTCCCTGGTAGATAATAGAAAGATCATCCGGCCTGAACCAGTCTCCCCCGCCACCTAAAACGTTCCAGGTCCCCAGTGCTCCAGAGGCGCCGACCGCCCAGACCGTGAAGAAATTCTGCTGGTAATTCATCAGCCGTCCCGAAATTCTGGTCTCCCCGCCGTAGCGCCAGTAATTCTCCCCTGGCAATCGATGCATACGGTAAGCAGCCGTGGTTTTAAAATCCATCAACCCGCTCGAGTTCCACAGGTTGCAGATCCCATCCCACAGGCCGCGGCTCATCTCGGGCTGGGAAACATCTGTACGCAAATCGAGCTTTAGATTCCCGGCTCCGGCCTGCTCGTAACCTTTCTTGACCAGCGAGAGGAAAAACCGGTTGGCGGCATAGTCATCGTAGTCCACCGGCTCATCCAGAAGCCAGAAAGAACTGCCCTTGACTCCACCCCGCATCCCGAAAAACTCGGTCTTGTAATAATACTTGTTGTTGAAATAAACCTGGAAGCTTGTCCGGGTATAGCCTTTGGTCTTGAAATGCTCGAAAAACTGGCGCACGACCGAGACAAACCCATCCTGGTAGTCCTGGTCAAAAGCCTCCTCCAGAGGCCTGGAAGTCTTGGCCCATTCGGCGAAATCCTCGCGGGAAACCACGCTCTTTTTGTAGTCTGCATAGTGTTTTTCTATCGGCATTGGCCAGTCTTCATTAAAAGGAAGATAGATATGCGTTACAGGAACTCCAGCTCTCGGACCTTGGTAATCCATCGAAGGCGTGAACGCTTCCCCGCTGAGATACGGGCCATACCTGCTGTCCCACTCCTCCCAGGAATCAACCGCAGTCTCCCTGCCGCTGCCTTTAAGTACCGGAGCGTTGCCGCGCGGGACATCTCCGGCCTGCCCGTAAGGCAGAATATTCAAGGTGGCCCGGTGCGGATGGATCAATTGATAGATGCGGCGCTCGATCTCCAGGTAGCGCTCTGTGTCCGATCCCTGGCTCACTCCTGAAAAGCCTGCTATGCCGGTATGGTAAGCGTTCAGCTCAACAGGCCAGGTGACCTCATCCGGCATGACGAGCGGCAAAACCTCGAGTTTCACAGAAACAACCGCAAGACTGACAAGCTCTTTTGATGTGACCGTGAGCTCTCCCTGATAAAGGCCGGGGTTTGCCGCGGGCGGCACGCAGATATCGACCCAGACCGACTGCCAGCGCTGGTCATCCCCCATGTTGTCGCCTGAGGGCAGGTCGAAAGCGGTCTCGAAAGGCGGCCCAAGCGGCAGGCAGGCATCCCCGTGCCAGGCCGGCTTGTGCCCTTTGTCCACGATCAGCTCCCAGGGCCCGGTGAGCTCCTTCTCGCGCGGGACCACATCCAGGTACCAGACCCGAAAGCAGGAGACATTGCCCTCTGATTCGATCCTTCCGGGGTCCCCGGATAAATTGCCAGTGGAGACCCGCACCTCGCTCAGCTTCTTATCCCCGACCCGCCCCAGAACCAACTGGAATGCCACAACTTCCCCACGCGCAGCCTGCAGGCTGACTGCGCGCCCGGCGGATGACCAGACCTGGTTTGCGAGCTTGTAATCTCCCGCAGGCTCGTAGTTCTCGCTGTCAAGCAGAATGCCACCTGTGACCGGGTCCACCTTGCAGAGGTCAGGGCAGGCCCAGACCTCGAGGCTGTTATCGAAAACCACTCCGCCGGGTGCCGCCCCCTTTCCTTTCCCTGCAGGACTGACAGGCAGGGTTACAGAAGGCACCTCGGGCACTGTTATCTCAATCTCCGAGACAGGCCCGAGGTTCCCGGACTCATCCACAGCGCGGAGCGCCAGAAAATAAGTCCCCGGGGCCAGGGTGAAAACTCTCAGGCTCTGGACAGTTCCGGGGGACTCAGGCTTTACGACCGCCCACAGGGGCAGCCTCTCCAGGCTTTCCCACCCGGCCTGGCCAATAGACCCGCGGCTATAGCGCACATCGTAGCCCAGAACCGGACCTCCGCTCTCGCCGTCATCTGCCGGCGCTGTAAAAGAGACCGTGACCGAGGGATCGAAAGGGTCCACGCCGGCCACTTTAAGCTGCCCCACGCCGCCGGGCGGGGACTGGTCCACTTTCTCACCCTCGACTTCCAGGAAGGGCTGCAAGGAGGGCTCCTGGATTTCCCGGGTGTAGAGATAGATATCCTGCGACCGGTCATACCGATAGGGCCTCCCGGTTCCCTTGAGGCTCTTGGCTTCCGCCACCTGTCCTTTGTCATCCGTGAGCAGGAGGCCGCCTGCCAGTCCTGCCCCCAGCGATTCGACCAGTTTTGGGTCCACGGGGATCCTCAGGTGAATGATCCGCCCGTCATCCAGCGGCCGCTTCTCGATTGTCCCTGGGCCTGCGTGGTGGTAGCGGGCATCGGGATGGGCCCAACTGACACTGTAGATACCGCTTTCTTCCCAGGACCAGTAATTCTCAGGCCCCGGCTTCTGGCCAGCCCGCGGCTCGCGGGCCCAGCGCCAACTGGCTCCGCCGCGGCCTGTCTGGCCGTTCACTCCCCGGCCCTCGTCCCAATCAGCGAGCACAGTGCATAAACCGACTGCATAAAGGTCTCCGCGGGCCAGAAAGATATTGAGCCAGGCCCGGGACACAGACATCCCGGTGAGCGGTCCGGTATCGAACCGCATCAGGCAGGCCTTGGCTTCAAAGCCTGACCAATTCTGGTTCTGACGGATCGGGACTGAAACGGAGGCACCGCTGTTTTCATTCAGGTGGCCGCGCTCGTTCGAAATTCCGCAGTCCGCCACCACAGGCAGTTTCAATGATTCAGCCTGCCCGGCAAGGGGAAATCCGATTAAAAGAGCTAACAGAACTATCAGAGGCATTTTCGAGCTCCTTTTGCTAAAATTGAAAGCAGGATAATACTCACACGGACTTCATTCCTGATAAATCGAGTATATCATAGGGATACACTGTCCTACAATCAAGACTTTTCACACCAGGCGTGGCCGGTGGTGAACCGGGATCATTTCAATCCGATATATGACAAGAGCG
>DATKXY010000173.1:0-4211 GCA_035528795.1 archaeon | reverse complement strand
CATTACTGAACACTCCTTCCAAGGCACGGCTAACCTCCTTTCTTTTTGAAAGAAGATTATACCATAACCTTTTTGGAGTGTTACCTATGTGTCCGAACACTTGTTACCTATGTGTCCGGTCTATACAGCATGCCGTGTCCCTACGCTGAATTTTGCTCCATTCCTATTTTTGAAAAAACTTTGGCGAATTTTGTGAATAGAGCGGGTTAAATAAACAGAGCAGTTCAACAGGACTCACATATATATTGTTATAGGGATATCGATATAATATACTTAAGCTGAAAGGCTCTTTGCGGCTCTTCTCGCGAATCCTTGACTTTTCAAAGAGGCCAGGATGCGGCCAAAAATATCGTCTAAATCGCTGCGGTCACTAGTGCCGGCCTGTTATCTGGCCGCGGCATTTATGGTCTGCTGCTCCTATCAGGCCAGAAGTACGGTTGTCAGAATGGTGAAAGCTCCTCCTCAGGCAGAGGAATACGAGGCTGACGAGTTCACCGGAACCCCGATAATGGGTGACCATGATGAGGATGAAAACCTGGATTTCGTGATCCGGGTCGATGATCTCGATCGGGTTTTCAAGATCTATGTGCACAAAGATGTCGCGCAGGGAGACCGGGAGACAATCGAGAAGATCCGCAGTCGGATAAATGAGGTGGAAGACCAAAGCAGCTTGCGCGTGACCGGCTATTATACCCCTGAATACCGGGGAGAAGACAGAGAATACGGTTTCCTCGAGCTGGAGAGCATCGTTTTTTTCGATGACAGAACAGGGCATGAAGAGACTTTTTTCACGGAGCCCAAAAACTCCCGCCTGAAAAATTTATTGTTCATTCCTTTTCTATATCTCACATTTGTATTGTTTCTATCCTGATACTTCCGATATCCTCTGGATTGGAATAATATCAAGATAAGATTCTGTCACAGCTCAAAAGGAGTGCGAAATCAGCTCTAAAAGTTTCCACATGAGCCCGGAGGAGTTCCGCCGGTATGGCCGGGCTGTAGTAGATTGGATCGCCGATTATTATCAGAGGATCGAGTCGTTTCCGGTTCAGTCCCAGGTCGAGCCGGGACAAATTCGCGCTTCATTTCCTTCCGGGCCGCCCCAGCATGGCGAAGCCTTTGAAACCATTCTCAAGGATGTGGACAGGCTTATTGTTCCCGGGATCACCCATTGGCAGTCGCCGAACTTCTTTGCCTTCTTTCCGGCAAACGCCTCGGGACCTGCGGTGCTGGGTGAGCTGCTCTCGGCCGGCCTTGGGATTCAAGGGATGCTGTGGGCCACCAGCCCGGCTTGCACGGAGCTGGAAACACATGTGCTGGACTGGTTAGTGGACATGCTCGACCTGCCGTCAAAGTTCAAGTCCGGGGGGACCGGCGGCGGGGTTATCCAGGACTCCGCTTCCAGCGCGTCCCTCTGTGCCCTTCTGGCGGCCAGAGAGCGGGCCACTGGCTACAAGAGCAACCAGCGCGGCTGCGATGGACATCTGATCGCCTATGCCTCGACCCAGGCCCACTCTTCCATTGAGAAAGGGGTCAAGATCGCCGGTCTTGGCCACCAGAACCTCCGGCTGATCGAGGTGGATGACCGGTTTGCCCTTTGCCCGGACGCGCTGGCCGGGCAGATCAAGCAGGACCGCCAGGCCGGCCTGATTCCCTGTTTCGTCTCTGCAACCGTAGGAACTACCTCTTCGAACGCCATGGACCCATTGCCGGAGATCGGTCGAATCTGCCGTGAGGAGGGCCTCTGGCTTCATGTCGATGCAGCCATGTCCGGTACAGCCGCTCTCTGTCCCGAGTACCGCCATATTCATGCCGGAGTGGAATTGGCTGACAGCTATTGCTTTAACCCCCACAAGTGGATGTTTACCAATTTCGATTGCGATTGCTTCTATGTAGCTGACCGGGCGGTCTTGATCAAGGCTCTGAGTGTGCTGCCGGAATATCTGCGCAATAAGGCCACAGAGTCCGGGGCTGTGATTGACTACCGGGACTGGCAAATCCCTCTCGGCAGGCGTTTCCGCTCCCTGAAGCTCTGGTTTGTCATCCGCCATTACGGAGTGGAGGGCCTGCGCTTCCATATCAGGCGCCATATCGAGCTGGCCCGGAAATTCGCCAGGTGTGTCGAGGAGAGCGAGCGCTTCGAACTCGCTGTTCAACCCCCCTTGAACCTGGTCTGTTTCCGTCATGTGGGCGGGGATGCAATCAACCAGCGGTTGTTAGAGCGCCTTAATCGAAGCGGCAGCTTGTATTTGACCCATACAAAGCTGAGCGGGCGATATACGCTCCGGCTCTGCGTCGGCCAGACACACACCGAGGCGCGCCATGTGGATCAGGCCTGGCATAGGATTCAGGAGACCGCTGCGGAGCTTGAGAAATAGGAGGATCAAGATTTAGAGAGAAGCTGACAGCCCTGCTGCAAACCCCGCCGCATTATTCGTCTAAGGAATTAGAGTATCGTTAGGGTATGCAAAACGGGATCCAAACGCGGGTCTTGAAAATCTGCACTAAATTTATTATATTTATCTCTCTATAATCAAGAAACAATTGCTGCTCACTCATTGATCCGTATAAACTAAGAGGCCTGACGTGCGTAAACTCGTGCTGTTTTTTGTCTTGCCCTGCCTGATAATCTTCTCCATCCCGGCGATTTCCTTTTCCCAGACCCCGGTCTCACAGGGTTCCACCTACCGGGGAGACATCAACGAAGACGGTCTGGTAAACATTTTCGACCTGCTGGAAATGTTAAAGATGCTGCCCGACCCGGCAGTGCAGCCGGCAAGGGCAAGGCAGATTGCGGATGTGGACGCAAGCGGTGTTGTGAATATTTTCGATCTCCTGGGCCTGCTCAATCTACTCTCCGGAGCCCAGGAGCCAGGGATTATTTACTGGGAGCCGACCATCTTAAGCGTAAGCTCCAGGGTGGCTGCTGTTGGCGACACCCTCGTTATTTCCGTGGGAAGCTTCCGTAAGACAATCACAGCCGACAGTGTGAAAGCCTGTATGAATAGCAAGGAAGTGGATCTTCTGGAGTTCAGCCATGAAAACATAAAGATAATAGTCCCTCAATGGTTCACCGGTGGTGAGCTTAAACTCGTTGTGGGAGCTGATACGTCCAACAGCATAAATATCATTAAGACAGAAATTTTCCAGGGTATGCCAATGATTTCGATTCCGGCCGGCAGCTTCAAGATGGGAAGCCGGAGTATTGAGATAGATGAAGGTCCCGTTCACGTTGTAGCGTTGGACACATTCCAGATGAGCGCCACAGAGATAACCAACTCCCAGTATGCGGCGTTTCTGAACGAAGCCATTAAGACCGGAGAGGTAAGAGCGAACAAGGACAGCGTAATCGGCGGTGTGGGTTATTACCCGGGCTATGAATATTTAAGTCTTTCCGAGAGCGATCTTTTAAATAACAAATGCCGGATAATATTTAACGACAGCAGTTTCAGTGTTGAGCCGACCTATGAGCACAAGCCGGTGACGTTTGTTACCTGGTATGGCGCTGCTGCTTTCGCTGCTCATTATGATATATCACTGCCAACCGAGGCTGAATGGGAATATGCTTGCCGGGGAGGTCAGCAGCTCGAATTCGGGACCGATGACGGAACGATAAGTCTCGAAAAAGCCAACTACGACAAGCATATAGCTTCCCCGACCGATGTGGGCAGCTACCCGGCGAATCCATTTGGTTTGGTGGATATGGCAGGTAATGTGAGTGAGTGGTGCAAAGATTGGTACGATCTTAAATATTATAGTAACAGCCCAAGCAAGAATCCGCCAGGCCCTGTGTTTGGCACCGACCGTGTTGGACGGGGCGGCGGCTGGCACAATTGTGACAGTGCTTTACGGTCAGCCAACCGTACTTATTATGACCCGCACTACAGGATCAGCTACCTGGGCTTCCGCGTTGTCCGGCGTTAGATTTGGGTCAAAACCTCAGCAGGCTGCAATCCGGCTATCCGCCTGCCCAGACCACTCTTCTCTCCAGGGAGTCTCCTGAACATCCCGCATTCCTCGCCGGGCTACTTTCCATATTTGACACCTCTGTTTCTCGCTACCGTCTGCCATGAATCGGCGGCAGCGCTGCGGTGTGGTCCACTTTCAATACCTCGTCAATGTTCTCGAAGCATTTATGAAACGCATTCACATAGTCCTGCATGAGTTCTCTGCCATTTGGCGGGACCAGAGCGCTGTGGATCACAAAGGAG
>DATKXY010000172.1:0-14525 GCA_035528795.1 archaeon | reverse complement strand
GGCTGGATGTTCGCTATATTCTCAATACCCATGGACATGGAGACCATATCGGGGCGAACAGGGAGATCAAGGAGGCATACGGGGCGCCCCTCTTGATTCACCAGGCTGATGCACTCATGCTCACCGACCCGGAACTCAATATCTCGGCGGCATTCGGTATACCGGTAACAAGTCCCGCTGCCGATAGATACCTCTTGCCCGGTGAAAAGGTGAGTTTCGGGAGCTTGGGGCTCGAGGTGCTCTGGACCCCGGGGCATACGCCGGGAGGGGTCTCTTTTTATGGTGCGGGTGTGGTTTTTACCGGGGATACGCTTTTTTGCGGCTCAATCGGCAGGTATGACCTGCCCGGCGGCAATGAGTCGCTGCTGGTTGGGAGCATCAAGGAAAAGCTGCACAATCTGCCGCATGAAACACTCGTTCTTCCCGGGCATGGGCAGAACACAACAATTGGCGTGGAGAAAAATTGCAACCCCTTTCTGATTTGAAAAAAGACAGTGATTCGGATAAGTGGGATCAACTCTTTCGCGCTTTTTACTTCGAGCAGTTTTGTGATTATCTGATGTTCGAGCGCAACCTGGCCGAAAATACACTCCTGGCTTACAGGCGGGACATCGGGAGTTTTATCCGGGAGGTGGCTGAACAGGGTCTGACCGGACCGAACGAGGTCGAGCGGGAGATGGTTGAAGATTACCTGAACGGCCTTGCCCAACTGCCGATGAAAGCCAGCTCCCTGGCTCGCCGAACCAGTGCTTTAAGGCTTTATTTCCGCTTCCTGGCCGGAGAGAACCGGATCACCCGCGACCCCACAGAAAGCATAGAATTGCCTCGCAAGGAGCTTAAGCTGCCCACGGTCCTCTCACTGGAGGAGATTCTCGCCATGCTGAAAGCGATCGACCGGCAGGCCAAAGGAGGACTTCGCGATACAGCCTTGATAGAGCTGATGTATGGCACCGGAATGCGCGTATCCGAAGTGGTGGGCTTACGACTGGTAGATCTCAAACTCCCGCAGCAGGTGGTCTTGATTTTTGGCAAAGGGTCGAAAGAAAGAGTGGTTCCTATGGGAGATATCGCGATCCGGGCTCTCGAGGAATATATCGAGCTGGAAAGGCCCTTGCTTGATCGCCTGGGCCGGGGAGCGGGCAAAGTATTTTTAAATCTCAGAAACGGGAGCCCGATTACCCGGATGGGGATTTGGAAAATACTGCATAAATATGCCACCCTGGCGGGTATAGCGCATAAGGTGCATCCTCACGTGCTGCGGCATTCTTTCGCTACACATCTGGTTGAAAACGGGGCGGACCTGCGTTCAGTGCAGGAAATGCTTGGGCACGCAGACATAGCCACCACAAAAATCTACTCCCATCTCGGCAATGAAACCCTGCGCCAGGTGCACCGTGAATTCCATCCGCGCGCCTGAGCTGTCTCCCACCGGACGGCGAGTCAAAATTGCGGGGCTGAAAGAACGATCCTGGAGGCAAAAAAATTATTTAAAGGATAAACTGGGAACAGGAACACTGCAGAAGGAGAGATTCTTTTGAAAGCGGTAAATAAAATGGCAGGTGAATCCGCTGAAATTCAACTTTTACTCCTACATCTGCAACCTTGATTTTCGTTTGGCCAGCCCGAGAGACCTGTTTTTGAATTTGAATCAAATATTGAAATCTTTTTTCAGCTTATAACCAATGATCACTGTATATAACTTTGCTTTGCCTGAAAGAGTGAAATCCTCATTCAAAGGAAAAAGAAGAACCGCTGAGCTTGCGCTCTGTCTTTCCACTTTGCCCTGGATGCTTTTGTTCTTGATATTTTTCAAAATTGTTTCGGACTCTTTGATTTCGTTCGGCATATCGTAGCCCTTATTGTCCTCAAAATCCAGTCTGAAAGCAATAAAGTTCTCTTTATAGGAATCGCCAAGATAAGTGATCACATAGTTGAACTTGACAAAGTTCTCGTGGATTACGACCCCGAAACTTCCCTTTTTTTCGATGTCTTTGGCCGCCAGGGTCGAGGCGCAAAATGCAAATATGATTGCGGTTACTGCAAAAAAGCGCATTTTTTAATCTCCTCTCCTGCATTCATGTTTTGGATAGTGGGATTATCCGTTCCGGATAACATTTTAGATATCACCGATCCAGTTAGGGTCATAAAGCTGAAACAGTCAAGCACTGGACTATTACTGCAATTACTGTTCCTGTGTTCTTATTATATAAGGATATAATTATTTGAAAGTAAAAAGGTATTATGGATTTAAAATCTGTTTTTTGTTACAAAATAAAGCTGACCTTTATTTCAAGACCTGTCACCAGCGTCAAGATTCAGAATCCGGGCATAAAGAAGATGACAAATACCCCAATTTTTTATAAATTAGCAGAATTAGTAAGCGTATGTCAAGGCTTTATTTTTATTTTTTGGTAATTTAATAAATAAATCAGACACTTTTTACGTCAGATAGTTTTAGAAGGGCTCAAATTGCGAACCTGGAGCTTTGAAAAGCGAATTCTTTTGGGTTCCGACCTCAATTGGCGGATTAAAGCCGGCTGTATCTATGGCGTGATTGGAGGCCGGCAATCCCAGCGTTCAAGACTTTTGAGGTCAGTGGCAGGCTTGGAGGGCTCTTCTGCTGAAAGAACAGGATTTTCCGACCTGAGGAACAGTAAGGGCGGCAGTCGTGCAGCCGGTGTTACCGGCGCAGCCTATCTTCCCCCTCCCGGAGAGGAAATTTTTGTCGGTACCACTGTTGGTGAAGAGCTGGAGTTTTATTCAAAAATGGGAGGAAGGGGGAGAGATGAATTGCTCAGAATATTGGAACAAATTGCTTTATTTGACTTTATACCCCTATGGCTGCGCTCTGTATGGGAATTGAGCGCTGGTGAAAGGCGCATGCTGCTTTTGGCCGCCCAGGCCTTGGCCGAGCCGGTGGTTTGGGTGTGCGATGAGCCTTTCGAGCTCTTTGACGGAAAAAACGCGGCCAAAGTCTGCAACTTATTAAGACAGGATGCCAGAAACGGTGCGGCTGTAATAGTCGGGTCAGAGGAACACGGTTCGATCTTGGAGTTTGCTGACTACGTGCTTTTTCTAGCGCAAGAGGAAGAACCGTTTTATTATGGAAAAGTCAGGGATTTGCCCGTAAAGATTGCTGAAGCACTGGGCTGGAACCCCCGGCTGAGGGAGGCGGCCGCAAAGGCCCGGCAGCAGGCTGACCCGGATGCCCTGTTGAAATTAATACTTTTAGAAAGAAGTTGAATGGTTTAAAATGTTTCCCCTTATAAGTACACTTTGAACCGAACACCGCATTTTACCGTATTTCCAAGGGATCGGCATCCACAGGTTTTTTCTTGACTGGATAGCAGTTACAAGGTATTTTAAAGTTTTATTCGCATCTGAAGAATAATGACCAGAAAAGTGCTATCTTAACACTTTTAAAAGTTATATTTTTTTACTTGTCAGATCCTGAAATCAGCGCGGGGGGTAAATCAGAATACGATAATTTTTTATTATACAAGCAGTCGCTAAATTTTAATGAAAGGATAAAAAATGCGTAAGTTTATGATTTTAAGCATAATAGGGAGTGTCTGGTTCTTATCGATAGCTTCTTCTCCCGTTGTAACCGGTGCCAAAGTCCGTCTTGACCATAAAAAGTATGAAGAGACGGTTAAACTGCTGGAGGAGAACAAGGCCGAATATCCCAATGACCCGGAGCTTTTTTATTATCTGGCCCGGGCTTATGCAGGGATCGCTAACTGGGAGAAAGCAGGAGAAAATTTCAGTGCCGCCCTGGAAAAAAACCCTCCCAAGAATTTGAGAAAAGAAGTCGACAAATGGCGTGATCACCACTGGGCTACCTTCGTTAAGGAGGCCACAGCTTTGCTGCAGCAGAAACGCTTTCCAGAGGCAATCGCTAAATATCGCATTGCCAATTCCATAAATCCTGAGCGCAAGGAAAGCCAATCCAATCTGGCTGTAGCCTTGCTTGAACAGGGCCAGCTTTACATCGATGCGAATCCGCCAAATCCGGACAGCGCAAAAGTGTTGTTTGATGAGGCTATCGAAAGATTCAAGATTGCGATCAAATTGGACCCGGAAGACGACCAGTTTGTAAAGAACCTGGGCCAGGCTTATATCGCTGCGGACAAGCCGGGTGAAGCAATCGATCTGTACGAAAAATTTTTGGAAGATAACCCGGATGATCCCTCGGTTTTAAGACGGCTGGTGACTATTTACATGAGCCAGAGGGATTATGAAAACGCGGCCAGGATTTACGATGATATATTTGCAGACGCCGCTTCTGAAATCAGCACGGCCGACGCCTTTAACGCAGGCTCCTGCTACTATCAGCTCTATATTACTTATTCCAAGAAAGAAGATCAGGCCTCCAAGGATAAAGCCAGTGAGCTGCTGACAAAGGCCGGGGATTGTTATAGCCAGGTTCTCAAAGAGGACCCTACAGATTGCGAGGCGGGAACTCAGCTCTATTATATCTATATTTATTCCGAGCAGTGGCAGAAAGTTGTTGATACAATCGAATTAATGTTCGCCAATAACTGTCCTCGCGACCATGGAACTCTCCAGAACCTGGGTGTCGCTTACATGAAAATCGACAATAAGGATAAAGCGATCGAAATCTGGAAAGAGGCAGAGGCGCTTAAAAACAAGGAAAAAGGATCGGAGTCCAAATAATTTGGAGAGTCTTTAAATATTTCTCCCGAATTTTCCAAGGCTTTTTCCTAACTGACGAGAGAACCTTTCACTGGCCGGTTAACGGATCAGTGAAAGGTTTTTTCTAAACTCATACCTGTTTATGAACCCGACCTCTAAGGAAAGACTAGTCCTTGACTCTCAGATGATGCGCCGCTCGATGCGCCGTATCGCCCATGAGATTCTGGAGCAGAATCAGGGTACCAAGTCCCTGTTGGTGGCTGGTATCCAGACCAGGGGAGTGAACCTGGCAGAGAGGCTGGTGGCTTATCTCGAGGAGATCGAAGGGACTAAGGTTCTCACCGGCAAGCTGGACATCACTCTTTACCGGGACGATCTCCGTCATACACCCGTACAGCCTGTTGTGCGCAGTACGGACCTCCCCCCAGATATTACCGGCATGGGGGTGATTCTGGTGGATGACGTTCTTTTTACAGGCCGTACTATCCGCGCCGCACTCGATGCTCTGATCGATTTCGGCCGCCCGGCTCGGATTATGCTTGCAGTACTGGTTGATCGCGGCCACCGCGAGCTTCCTATCCGGGCCGATTTTGTGGGGAAAGAAGTCCCTACTACCAAGGAGGAAGAGGTGGTGGTCAAGGTCAAGGAGGTCGACGGTGTCGATGGGGTGTGGGTCAGGCCTGTCAAAGATATTTAGGATGAAAGTCAGCTCTTTTTCCATTCTTATTCACCCACAAATTTAAAGCCGCCGAATATGCAGTTTAAACGCAAGCATCTTTTAGGTCTGGAGGAGCTTACTGCGGAAGAGATCCGCATGATCCTCGACACTGCCGTGCCGTTTAAGGAAATTAGCGAACGCCAGATTAAAAAAGTCCCTGTCCTCCGCGGAAAAACAATCGTCAATCTCTTTTTTGAGCCAAGCACCCGCACCCGTACCTCTTTCGAGTTTGCCGAAAAACGTCTCAGCGCCGATACGATTAATGTCAGTATTGCCCAAAGCAGTGTCGTGAAAGGGGAAACCCTGGTCGATACCGCGCGCAATCTGGAGGCCATGCGCATCGACATGGTTGTTATCCGGCACTCGGCTTCCGGAGCCCCGGCTTTCCTGTCTGAGAGAATCGACTCCAATGTGATCAATGCCGGGGACGGCTGGCACGAGCATCCGACCCAGGGACTGCTCGATATGCTTACCCTGCGTGACCACTTCGGCAAGCTCGAAGGGCTCAAGGTGGTCATTATCGGGGACATTTTACACAGCCGGGTCGCGCGCTCAAATATCTGGGGACTCAAGAAGATGGGCGCCAAGGTTGGTGTCTGCGGTCCTCCCACCCTGGTCCCGCGGCAGATAAGTGACCTGGGCGTGCAGATCTATTCTCGGGTCGAAGATGTGCTCTCTGAGGCGGATGCGATAAATGTCCTCCGCATCCAGCTTGAGCGAATGCAGTCTAATATGTTCCCATCGCTCGCCGAGTATAACAAGCTCTACGGCATTTCAAACAAACGGCTCGAGCAAGCGGGGCGGGATGTGCTTATTCTGCACCCCGGGCCGATGAACCGGGGCGTGGAGATCGATTCCAATGTCGCTGATGGCGAACATCAGGTGATTCTCAGGCAGGTCACCAATGGTGTGGCTGTACGCATGGCCGTTCTTTTCCTGCTTGCCGGGGGAAAACCGGCAAGCGCAGCTCAAGCGGCATCCATGCTTGAGTAAGTAATAAAACGCTTCGAGGAGGCAAGTGCATTTTGGATCGTCTGTTGATTCGCGGTGGTCGGCTTATCGACCCGAAGAACAAAATTGATGAGAAGCTTGACCTTCTGCTTGCCGGGGCGCGTGTGGCCGAAATCGGCAAGGATCTGAAAGCCGGTGCGGGCACCGCAGTGCTCGAGGCAACCGGGAAAGTGGTGGTTCCCGGTCTCGTGGACATGCATGTCCATTTACGCGAACCGGGTCGCGAAGACGAGGAGACTGTAGCGAGCGGATGTCTGGCTGCCGCAGCCGGGGGTTTCACTGCCGTTGCAGCCATGCCGAACACCGACCCGGTGACCGATAACCGGGCCGCAGTGGGCTATCTTATTCGCGAGGCTATCAAGGCAGGCTATGCAAAAGTTTACCCTGTAGGTGCGATAACCGAGAACATAGCGGGCGAGAGCCTGGCTGAAATGGGCGGGATGATTGATGCCGGCGCAGTGGCTTTTACTGATGACGGTCATTGTGTGAAAAGTGCAGAGGTCATGCGCAAGGCGCTCACCTATTCGCTTATTTTCGGTGTGGCGATTATCGATCACTGCGAGGATTCGACACTGGTGGGCGATGGCGTGATGAACGAGGGTCTCGTGGCCACCCGGCTGGGACTTGCCGGAATTCCGGTCGAGAGCGAGGAAATAATTGTTTACCGGGACTGCGCGCTGGCGCGCCTTACCGGAGCCAGGCTGCATGTGGCTCATATCTCGACCAGGCGTTCAGTGGATGTGGTCAGACGCTTCAAAGCCGAAGGGATAAAAGTTACCGCGGAGGCAACGCCCCACCACTTCAGCCTGGTCGATGAAGCGGTCAATGGATACAACACCAATGCCAAAATGTCACCTCCTTTGCGCAGTCCCCAAGATCTCACCGCCCTCAGAGAAGGGCTGGCCAATGGTACGATTGACTGCATCGCTTCAGATCATGCCCCTCATCACTACGATGAAAAAGAAACCGCTTTCGCCGATGCTCCCAATGGCGTGATCGGCCTGGAAACCTCTTTCCCGGTCTCCTATACCGAGCTGGTAATCGGCGGAGTAATGGATTTAAATACGCTGATCGAGAGGATGAGCACAGCTCCGGCGAAAATTCTCGGCGTTCCCGGCGGCTCCCTGGCCAAAGGCGACCCGGCGGATGTCACGGTCCTGGACATCGAAACAACCTGGACTATTGACAAAAACGCCTTTTATTCAAAAAGCCGCAATACACCTTTCCACCACCGCAAGGTAACCGGAAGGGCTGTGGCGACAGTGGTCGGAGGCAGAATAATCTGGCAGCTCAGGTAAGATTGCCGCTGGTCTGCCTCCGCAAAACTCAACAGCGCAGAAAAATGGCAGAGAAAGCTCAGAAAGAACTCTCAACCAGCCGCGCAGGCCTGACCGGTCTGATCATTTTTATCGGATATGTGATCATTCTGGCTCTGGCCGCGGTGAGCGAAGTTTTTGATCTCGGATGGTTCGACCATCCTGTTTTTAAATAGCTTGAATGCAGATTTCAATATCCCTTAAAATACCCGGTGAGCCTGAATTCTCCGGGGCTCCTTGACTGGGAGTCACGTCAAGTTAAATCCACAACGCGAGGTACCGGTTATGTTCCTTGGTGAATTTTTCGCTGAGACTGGGTTCTTGAAAAAGACAAACTTCATTCCGCTCTTTGCACTGGCTTGCCTTGCCGGCTTGTTTCTCAGCCCTGGCTGCGGCCCCAAGGAAGACCCCGAGCTTGCCCGCGAGCGGGCAATGGTTACAGGCGGCATTGAGATTTTGCGCTCTGGGACCGCAGTGCAAAGAGACTCCGTGATCCGCACCCTGTATAAGATAACTAATCCGCAGCTGCTGCATGTCTACCTCGAAGATCCGGACCCTAATGTACAGATCGGAATGGTTAGTGCGCTCGGCTACCTTAAAGATAAATCCGCAGCCCCGATGTTGACTGAGCTTTTAAGAAAAGTTGACGATTACCTGCTTCAAGAGACCATTATCTACGCTCTTGGGGAGATCAATGACACCACAAGTATTTCTACCATTATCGATTTGCTGGAAGATGACACTGTAAGCCGCGACCTGCGCTTGAGCATCCCGATCACTCTGGCTTCTTTCGCCAAAACCGAGGCTTCAGGCCGGATCGAGGCGGCTTTCATAGATATTCTCGAAAAACATGGAGATGATATCGAGCTTTGCTCGTATGTTGCAGTGGGGATACTGGAAATTATCAAGCCCGGAAATGTGGAGCTTTTCCGTCCGTACCTGCCCCTTTTGCGCCAGATGGCCGAGAAGAGAAAAGCTGCTGCCGGAGAAGACGGGATCTGGACCAACTTCCAGTTGACTATCCAGGAACTGGAAAACTATCAGGCTCCGGCAAGCTGAGGACTGAGCTGTCACAGGGTGAACACTGCTGTCAGTCAGTCCTGTTGGGCTTTTGACACTAACACACTATTCTGTAAAATTATATCATTGGTTGTAAAAGCAAGGCAGGTCTGTCCCTGCTGTTTCGGCTTAATAGATTTCCTTCCTGGAGCTGAAAACTGAGATGAAATGTCTCAGTTTTTTATTGTCCCTAATTTTGCCTCATATGGGGTAAGATTGCTTTAAATGAAATTATCATTGAGTTCGCAGCACAGGCTTTAATGAGTGTAACTGGAGGGAATTAATAATCTTACGTCATATCTTCTCCCTAATTCTGTGGTTTTGGTATACTGATTGCTCTTTAATGCGATCGAGGTGCGGACTTCTTGAAAGTATTTCTGGTAAAAATCGTTTTTATGGAGACTTAGATGAACGAACAGATTCAAGTTCTCAACGAACGGGTTAAAAAAGAAAGCCTTTTTGTTGAGCGGATTATTCAGGAGGTGGGCCGGGTGATAGTCGGCCAGCGTTATATGATCGAACGCTTGCTTGTCGGGATTCTTTGTGATGGCCACGCGCTGATCGAGGGTGTGCCGGGCCTGGCCAAAACCCTGTGCGTGAGGACCTTGAGCAAAATCATCAATGCCCGTTTCGGGCGCATTCAGTTTACCCCGGACCTGCTGCCGGCTGATCTGATCGGCACGATGATTTACAATCAGAAGACCGGCGAATTCGTTCCCCGAAAGGGTCCCCTGTTTACCAACATAGTGCTGGCCGATGAGATAAACCGGGCCCCGGCCAAAGTGCAAAGCGCGCTCCTGGAGGCAATGCAGGAGCGCCAGGTGACAATCGGCACCGAGACTTTCAAGCTGCCGGAGCCGTTTCTCGTGCTCGCCACTGAAAACCCGATCGAGCAGGAGGGCACTTACCCCTTGCCTGAGGCCCAGGTAGACCGCTTCATGCTGAAGATCAAGATCACCTATCCCAAAAGGGACGAGGAAAAAGAGATCCTGGAGCGCATGTCCCATGGCGAGGTGCCGGAGGTCCAGAAGCTGGTCACGCCCGAGGATATTATGCGCTGCCGACGGGTAGTCCGCGATGTTTATATGGATGAGAAAGTCAAAGACTATATCGTTTCTCTCGTTATGGCCACCCGGGAGCCGGAAAAGTTCGGGCTTAAGGAGCTGGACGGCCTGATCGAGTACGGGGCCAGCCCCCGGGCGACTATCTATCTGGCCCAGGCCGCCAGGGCCAACGCATTTCTGCGCCACAGGGGCTATGTCACACCTGAAGATGTCAAGTTTGTGGGAATGGATGTGCTCAGGCACAGGGTAATTCTCACCTATGAAGCCGAGGCCGAGGAGCTGATTGCGGAAGATATTATCCAGAAGATTTTCGACAGGGTGGAGGTTCCCTGAGCATGATACCGCAGGAAGTACTAAAGAAAGTAAGGCACATCGAGATTATCACCCGCAGCCTCGTCGAGGATGTCTTTTCCGGAGAATACCACAGTATTTTTAAAGGCCTGGGGATGGAGTTCTCCGAGGTCCGGGAGTATGCCGAGGGCGATGACATCCGCTCTATAGACTGGAATGTCACCGCGCGCATGGGGCACCCCTACGTGAAGAAGTTTGTCGAGGAGCGCGAGCTGACTGTGGTTTTCATAGTGGATACCAGTGGGAGCGGCCTTTTCGGCTCTGTGGACCGTCTGAAAAATGAATATGCGGCTGAAACTTGCGCTGTTTTGGCCTTTTCCGCGATCAAGAACAACGACCGCGTGGGGCTGGTGATGCTCACCGACCAGGTGGAAAAGGTGGTGGTTCCCAAAAAGGGGCGCAAGCATGTTCTCAGGGTGATCCGGGAGCTGCTTTTTTTCAAGCCGCAGAACAGGGGAACCTCACTGCGTGAAGGCTTTGAATACTGCCTGCGCCTTCTGAACCGCAGGAGCGTGATTTTTGTGGTCAGCGATTTTCTGGATCAGGGCTACGAGCAGGCGCTCAGGATCCTCGCCCGGCGCCATGATGTTATCCCGATACGGATCACAGACCCGCGGGAACTGGACCTGCCCCCTGTGGGGCTCCTCCGTCTGGAGGATGCCGAGACGGGCGGTCTGGAGGTTGTCGATGTCTCATCCGCCAGGGTGCGCGAGGGTTTCAGGCGGCTTGTCCAGGAGCGCCGCAGCAGTCAGGAGGAACTTTTTAAATCCGCAGGAATAGATTATATAGACCTGAATGTCGGAAGTTCTTATATTGAACCCTTGATGGGTTTTTTCCGCATGCGGGAGAGAAAATTAAGGTAAAAGCGCGCAGGGCTGCTTGAGGGCTGAAACGGGGAAACGGAGAAACGGGGAAACGGAGAAACGGGGAAGCGGAGAAGAGGAGAAACGGAGAAACGGGGAAAGGGAGAAACGGGGAAAGGGAGAAACTAACCCTAAGGGCGGGCTGCAGCTTATGATTTTTTTTAAAAATAAAGCTTAAATTCATGGAGTAAGGCCTTTGACATATTCTGCCTGGGCAGGCAGCCTTAAAAAATCAAGCCGAAAGGATATGATGTGACCTGTAGGGGCGGGTTTTAAACCCGCCCCTACAATAACACATTGGTTTTCATAGCGTTATAAAAGTAATCAAGGTTTCGTTTTCCTGATACTAATTGTTTCACCCTGAACCTGATAGAACACACCTTACGGTAAATTAACACCAGGGGGAGACCCTTTTGATTCAGGTCGATAATTTAACCAAGCGTTACGGCGGCTTCCTGGCTGTCGACAAAATCTCTTTCAATTTGCGCAAAGGGGAGATTCTCGGTTTCCTGGGTCCCAACGGTGCAGGCAAAACCACCACTATGCGCATAATCACTGGTTATCTTTCCGCTACCGAGGGAAGGATCAAAGTGGCGGGCCATGATGTTTTTACCCATCCCATCGAGGTAAAGAAGAATATTGGCTATCTGCCGGAAGCGCCGCCGCTTTACCGGGAAATGCGCGTGCATGATTACCTCGAGTTCTGCGCGCTGATCAAGGGACTCGCCCGTGGCCGGACCCGCAGAAAAAGGCTGAAATACGTGATCGAGTGCTGCGCTCTAGAAGAAGTGAAGAACCTTCATATCCACAAACTGAGCAAGGGCTACCGTCAGAGAGTGGGCCTGGCGCAGGCGCTCATTCACAACCCGCCGATACTTATCCTGGATGAGCCCTCAGCCGGACTCGATCCGCACCAGATAGTCGAGGTCAGGCAGCTCATCCGTCAGCTCTCCGGCGAGCACAGCATTCTTTTGAGCACACATATTCTACCTGAGGCGAGCCTGACCTGCGACAGGGTTTTGATAATCAACAGGGGCAAGATACTGGCTGAGGATTCGACCGAGAAGCTGACCGGTAAACTCAAGGGCAATGAAAAAGTGAGCCTGCTTTTCTCAGGCGGTCCGGATGATATGGGAAAACGCATTCGACAACTGCCCGGGATAATAAAAGTTTCCGAACAGAAAGGGGAGAGCAGGGGAGAGCCGCGGCTGTTGAATATCGAGTACGAACTGGGTAAAGACCGCCGGGGAGAGATAGTCCGCCTGCTTGTCGAGTCAGGAGCAAGCCTGCTTGAATTAAAACCTCAATCGATGACACTGGAGGAGATTTTTATCAGGATCACTTCCAAGGACGGTTGAGCGAAAACATATCAATTTTTAAAAGGTAAATTTTATGCGAAATGTTTTTACAATCTTCTGGCGGGAATATAAATCCTACTTTGTCAGTCCGGTGGCCTATGTCGTTATCGGTGTCTTCGTTTTCCTGGTCGCCAACCGTTTTGTTTACAAGTTCAATGATTTTGTCGAGGTGACATTCAAGGCCACTGCCGAGGCAGTCAGGATGCAGGACACAATCCCGAAATTCAGCATTAACGACGAGGTAATCCGCTACTTGTTCCAGCAAATCAGAACTATCAGCCTGTTCCTGCTGCCCATGATCACCATGCGGCTGTTCGCAGAGGAGAGAAAGACCGGAACGCTCGAGTTGCTGCTTACCTCACCGCTGACAATCCTGCAGCTTATGCTGGGCAAGTTTTTAGCCGGTTTCGGCCTTTTTCTGACCATGGTTTTGCCTACGGGGTTTTTTAATTATTACATGTTCAAGTACGGCAATCCGGATCTGGGCCCTATCCTTACCAGTTATGCCGGTATAATTTTCTATGGGGCGGCTGTGATCTCTGTAGGAATTTTAATCAGCTCGCTCACCGAGAACCAGATAATCGCCGGGGCGCTCACTTTCGGCGCTTTTCTTTTCCTCTGGATTGTGGGGCGGATCTCCGAGTCCACATATACTGTCTGGAGCAAGGTGGCCAGCTACGTTTCGGTCACCACCCACTTCAACAATTTCGCCATGGGAATAATCGATTCGAGAGACATTATTTTTTACCTCTCTTTCACCTTCATCGGTCTTTTTCTCACCTATCAATCCATAGCCTCGCTGCGGTGGAGGTGATAAATAACATGAGACAGACAATAAAAACAATCGGCTATGTGAGTCCTGTGGTGTTTTTTCTGGGTCTGGGGATTTATTATGTCAACGGGCTGTGGGGCTTTTTTTCGATCGGGTTTACGTCTCTGGGCGCGGCTGCGGGCCTGCTCTATGTCGTGTTCTTTTTTGATGACCTGCGTGAAATTTTCAGCGCCAGAAGTTTCCGCTCGGGCACCAATACTCTGCTCGTAACTTCCCTGGTCTTGAGCCTTTTGGTGATCATGAATGTTATCGGCTACCGGCACTTCATCTGGCGCGATATCACCATCGCGAAAAAATTCGAGCTGAGCCCCCTGACTTTGAACATCCTCGATCAGATAAAGAAAGAAAAACGGGATGTTTATATAACTGCGTTCCACTGGATAAATGTAGACCGCAATTTGTCCATAGCGCAGAATGAAACCCTGATTCGACAGAACCGGGAGCGCGAAAGGAAGCTCAGGGATCTGCTCGCTGTCTATTCGAGCGTTAATCCCTCTGTTCAATACCGTTTTGTCGACCCGAACCGGGATATAATGCTTCAGCGCCAGTACAATATCGGCCGTTATCGGGATAATGTTACTGTGGTGGAATGCGGTGAAAGCCAGGAAATGGTGGTCAACATGGAAACAGAGGAGCAGTTGACCAATGCTTTTATCAAAGTTTTAAGCGGCGAGAAGCGCGTGGTTTATTTTCTCGAGGGCCACCAGGAGCACGGTATTGATGACGGCAGCGGAGAGGGATATATGATGGCGGCAGCCGCCATTCGGGACCAGTCTTATGAAGTGAAAGCGCTGAATGTGATGGAGGAGGACGGAGTGCCCGGGAATTGCCGGGCCCTGGTGATCACCGGCGCACGCAAAACCCTCATGCCTGAAGAGGTCCGTCTGATTGACGATTACCTCGAGAAGGGCGGCAGGGTTATGGTCTGTCTGGATCCGGAATATGAAACAGGTATGGAAGAATGGCTTCTCGGATGGGGCGTCCGTACAGGCAATGACATGGTAGTGGATAACTCCGCCGCAGGAGTGCGCCAGGGCGCAGGCCCTACCGAACCGCTTCTCTACAGCTACGACAAGGAGCACCCGATTACTAAGCATCTCATGAAGGCTTTTACCACCATGCCCACGGTGCGCTCGGTAAGGCCGGTGGAAAACCTTCCGGAAGAGATCGAGCTGACAGTGCTGGCCAGCACGAGTGAGAACTCCTGGGGCGAAACAGACCGCACCGCCCTGGCAGTGAAAAGTCCGACATTCGACCCTCAGGACATGAGCGGGCCTGTGCCTGTGGCCGTGGCTAT
>DATKXY010000171.1:0-29787 GCA_035528795.1 archaeon | reverse complement strand
TTTTATCCCTGGATTCAAGAAGCGCCTCCTGGGTGGCTCGCGATGCCCTGCGCGAGCTGAGAAGCGGGAAGGTGCTGCAAAGAGTGGGTAATAAATAGCCGTCCCGCCCCGTCAGGAGATAGATCTAAAGTCAATTTTGCGAATCATTTTGGATCAGGTGGATTAACTATCTCTTGGGATCTCTGTCAATGCTCGAAAAAATTGTCGCCGCCTTGCGCAGAGCAGGGCAAGTGGTTTTCAAGAACCTCTGGCTCCTGCTTTTCGCCTTTTTCTATTCCCTGGCCGCCCCGTTGTTTTTTCTGGGCGGCACCGGTCTGCCGATCCTCTACTGGGTGGCCCGGGGACGCTATTTCGAGCCGGCCCTGCTCTGGAAAGACCCGCTAGCGTTCATTCTCAGCCACTGGCAGATGATCCTTTACTCGATGGCCGGCTGCCTGGTTGGCTTCACGGTTTATCTGGTGCTGGCGCTCTATTATTATGGGGCGCTGACCGGAGTGGTGAGCCGGTCGGCGCAGCATTCAAGCCCGGAGGTGGCGCCGATTTCCCCCTCCGCCTTCTGGCTGGAGGGCAAAAAAGCTTTCGCAGGGAGCCTGGCCACGGCCTCAATTGCCTCTCTCCTGCCCCTTCCCCCATTGATACTGCTTTTCGGGCTTGCCGCCTTATTTGTGCTCAGGCTCCCCTCGATTATACTGGGCGGCGGCGCGTGGACCGCCTCACCGCTGTTCGTTATGCTCGCTGTCGCGGGACTCGGGGCCCTGGCTCTGACCGGGATTCTGACCCTTGCTGCAGTGCTCTGGTACAGATACGCTCTCTGCGCGGTCTGTGTCGACAGCCTGGCAGCCCCGGCAGCCATGCGGGCCGCTCTTTCCTTTTTCAAAAGGCAGTGGAGGCTCGTGCTGGGCCTGCTGGTCGCCTCGCTCTTTTTGGGCCTCTTGAGCACAGTGTTCACTGCGCTCTGGGACTTTCTAGCCCGGTTGGAAGGGGGCTTGAGCGCGCCTGTCTCCCTGATTCTCAGGCTCTCGGGTTTCCCGCTGTTTTTTGTCCTCGGCGTTTTCATGGGTCTCTGGCTCAAAGCGGCGCTGGTGGTCTTGTATACCGACAACCGCTGAATTCCCGGATCAGGAATCGAAAGGAAGCTGCCAATGGGTAAGGAGCGCCTTCCGGTAGGGCTGGTGACTCTGGGCTGTGCGAAAAACCAGGTCGACAGCGAATACATGCTTTCTGAGCTCGAGGACTCGGGATTCACCCTGACCGAGGATTTCTCCCGTGCCGTGGCCATTGTGGTCAACACCTGCGGCTTTATCCAGCCGGCCAAGGAGGAGTCGATCGAGACAATACTCGAAGCGGCCCGTTATAAGGAGACCGGCTGCTGCAGGGTGCTGGCCGTGGTGGGCTGCCTTGCCGAGCGCTACCGGGCTGAGCTCGAAAAGGAGCTGCCCGAGGTGGATATCTTCATCGGCCTGGGAGAAGACCAGCGGCGGCTCGGCCCCCTCCTCTGCCAGGCTCTCGGCGCAAGGCCGCAAGCGCCTGGCAAAAAAACATTCTCACCCCGCCTGGTGCGGACTGCCGCGCAGGGCTGGGCTTACCTCAAGATCTCCGAGGGCTGCGACAACCGCTGCTCCTACTGCGCGATTCCACTGATCAGAGGGAGCCTGGCCAGCCGCCCGGAAAGAGAGCTGGTCGAGGAGGCCCGCTATCTTGAAAGCCTCGGAGTGATCGAGCTGAATCTCATCGCCCAGGATGTCACCGCCTATGGCATGGAGCGCAAAGGGCAGGCCTCGCGCCTGGTCGGGCTGCTCGAGCTGCTCCTGACTGAGACCTCTATCCCCTGGATCCGCCTGCTTTATCTGCACCCGGCCCATCTCGAGAGGCGCCTCTTGGAGCTGATAGCCGGAAACAGCCGCCTCCTGCCCTATCTCGACATCCCTATACAGCACGCCTCAGACCGGATGCTGGCCCGGATGGGACGAAAGGTGACCAGGAACGATATTTTACGGACTATAGAGCTCGCGCGCACGATTTTAAAAAATCCGGTTTTGCGGACCACTGTGCTGGTGGGCTTCCCCGGCGAGACCAGGCGCGATTTCCGGGAGCTGATTGAGTTTATCCAGGCCGTGCGCTTCGACCGCCTGGGAGGGTTTGTCTACTCGCGCGAGGAGGGAACCGCGGCCTATGCTCTGCGCGGGAGGCTATCCAGGGCAGAGAGGGAAAGGCGGCTTGGAACCGTGCTCCAGATCCAGCGCGAGATAAGCGCCGTGCTGAATGCCGGGCGGGTGGGACAAGTATTGCCTGTGCTTGTGGAAAGGGCGCTCGATCCGGGTGAGGCTCCCTCGGCGGAGTACCGGTGGTCGGGACGGAGCCAGGGGCATGCGCCTGAGGTGGACGGCTGGGTCTATGTGCAGGGCGAAAAGCTGGCTCCCGGGAGCCTGGCCGAGGTCAGAATTACCGAAAGCGGGGATTACGATCTTTTTGGTATAGCAATTGAATGAAAGATAATAATTTATAATGCAAGCATTCTAAAGTTGTTTTTTTGTGAAAAATCTATTAAAATAGTAATGATAGTAAAATTACAATTTATTTTTCAGCTCTTCCTCACTCGCTCGCCCGCGGGCCGAATTATGTTATTAAATAAATCTCCGGGAGCTATTCTCCTTAAACGGCTTTTCCCAGGCTTGGCCCTTGTCGCCTCCTCAGCCCTGTACTATCCGCCCCCGGCCCTGGGCCAGGACCAGCCTACCATAATCTCCAATGTCAAGGTCGAGCCCTCGCCTTTCTCTCCCAACAATGACGGAATTAACGAGACCACCAAGTTCAGTTTCACTCTCAGCGAAGAATCCACTGTCTCTGTGGAGATCCTTTTTTTCAGTGACAGTGTCTACAATGACACGATGACTATCTTCTACGGCGAGCTTAACGACACCCTCCGGCTGGGCGACCAGAAGCTCGCTTTCGCCTCGGATACGATCTTTTTAACCAGTCAAGGGATCGCCGGAGTGAATGAGTTTATCTGGGGCGGGAAAGTGATGTATAAAGTAACCAAACAGATGATCCTGCTCCCGGATTCCTCCTATACCTTTCTTATCCGCGCAGAGGACAAGGACACAGATGACCAGTACAGGACCAGGCCGGTAACCGGCAAGGTCAAAATCGACAGCTGGCCCCCGGAGATCAGCTCTGTCTCGGTCAACCCGAACCCTTTCAGCCCGAATAACGACGGGTCTAACGATGTAACGAGAATATCTTTCAACCTCAGCGGCCTGCCGCAGAACGCCAGTATCGGCACCCTGGCTTTCGAGGTGGCCCTGGTTGGTGCAGACCAGACCCCCACATTTCAAATGGACCAGACCAATACCACTCCCTCGAACTTTTATACCGGCGTTCCTTTAGATGTACCTTATGCCCCGATCGCCCTGCAGTTTATCAAGCGCACAAAAAATACCAATACGATCACGATCCAGCTCCGCGGAGGGCGCATCCTCGAATCAGCGGATACGATCACGGTTTTTACACAAGAAATAGTTATCGATCCAACAGATCCTGTCGGCAAGGTATACAAGGATGAAACCCTGTTCAGCTTTATCGATAACGTATTATACAACGGCCCCACGGACCCTATTGAAAAAAATCAAGTGGAGGTGCGAACCTCCGCCGGCGGGGTGAAAGTGGATGTATTCGACAACACCAACAAATTAGTAGCCTCCAACCTGACTCTCGATCCCCCATTTTCAGGCGATGGCTCCTATGCCGCGGTCTTTGGCCCCGGACCTTACGTGGATGGAGTATACAATTATATTATCACCGCGGTGGATGAGAGCGGAAACCTCGCCGATCCAAGGAGCGGCACGGTCACTGCTCGCAGCAATCCGCTCAGCATCACGGATTTCGAGGTCAGGCCGAACACAATCAGCCCGGCCGATAAAAACAACAAGTTCGATTTCTGCACTATCAGCTACCGGCTGACCCAGCCGGGCAATGTCACGATCCAGGTCTTTCGCGACAGCACTATCTTTGTCCCCAATAACCTGGTGCGCACTCTGATCAAAGAGACTCCCAGGGAAGCCAAGGGATACACGACTACCTGGGACGGCAAGAACGACGGGGGAGTCTATGTCACCCAGAACGCCGAGCGCAGCTACCGGATTATCGTCTCCGCATACGACCCGGTGACACGCGAAACGAGCGAGGCGCGCAGCCTGGTCCTGGTGGATAACCTCCCGCCCACTGAAATGCACCTTGACCCACTGCCTTCCCGCACGAAAACTGCGACTGCAACGGTCTCAGGGCGCACGGACCCGGGCGACTCAGTGTATTTATTCCTGAACGGCTTGCAGCTTACACCCCCCGAAGTGGATATAAATTTTGGCCTGTTCGAGTCCGCGGTTAGCCTCAGTGAAGAGTTGAACCGGATCAACGCCCAGGCTTTTGACGCAGTAAAGAACGGCCCCACAAACAGCGACACCCTGCGCGTGGTGCTCGATACCAGGCCGCCGACTGTTATCGACACCCTGATCTATGTGGCGGGTGTCCCGCAGAAACTTAAGGTAGCGGTGCTGACCGGCCTGAGCCCTGCTGATACAATCGAGCTGCGCTTGTCCGACGGCACCGGCAGGGTGAGCGGTGTTAACTTATCCTTGACGACTATAAGAATCTCCTCGCCTTCCGGGGCGGACCTGGAGGGGAATGTGCTCACCAGGCCGCCGGACAAGGTGCGCTTTGTCCCGGCCGGTGAAACAACCCAGCAGGGAACCTATAACCTGCGCTCGACATTCTCCGACAGCCTGGAAAACAGGGATTCGGTAAAAGTTTCTTTCGATATCGGCGCGGCGAGTACCGGGCCGGCCCTGGTAAATGTAAATGTTAACCCGTCATTCGGTGGCTTCTTGAACAGCAGCCAGGGTCAGGGTCAGGCATGGGCCTTCACCGTAAATGTGGCAGACAACAGCGGCACGGGTATAAACCCGGATGCGAGCAGCCTGGAGCTGTTCTTTTTACCTTCAGGGCAGAAGATAGCAGGTGATTTCTCTGTTCAGGGCACCCGGCTCACTTTTACGGTCACCCAGTCGATCGCCAATGATGGATCTAAGGACGGAGAGTTCGAGCTGCGGATCAAGGTCGAGGACAACGACCCGGCCAGCGGAACACTGTCAACCGCAGTCAGATACCTGAACGATACCCGTCCGCCCGACACCCTGAGCGTGACTGCAGACTCGGCCCGTTTCGCGGTCACCCTGAAAGATCTTTCGCCAGGCTCGGGTATCAATCTGGACAGCTGCCGCATGACAGTTACCCCGGTTGCCGCTGACAGAGTGATCTATTCCAATGACGGGGACAGCACCCTGTTCGCTGTCTTCGACCCTCCGCTGCGCGAGAGCGGCACTTACACTATGACTATCACGATTCGCGATAAGGCGGGCAATCAGAGCACCCGCAAAAAAGTTTTCTCTATCGGCGTGGGCTTCAGGGTTCTCGGGGTCGTGCCTGCGGATGGCGCAATACTCTCCCGCTCACTCGCCGAAGGCCGCCGGGTGGCCACTATTACACTCCAGGATTTAAGCGGAACAGGCATTGACAGCGCGGCCACCTCGATCAGACTGATCGGCCCGGCCGGCGACTCTTTGCCAGGCACCACGGAGATTCTATCGACCGGCGCGGTCAACTTTGTCCTGGATGACCTTCTGCCTGTAGACGGCAGCGCGGACGGCCGCTACCGGATCGAGCTAAAAGCGGATGACAAGAGCCCGCAGACAGCGCCGCTTGAGCAGAGCTTCACTTTCCTCTTCGATACCCGGGCTCCGGATACAGTGGCAGCGGTCCTTTACGGCCAGGGACGGGTCGATTCAGCGGCGGCCCTTGTCTCGGACACTGTGTCTGCTGCCGGACGCGAGACATCCGGGTTCAATTTCCAAAGTGACAGTACTTTTATCCGGCTCCTTTCCCCGGCCGGCCAGCCGCTCTCCGGCGATTTGCAGCGCACATCCAGGGGAAAGCTCTTTCGGCTGACACTCATTTTCGACCCGCCGCCTGCGGAACCCGGTATTTACACCCTGGAAGTCGGGATGGTCGATTTCGCCGGCAATGCCCGGACCCGCCAGGCCTTTTTCACTGTCGGCAGCCCGGAGATCATTCCCGGAATAATCCAGGTATCCTCGCCTTTCGGCACAGCCGTTTACTCCGGGCGGCTCAATCAGCCGATCCAGCCGGCCGTGCATGTGCAAGACAACAGCGGCACCGGGATCGACTGGGAAAAGAGTTATCTCAAGCTTCTAGGTCCTGACTCTGTGGAGATTCCCGGACAGTTGAGCCACGAACAGGACGCGCTGATGCTGGCCGTTAGCAAATTGCTTTCCAACAGCGGCTCGGATGACGGCCTCTATATCCTCGAGACCCATATCGAAGACCTCTCGCCAGCCACCGGGAATCTCGATACCACCTTCAGTTTCATTCTGGACAACCTCGCCCCTGATACGGCAGGGATAGCCTTTGCGCCTGATACCTCCTGGATTTCGATCATCCTGCAGGACAAGCCCGCAGTCGCTGGTAGAATGAGCTCCGGGGTGGAAATTCTCTATGCCGGGGCCACTGTTATCAGCCCAACCGGAGCCACTGTAGCCAGGGAATTAATCCATGACGGGGTAAGCACGCTCACCCTGCGTTTCACGGAAGGCAAACCGGCAGAAGCCGGGATGTATGTCATTACTATAACTGTCAGCGACAAGGCCGGAAACCAGCGGACCAGGAATATCAGCTTTCCTCTGGGCGTGAGCGGCACTGTGCTGCTTTTCCCGCCGGACAGCGCAGTGGTGCGCGGGCCGCTCTCAGGAGTGACTGCGGTGGTGAAGGGAGCGGCTGATCCGCTCGTTCCGGGGTCCGGGGCGCTGATCCGGGTAACGAGGCGGGGGCTTCCGGTCGAGGGATTGAGCGGAATCCGGGGCGACACGGTGGTTTTCGCTTTCTCCAATGTCTTGGCCACAGACGGCAGCGCGGACGGCAGGTATGATGTAACAGTGGAACTGGATCTCACGGCTCTGGGGCTGGAGTCCACCAAAAAGACCATTTTCACTGTGGACAATATCCCTCCTGACACGGCAAGAATAGAGATTACCCTGAGTGCGTCAGGCTTGACAGTAGTAGCAGAGTTGACCGATGGCGGCAGTTATCCGGATGTCGGGGGGATTGACCAGGGATCTACCGCTCTGGTGATTGAAGACCCGGCAGGCAGGGTGATCGAGCCGAACAAGGTCATGTGGCTTGATAAAAACACCCTGGAAGCTCAATTTCAGCCCCTCGGGGCCGCAGGATTACACCGTCTGCGGCTTGAGATCACAGACCGGGCCGGGCTGGTCACGACCCGCCGGGTCCCGGTGATCAACACTTTTGGCCTGGCTGAAGGCAAATCGGTAGCTTTTGTCGAGGAAGTTCCGGCGCGCACCCAGGCCAGCCTGGTCTTTGTCTCCGGACACAGCGACAGAAGGATAACGCGGGCTCTGCTGCGGATTTTTAACCTCCGGGGGGACCTGATCTGCCGCCTCGATGTCACTGACCGGATTGACCCGTCAGGCAGTCTGGTAAATGCCGAATGGCTGCTTCAGAACGACAGAGGGGCTCTGGTGACCAATGGAGTTTTCATTTATAGCTGGGAGGTAGTTTTCGATGACGGCCGGACTGAGCGGATACGAAAAACCCTGGCCGTGGCGCACAGGTAAATTTTTATTTGAAAATTTAAACGGTTTATGCTAAAATGGGTTATTTCCTGAATAAAACGACTGGTATCTGCCTGGCTGCCTTGCTGGCCGGGCTCCTCTGGTGTGTCAGGAGCGAAGGAGCGAGCTCAGCGATTACCGCCGGAGCATTTGCCTCTTATCCTGTTTCCGTGCGTGGAGCTGGAATGGGCGGTGCCTATGCGGCGATTGCGGAAAGAAACGGGGCTCCCTATCATAACCCGGCCTGGATGGGCTTTGCCGATCTGCACAGCGTGGGCGTGAGCTACGCGGATCTGAACTCGCTGGGCCTGGTGCGCAATATTTATCTCGATTACGTGCAGCCGGACAAGGGATACGGCGCGAGCGGCCTCTATTGGAACTGGCGCGGCACTGAGGTCGAGGGTCCCGGCGGGGTGGGTGAGCTGGGATATGCTGAAAATACTCTCTGCTATGCGATCGGCAAGCGGGTTGGAAGGTACCTGGCTGTGGGTGCCGCAGCCAAGGCCTATTTTATCACCACGGATATCGAGGATACAGGAGGCAAGGGAGGAGGACTTGATCTTGCTCTTTATGCAACCCCCGATCCTTTCAGCACAGTGGCCTTTGTAGTGCGCAATGCCTTGAGCAAGGTCGCCTGGGATACAGGACTCAAGGACAATCTGCCGCTGGAGCTTGAGATCGGAGGCAGCTATTATGTTCTGGATGAGCTTGTGGTCGTGGTCGAGATTCGTTACGAAAGGAACCATTACTCTGCTTTCACCCTGGGGGGCGAGTATACTGTCAAGCCGGAGCTGTTTTTCATCCGTGGAGGGCTGACCCGCCGCTTTGACCGTACATCGCCCTCTTTCGGCCTGGGCTTCCGCCTCGATAAAATCCGGATCGACTACGCAGCGGAAATCGACCCCGGAAACTCGGGTCTCGGTACAACCCACAAATTAGGAATGAGCCTGGATTTTTAATTAAAACGAGGGAGTGAAAGCGTGAATCAGAAACTGGTGAGATTGGGCCGCGTACTGCTTCTTGCCTGCGGCATGGGTCTTTCGGCAGTTGCGGTTCTGGTGATGGTATCAGCGGACGAGCTTTCGCTGCGTCTCACAGCCGCAGTGGTTTTCGCTTTTGGCGTGATTATTCTGCTCTTTACGCTTCTTTTCCTGCGTCTGGAGGCATTCACCACTACCAGCCTGCGCTACCTTCATTACCTGACTCAGTCCTCGGAGTACATGGCGCGTCTGGTGCGCGAGATCACCGAGGTGATGAAAGCGATCGAGGAATCTGAAGCCGAGGAGCGCTCCAAGAAGCAAAAAGGGAACCCGAAGCGCGCCAGTAAAAGCACAGAGGAAGAGGACAAGGAAATCGACAAGGCTGTGCGGCAGTTCGAGCTGTAGGAGTGGAAGCCCGGCACGCAGCGCGAGTTCTGTAGAAATACCGGTCAATAGATTTAATCAAATCCGTACTTGCAGGAGCGGGGTTCAAAACCGTAACTGCAAAGTCCTTTTACCCTATCTACCCGCCTTTTTCCTGTATCCAGACCCCCGCGACCAACCGGCCCGGGATCGCTCCTGTCAGCCCCCGATTTTTCAGTGCATGAACCCTGTTGACAAGGACATGCAGCATTCCGGTAGCGTACTGAACTATTTATTGGTATGCTGCGTATACTATTTTCACGAAGGTATGTTATCCCATTTTCTTAGACTAATAAAACTAGCCAAAGATATTTGAAATTTTCAGGTATATCCTATATAAAACAAGTCATTTGCAAAATTTTAAATTTCAGGCACAAAGTGGCAAAGACACAAAGTTATTGTAACTGTTTATTATGGAATTATCAGGTTAAACGCCAAAAACAGTCGTTCAATTTTCGCCGTTCTTCATGGATTTTCAAGTTCTCTATGTCCCTTTGTTCCTTTGTGCCTCTGAGCCTGGAACACTTTATTTATCAGTCAGTTAGAAAATTGTGAGAGATAATCTCTCAGATTGAAATGTGAAAGAATCTACGCCTTGTCAGGGACTACGCCCAGAAAAGGTGGCCCCTTCGGTGCAGTATAAATTACCGAGTATTTGTAAACACCAGGAATTCAGGAGCCAGAATCCAGAATTCAGAATAATAAAGAAAAAATCTCCCTAAGTTACTTTATTCACAACAGGGTTTCACAAAATTCTAACCAATTGTTATATAACAACTTACAAACGCTGAAAACGTCAATTTCCTAACATCTGTAACATGTTTATTTCCAATAAGTTACAAGACCAAATTTGGCTTTTAAGGTTCAATTTGCCTTAAAATTGCTCTCAAAATAGGCTTGTTTTGCCCCATGTTAGGAAGCTCTTTTTTTGTGAAACCCCTATTATTGAAACCCGTAATTCTTTTTAGATCAAAATGATAATCTTCCTAAACATCGAAAAATCTGCGCACTTCTTGCTTGCGCTTTTCCAAGGGTTTCACAAAATTAATGGTCTTATGGACCAGCTTGAATTAATCCAACCCGAACAGCTCCCAGCCCGTCTGCGATGGGAAAAGCTTTTTCATTTTCTTCCGCCATGGCCACCAGAGTGTCCTCGAAAACAAGGGCGAGGGCGCAAACCGGTTGATCGCAACAGCATGCTAAAAGCGTTGATTTTGCAGCGACTTACCAGAACACGCTTTCTGAGCGACCTTCATGCAAAATTATTTGAACAGCCCTCCATTTTGGCCGCCTGCGGTTTTAATCCTTATCTGGATCCTCCGAGCCTGGAGCGCTTCAGTGCGTTTATGGCCGACACAGAACACAAATTGTTAGAGCAAACTCGTAATCAACTTACTAAGACGCTAATTGCCAATGGAGTAATAGAGGCTAAGCATGTCGGATTGGATTCCTGCCCAGTTGAAAGCTGGGTGAGAGAAAACAATCCTAAAACTGCCTTGGCCCATTCCCGTTTTGATAAAACAAAACCACCCAAAGCAGACCCTGAGGCACGTCTCGGAGTTAAAATACATTATCCAAGCCCCGGCAAGAAAAAGGTGGTTTTCTTTTGGGGCTATCGTAATCATGTCCTGGCTAATCTGACCAGCGAATTGCCAATTATGGAGATTACTGCTCCCAATTCTGTCGGAGAAGTCTCTTTAGCCAAGACTCTGCTGGAAGATGCCTCTTCCACTTTCAACATCAACTTTGAATCAGTTTCCGGCGATGCCGAGTACGATAGTGAGGCAATTCTTAGATATATTATCAGGACGTTAAAAGCCAAGGCCGTTATTCCCAGAAGCCCTACACACACTCAAGACCACTCAGGCTTTCAAAGGGAAAAACAGGATGTCATCTGTCCCGCTAATCTCAAAATGTACCGTAAAGGTAAAATGACCGCCAACGGCATTACTTACCTTCAATTCTGCTGTCCTTTTTACTATGGAACAAAACCAGGACTTCTCTTCTGCCCTATTAGCCATCCGAAATTTAGTGCCCAGAAAGGATGCAATTATCTCTGGCGTATTTCAGATAGCATAAGAGATGAAATCCCCTACGCTAGCGATTACTTTAAAATGCACTACAACCGTCGTACAGCAATTGAACGGGTCTTTAGCCGCCTGCTGGCAATAACTTTACAGGAACCCAGTGTCCATGGTTTAAACAGCATTAAAAACCACTGCACAATCTCTCACATCGCTATTCTACTGGTGGCAAAAGCCGCCCATGAATTCGGGTTCAACAATAAAATAAGATTTGTGCGGAGCTTTGTACCTAATTTCTTATCTTGAACGCTACTCAAAATTTGAGCACGAAACCCAAAAACTTAATTTTGTGAAACCCTATTATTCACAAAAAGAATATGGAAGGATTTCATGGAGATATGTTCTCCTTGCACCGGAGAAGCAATTGAACCATGAGCAGTAAAACTTGCTGATCCAGAAAATAATCTATCTTTTTTTAATCAAAAGTTTAATCGTCGTGGATTCTGACTCCTGACTCCTGTATTCTGTATTCTCACATCGACAATTTGTTGTCGATGTAGGTGCATTAAGCGCCTAATAAGGTGCTGTATTCCGTTCCGATGGTATCAGATGACAAACAGCCATTTTTATTGACACATGGCAAAAGTTTAGCTTATTTATACAGCCAAGCTAAATCAGGCGAACAGCTTTTAATAATTAAGCTAAAGAGGCAAGCCGAATGATTACTTTTGTAGCGCTCGACTGGTTCTGGGTGGTGGCTTATATCCTGTTGATGGTGGCTTGCGGAGTGCTGTTTTACCGTCTGGCCAGCCGCGGCGAGTCGGATTTCTTCCTTGCTGGCCGAGGCCTGCCCTGGTGGCTGCCTGCCTCGAGTGTCTATGCCACCCACACCGCGACGGACACTCCGATCTGGATCGGCGGGGTAATCTACCGCTATGGGCTCTCCGGGCTCTGGTATACTTTTTTCTGCGCCTGGTGTGCGATAAGCGCATTCGTGTCCACCCGCATTTTTCGGCGCTCGCTGGCCTACACGCAGGCCGAATGGCAGAGCCTGAGGTACTCAGGCATGGGTGCGGAGCTCTTGCGCGGCTGGCTTGCCGGCTGGCAGATATTCATGAACATGTTTATCCTCGGCTGGGTCGGCATTGCCATGGGCAAGGTGTTCCACTTCCTCTTCCCCCAGCATCCCGAGTGGGTGGGGCTGGTGCTTTTCAGCTCTATCACCGCAATCTATGTGCTTTTCGCCGGCTACTGGGGAGTGGTGATGGCCGATTTCCAGCAGGGAGTGATCGCAAGCCTCCTGATTATCATAGTCTCTATCTGGCAGATTGTCGCTGCTGGCGGCCCCTCCGGGATCATGGAGCGCCTGGCTGAGCTTGGAGAAACCTGGCGCGCCAACCCCTTCCATTTCACCGGCCTCTGGACAGGCGACTTCCCCCTGGTCTGGTTTATCACCATGATCGTTATCTCCGTTCTCGGCGGTTTCGGCATGGGAACCTCTATAGACTGGTATGTGGAGAGCCAGCGTATCCAGAGCGCCCGCTCGGTGCGCGACGCATCCTACTCGATCTGGACCGGAACCATTCTCACCCTGACCCGCAACGGCCTCTGGGCAGCTGCGATCATTGGTTTTTTCACCCTCTTCCCGCATATAAGCAGCCAGTCAGAGTATGAAATGGCCTGGTTCGTGCTGGGATTCAAAGTGCTTCCGGCAGGGATGGTGGGCTGTTTCTTCGCCGCTGTGCTGGCGATCCATTTCAGTACAATCTCCTCTCACCTGAACCTGGGAGCCATGTATTTTACCCGCGACCTCTACCATCACTATATCAACCCCAAAGCCTCCCAGAAACAGCTTGTCTGGGTGGGCAGGGCCAGCACGCTCGGCCTTCTGATAGGCTCGTTTTTCTACGGGCTGATGATGGAGAGCATCACCGAGTGGCTTATTTTCGCCCTCTGGATCATGGCCGCGGGCATCTGGCTGCCCTCGATCCTACAGGTCATCTGGTGGCGCTTCAACGGCTGGGGCTATCTGGCGAGCTGGCTGGCCAACCTGGCCCTGAGCTGGCTGGTGGTCTGGGTTCTGCCCGCCTATGGAGTAATCCCGGACCTTCCGGACTATGCCCAGTTCTGGGCGCTGCTTGCCCTGGGCGCGTTCATCTATCTGCCGGTGACTTTCCTCACCCCGCCTGATGACATGAAACGCCTGGTCAAATACTACGTGATGTGCCGTCCGCTGGGCTGGTGGGGACCCGTGCACCGCGAGGCTGTCCGGCTGGGGCTGATCGAGGAGTAAAGGGTATGGGTTCTCTGCTCGGGGCTGTGGATCTAGGCGGCACCAAAATTATTTCAGGCCTCTTTTCTCCGGAAAAGGATCTTCTCGGCGATCCAGTGGAATGTCCCACCCAGGCCCATTTGGATCCCGAAAAAATATTGGAGAACATCCGGGAGAACTTTCTCCGGACCTTGGAAAAATGCGGGCGATCCATTAAAGATGTCGCCAGCCTCGGGATTGGAGTACCCATCACGGTCCAGTACGACAAGGGGCTGATCGACGGCTCGCCCAACCTGCCCACGATGACTGATTTCCCCCTGGCCCGCCTCCTCGCACAGAGACTCCAGCTTCCGGTAATGATGGAAAAAGACGCCAACTGTTTTATCCTCGGCGAAATGACCCACGGTGCGGCAGAGGGAAGCGGGAATTGCTGCGGGGTTACAATCGGCACAGGGCTGGGGCTGGGGATCTTGAGCGGAGGGAGATTGCTTCGCGGGAGTAATGCCTGCGCCGGTGAAATCTGGACATGCCCTTACAGGGATGGGATACTGGAAGATTATGTCTCCGGCACCGCGCTTGTCAAAAGGTATGAAAAGAGGAGCGGGCAGAACAAATCCGGCCCTGAAATACACCAGCTTGCCGCAGAAGGCGACAAGCTGGCCCGTGAATTGTTTACCGAACTGGGCCGGGCTCTGGGGCACGGCCTGTCCTATCTGGTGAACCTGCTCAACCCCGAGATTATCGTTATCGGCGGCTCGGTAGCAGAAGCCTATGACCTTTTTATTGAGCCCGTGCAAGAGGTGATCGGCAATCACCGGGTGGAGAGGAACTCCACTGTCCTGAAAAAAAGCGGTCTCGGCAAGCTCGCATGCCTTTACGGAGCGGCCTTTTTGACTCAAAGACTCCAATGACCGCGTTTTCCGACTTGAAGTTATTCCTGTTTCCAGCGATTGAACAACCGGCTTCAAAAGGTATAGCACTTTTCCCCGCCCGAGGTCATCAGGAACATGCTGGAATTTATCATGGCCGCAGTGGGAGCGGTTGGGTTAGGGGCTTTCTACATTGCAATCCTCTACAACACCTACGATATAAGTTACACCAAAAGCCGGAGAATTCTGGGCCTGGTATCAGTGGGCCTGGCAGTTCCTCTGGCGCTTTCGTTCTTTTACGCTTTTTTCCCTATTTGGGGCCTTACTTTCGGCAATGAATCTTTTGATAGGTTCTTCCAGGCTGCTGTCGCTGCCCCGATCATGGAAGAATCATTCAAGTTGTGGTTCTTTTACCTGATTTTTTTCCGCAAGAAACCGCAGATGGGTCCTTTCGAGGGTATGTTCTCTTTTGCCCTGGTCGGTCTCGGTTTCGCCGTAGTGGAAGACTGCGATTATATTATCGGTTATCTTTTCAGCCACTCGGGCGACCCAAACGCTTATTTCAAAATTATGTACTACCGCAGTTTCCCGATGCATGTGCTTTTTGACGGTATTGCGGGCTACTGGATCGGCCACGCCGGCACGGGATTTTTTAACCAAAAGGGAAAACAAAACAACCGCCCACAGAATGCAACAGGCACGCCTTCGATCAACTGGGATTTCATTGCCAAAGGTTACGGTATCGCCCTGGGGGCACATGCAGCCTGGAATTTCATCGCCACTGTTTTTACCTTGTGGCTGTCTACGCCGCTGTTATTCCTTTTTCTTTATTTTTGCATCCGTCTGTACAAAAAGTACCTGAGATCAGCCAGGCCGCCTGAGAGCGTGAAAATTGACATCGCTTATTATGAAATGCTGGCCTATCACAGAAGAGTAATGAGAGAAAACCGGATCGCCAGGGAGAAGGACCTGGATTATCTTGTCCTCGTAACTCTTCCCGCTATTTTCGGACTGACCATTCTGTGTTTTTTCGCAGAGGCTTTCATCTATATGTTGAGGGGCGTTATCTGGGGTTGAAAATCAGGATCGGGAAACATGCGGTTTATTCAAAACGCGGCAGGGGCAACCGGCCGATAACCCAGACTTTTTCCGATTGTTTTTCGCGCCGTCTTTCAAGACCCGAATTTGGAGGCCAGGCGCTCGAGTACCGGGATTGCCAGAGTGAGCGCCCTCACGATATGGAACGGGTCTTTGACCGGCAGGGCGACCACCTTTGATTCAGGCCTTCCAGCGCGGTCGCGGATCTGGATCCATTCTCCCACGCTTTTGTCCGGATTGGGGAATGTGCTGAAAGTATACTCGTGTACCCGCCAGAACCAGTCGGCGATCCAGGATTCTCCCAGCTCGTCCAGGGCGAGAAGCAGGGCGTAGATCGCCTCTGAATGCACCCACCAGAGCTTGTTGGACCAGTTCGAGCGCAGTTTTTTCACCATCTCGTGGTTTTGGAGTTCCTCAGGCAGCTCGCCTCTCGGCGGCTCACCGCTTCTGTCCAGAAACTGCGGCAGGCCGCCGTACTCCCGGTCCCAGGCAAGCTCGAGCTTCCAGCGTATCGTCTCGGCGGCTTCGGCAAAGAGTCTCCTGTCCTGCGCCCGCAAAGCCCAATGCATGATAAACCACATGTCCTCGAGCACATGGCCCGGGTTGATATATCTGCCGAGCAGGTTATCTCTGGGCTGGTTGTCCGTGCCGATCATCTCGAGCAGAATCCTGTCCCCGGGGCGGCGAAAATTCGTCATTATTTCGGAGACACTGTCAGCGGCTGTCTCGCATAGAGCTTCCGCCTTCTTCTCAAATCCGAGGGAGCGGGCCGCTTCGGCCAGCTCCTGCGATGTCTCGAGCAGGATCATCGGCAGGCCGTGCACCTTGTATCCCCGGGGCACCGGATAAGGATCGGTGCGGTAATTGCCTGAGGCGAGTCTCTTTTTCACGCTGCGGTAAAGATCGAGAGCGAAGTCCAGGGCCTTTTTCTCGCCTGAGGCATGGGCGTACTCACCCAGGCCGTAGATGACAAAAAAGTCGGCGTAGATGCTGAGATCATAGCTTTCGCCGCCTTCTGCGGAGCGGGCCTTACCTTCGTTGTCCAACAGGATCGGGCCGCCCTGCCGGTCGAGGATAAAGGCGCAGTTGCCCCCGGGCAGAAGGGCATGCTCTATCAGGAACCCGGCCCCTGAGGCGGCAAGCTCGAGATAGTGCTGGCGCCCGCTTTCATCAATGGTTCCCTCGAAAGTCCGGTAAAGCCTGGCCAGCATCCAGACAAACCGTCCCTGGCTCCAGGTAAACTTGTGCTCATGCAGCAGCCGGCTCCCGTCATTCGAAAAGCAGGTAAAATAACCGCCGTATTTTTCATCGATGCCGTTTTTCAGCCAGAATGGGAGAATGTTGCCGAACAGCTCGTGTTTGTAATCCTCCAGCAGCTTTTTAAAGGACTTGTTCTCCATCTTTCCTCCATCATTTCTCTGACCATGCCTTGAAGACCTGTTATTTAAAAGGTTATCCCTTCCTAAGGTCATATGACACTATTTCACAAGTACCATCTTCCTGGTTTGCACAAACTCACCCGCATGCATATGATAGAAATACACACCGCTGGCAACCCTGTTGCCTGAGCTGTCCGTTCCATCCCATGCTACGGTATAGGTACCGGGTGCGCTTAGTTTGTCGATAAGCCTGCGGACCAGAGACCCGCGAATACTAAATACATTCAGAGTGACGCGGACAGGACTCCGTTCAGGTATGGTATAGCTAATGGTTGTAGAAGGATTGAAAGGGTTGGGGAAGTTCCGGGCCAGGGAGAAAGCGCGGGGGAGGGATGCTTTTCCAGGAGCATTCGAGCTGATTTCTTCATTTTCATTGGCCACGGGATAATCGACCGGTTTAATCTCCAGGGCCGGGTTGAAGCTGCTTACGCCTGCTCTGCCAGCCATCCATAGATTACCCCACGCGTCTGTCTCGATGGCCTGGATTTCCAAAGTCGGAAGCCCCGCCTCTTCACCATAGGTAATCCACTTCCCGCCGTCCCACATGTGTAATCCCTGGTTGGTAGCGGCCCAAAGGTGGCCCAGGGAATCCACTGCCATGTCTATTGACCAGGTCGATGGAAGTCCGTTCAAAGTAGTCCACTCGCTGCCGTCATACTTCTTTATCCCGGCGGATAAAATTGCGAAATAGACATTCCCCCGGTTATCGGCTACAACACATTCCATGCCATGGAAACTCAAACTGTCGACAAAGATCCATGAGGCCCACTCTTTCCCGTCGAACCTGCTGAAATGGCCTAAAGAGCTGCCGAACCACATATGCCCCAGGCTGTCTTCGGCAATGGAACAGACCGTGTTGTTGGCCAGACCGTCCTCCACTGTATATAATGTCCAGCGCTCCCCGTCCCATTCCCTGGCTCCTCCCTCGGTACCGACCCAGAGATTGTCTTTTGAATCGACAAACAGGTCGTAAATAAATGTCGAAGGATCATTGCTTTCCCTTGTAAAAACTGTCTCCCATGTGCTTCCATCATACTTATATAACCCTTTAATCGTTCCGCACCAGAGCTGGCCAGCGGAATCAGCGGCCAGGGCATAGACCTCGGTTGATTCAAGGCCGCTGGAGCCGGACTTGGTAAAGGCTTCCCACCCGACACCGTCAAACATAAGGATTGCCTCGCCGTGATAAGACCCGAACCAGACATTTCCCCTTGAATCCGCTGCAATGTGATCGAATGAATCCTCTGCCAGCCCGTCCTCGGCGGTATATGACCTCCAGCCGTCCAGCTCACCCAGTTTGCGCACTCCGGACCCCAGGGTGGCGAACCAGAGGTTTCCCACACTGTCCAGGGCTAGATCCAATACTGTGCTGTGAGTGTCCTGGTCCGGGTATACGTACTTCTGCCAGTTTTTGCCGTCAAAGGTCGTGTAGCCTTTCCCGTCCTCGCCGTACCTGTAGCTGCCGCATACCCAGAGATGACCGTGTCTGTCGACTGCCATACAGATGCTCTTGCCTTTCGGCACACCCCTGCCCCATTGTTCAATATCGTAAGTAATCACCTGCTCTGGAGCAATCCGAAGGATCTTCTCGTCTTCCGTGTTTGCCCAGATACTGCCGTCCGGCCCGGCGGCAATTACACCGTAGCCGCCTTCCGGCAGCCCGTCCAGGGTAGTGAAAGCCAGCCAGTCCGAACCGGTGAAAACTGCGATACTCGAGTCCGTGGCGCACCAGACAAGGCCGTTGGGGTCAAGCGCCAGTGCGTTCACATTAGATGACAGCAGACCGTCCCCGCCGGTATAATTCCGCCAGCCTGTACTGTCATAATGAAGCACGCCGCTGTCGGTCGCCAGCCATAGAGAGCCTGAGCGGTCGGTGAGCAACTGTCTGACTTGGATATCCTGAAAGCTTTCATCCAGGGCCAATTCGCTCCAATCCGGCTCGCGGTAGCTCAGCAGCCTGCCCTGGTCGGTCAGGCACCAGACCGTACCGGCGGTGTCCACGGCAATGTCCCGTACCCGGCAGCCTTCGAGCGGACAGGGAACGGTGATTACGGTCCTTGCCGGCCGGCTGAACTTTGCTATCCCGTTCCAGTGCTCGCCGAAACCGAACCAGGCGTTACCCCAGCGGTCCGCTGCCACTGTGTGGACATATTCCACCGGGAGCCCGTCTCCGGCAGTGTAAGTGCTCCACTGATCCACACCGGGATATACGGGATGGGTAAAAAGTACCATCAGTATGGTTATCACAATCTTTTTCATCTTTTCCGTTCCTCGTACCGTAGTATCCCGAGCTTACTTGAGCAGCACCATTTTGCGGATGCGGGTAAATTCTCCGGCTTGCAGGCGGTAAAAATAGATCCCGCTCGAGAGCATTCTTCCCTGCTCATCCCTGCCGTCCCAGAACACAGTGTAGCTGCCTGGAGCTCTTTCTCCCTCGGCCAGGGTGCGCACCTGGGCCCCGCGAAGATCGAACACTCTGAGTAAAACATTCACTGTCCCTGCATTCTCCGGCACACAAAAACTGATCGAGGTAGATGGATTAAAGGGGTTAGGGTAATTCTGGGACAGCGCGAAGCTGCGCGGTAATTCCACAATTGCAGGAACAATATCCATTATTTTGCCCAGGGCGGATTCCTCGGCCTCGGTCAGCCCCAATTGACCGAGGATGGCGACGACATAATCGAGGTCTTCTCTTGCCAGGCTCTCCGGGCCGGAATTATTCTCCGGGTCGTTTGCAGAGGCGAGCAGCAGTCTGTTTTCCGGGCAGCCGCCGTGCCGCAGTGCGTTGAGCAGGTCCCTGGCATCGGCTATGTCGAACAGGCGGTCGCTGTTCAGGTCGCCCACCAAATTACCGGGGCTGTCCCGCAGGGCGAGGATCAGAGCTATCACATCGCTCAGGTAACAAAGCCCGTCCCCGTTAAAATCACATGCGGTCACCGGCACATAGACAGTCAAAGCTGCCGAGTCCCTGCCTCCATCCGGGTTAATGGCAACCAGTTCGACCTCGCCTCCCGGAATCAGCCCCTGATCCAGATCGACCGACAGAACGGCCAGTGTATCAGAAACCCGGCTTACTCCGGTTACTCTAGCCCGGTCGTTATCGAAACCGAAATTGATTCCCGGAAGGAAGAAATCTCCCCGGAGAGTCATTCTGACATCTTTCCCGGGCGGGAAAAGACCCGAGGGCCATATTTTTCTGATACGCGGACTGCCGGTCTGGAGAAATACCGGGACAGAGTCCCGGAACCCCAGAGTATTATACAGGTGGATATAATGCTGCCCAGGCAATGCCTCTACCGGGGGGTCCAGGGGTATATTTATGGTATCCGGCGGACTGTAATATTGCCAGTACGGCGCTTCACCCCAGCCGGGCTTTACCAGAACCGAAAGACCGCATTTCCACCAGGGATAAGCCATGCCGGTAACAGCCACAAATTGCTGCCCGCTGTTCCTGGAGACCGTATCCGGAGATGAAGACAGGGTCCCGAAACCGGTGGCTGTTACGCGCCAGGGGATAGACTGCGAGGGAGCGTGCGGGTCGCTGCATGTAATCAGGATGGAATCAGATACCTCCAGGGGCGTATTGGTGGCGAAAGTCAGCTCGACCTTTTTCTCTTCACCCGGACTGATTATTGCCGAGCCGGGTATGATAGAAAGAAACGGGCTGCGGATAGAGAATACGGTGAGTTTTTTCTGCCCGCTGTTGCTGATCTTAATCGTCCTGGAGACTGGCGAGCCGGCGGGGATTGTACCGAAATCCAGGGTGGCGGAATCAATTGAAACAGCCGGTAACTGTTCACCGGAGACACTCTCGCCTGCCTGGCAAGTCAGACGTGCCGGGAGTGCGTATTCCGGCCGCAGGGGATCGTTTGTCTTGATTGTAATGCAACAGTCATTTAAATCCCCGGCGCCGGATGGTTTAACAGTGAATCTGACTGTCTCATAGTACCCCGGCTGGATTGCTCCGCTGGATTCGCTTACCGTACAGACGATATAATCCGGCAGGGAGGCTGCAATGGATTCCAGAGTCAGGAGCCCGCTGCCGATATTGGCAATGCGGATGCTGCGGGTCGAGGAATCCCCAGGCTCGAGTATGCCGAAATCCAAAGGCGAGTCAAAAACCGCCAGAAGCGGGTCCTGCAAGTAGCGGAACTCGTCAATGCAGAAAGCCCTGAGTTCCAATTCCAGGCGGGGATTGACCGGATCATTGCTGTTGATTATTAACGAGACTCTATCGTACCAGTATTCAGCTCCGCTTCCTGCACTCACCCTCATGTTGTAGCTGCCGCCTGGCGGAATACTCTCCCGCCAGATATTGGTTCCGATATTTGGTAATGAAGTGAATACCCCGGCAATACGAAGTTCGGCGCTGCCCTGGTTACGAATAAGCAACTCGCGTTCAGCCCCTTGACTTATCCTGCCGGTCTTGAGAATCCCCATATCCAGGGAGAGTTTTTCCATCTCTATTTTCGGAGCATTACCCAGGCTGCGCCATCCGACCGCTGCGCCTGTCATAATGATGTCCATGGTCGCACCTGCAGGGGTATTCAAATCCTCGGAATAATATTTTATTTCAGTCGGAGTAAATACGACCCATACCTGAAATATCTCGCCAGGCTGTAAAGTCAGCTCGAGCCACTTTTTTTCCGGGTTATACAGCGAATCCGGCTCCAGTTTAAAATTATCGACAGCCGCGATATGTACCACCGCCGTCGCTATTTCGTCCGTGGTGTTTTTCAAGACGAAACCTTTACGGCAAGAGGTGCCGAGAGGTATTTCCCCGAAATAAAGCTCGGTCGTGGAAACGGCAATTCCCCAGAGTGTTTTCCAGACACCATTACCCAGCTCGACTGCGATAGCCTCCAGCCTCAGGGTCACACGCTTTTGCGGGCATGCCGGATCATTGCTGTCTATGATTACTGTCAGGCTGTCGCCGCCTGCCCTGCGGGGAGTACACTGCAGCAATACTTTCAGGCTGTCACCCGAGACCAGGCTGCCGGATTCCGGTAATGCGGAAAAATCTCCGCTTTGGTACTCCGCGCTGATTTCAAAAGACAGTTCACCGGTGCCGGTGTTGAAGACAAAAATCCCGGCTTCGAATACCGAGTCCACGAAACCCCTGGGCAGGTCAATAGCGGTCGGTTCCACCATTAGTTCAGGAACGGCTTCTTCTTTCACATCGGCTGTAACAAAGGCTCTTGCGGTATCCTCGCCGCAGACAACCGATACCGACTCGCGATAGAGCCCGGCCTGGGTTGGAGCGATAGCGAGTTCCACCTCAAAAGCATTAAAGGGAGGCAGCACTCTGGTCCCGGCCGCTGAGGAGGCGACAGCCAAAATCCTGCTGTCGCTGGAAAAAACCGTATCCACGGTTATAGTGGTATCAGTGTTATTGTAAACAGTGATTTTTCTCCGGAGTTCACTGTCCGCCAGAAGTGAACCCAGGTCGAGAGTATCAATGGAAAGCCTGACCGGTTCGTACTCCAATCTCAAAGCGGAATCCAGGGTGGCTGTATTGACACCGTTACTTGCAATCAGGGAATAGAGGCCTTCGTAAATACCTCTCTCCACACTGGCGACCAGACTGGCCAATGAGTCACTCAGCAGTATTGACTGTAAAACCTTTATATTCTCGTCTGAAAAAGAAAAAGTCGTCGATGAAAAAAAATCCTTGCCCAGCACCAGGAAAGTATCCGCGGCTGACGGTACTTGCCAGATGCGGGGGCTGATCGACCGCAGCTCGGGAACAGCGGCGGCCAATTGGAAAAATATGCCTTCAACCTGCTCATTATTCTTGTGGAAACGGATCTGGTATCTGATAAGAGGAGCTTCCGACAGGCACTTGAGCGATACCACCACCGAATCAACCGATCTTTCGAGGACTTCCATCTCCAGATAATCGGGGTAGGATATAGTAATCGGATTAAAGGCAAGAACATTGAGTACCGTGCCTTTTATGGTGACCTTCTGTATCCTTGTGCTCAGAGGTATCGTATCGGGTATGCAGGTTAAAGGCTGCCCGCCGGTGACACTGAATACATATGCCGGCCCGGCCTGCCAGGAATCAGGAGTAATATTGGTTAATATTCCTATACGGTCGTTACCGGATTTAGCCTGCCAGCAGATCCGGATGCACTTTACATTAAGGCTGTCTCCCGGTTTGATAACTCCCTCATTCGGCTCGAAAACAAGAGAATCCAGGGGGCCCCAGCCCCCCCAGCTAAGACCGGATATTATCAGGTCAGTTGTGCCCCTGTTGTAAACGCTGAAATAACGGACAGCAGGCTGGCCCACCTGCACCATACCGAAATCGAGGTCCTTCGGGGAATATTCCAGGACAGGCACAGCTAGAACCGGGGTAGATAACAACAGCAGAAACAGGCTCTGGATTAATATCTTTATATTATCCAAAATATTACCCATATCAAAATTGATAGACGTTGTTTAAGCCTGCTTTTTTGATTCCGGAGTCAGGTTTTACACTCTCCGGGCTTGAACCAGGAGATTCTTTATTGACTTTCACTCTAAGATAGCCGTCTCCAGCAGCGGCAGCAATGGTCTTATTGCTCTGAGCAGGAAAGAAGAGACTATTCTGCCTCATTTCATCCTCGACATGTAGTTTTTACCCCTGGTAACATCACAATCGCTCGATCCGGACAGGATTTCAGCAAATATCTTTCTGCTGACAGCAACAACTCGGCCATCTTAAAAGTAACATGCCTGCTATGCCTTACCACCTTCCCACCGATCTTAATCAGTTTCGTAAGAAGAGCACGCAGGAACAATGCCTGATTTCCCTTGGTAGTAACAGTCGACGCAGAAAATTGCCCGGATTCTAGGAGAGTACGAAAAGCACGAGTCTCACCTGGTTCGAGACAAAATTCTTGCAGGACAGTCTCGTCCAGTTAAGGCAGCTTTGGAAGGCATTTTTGGGGGTTAATATGGGAAATAACGGTCTAATGCTCCATGTAGTAACCAATTGTATCCGACCGCTTTTCTCTGAGAGTATTTTCCAGGAAAAACCGTCAGGATTATTGAAAAACGAAGGGCCTCGTCCCGACTGCAGATTCAATTAAAGTAAAACAGACGGGATAATAAAATGTTGCGATATATCAACTAATGTTATATACTAAATTTGGTTTTTTTAATCTCCACACTCCTTGATAACCCTCAATTAGAAAGAGTTTTTCTTCTCAAAAGGGACTTCAGGTTTTTCGAGCCTCCTGCAGCTCTATCATTCGTTACCGGAGGGCATTATTTTATGATCGAGGAAGAATTAAATCTTGGAATAGTAGGAAGTGGCGGGGACGGGGTGATGGTCTGCGGCGAAGCCATAGTTTCGGCAGCCGCCCGGGAAAAACTTAAGTGCCTGATGCTTAAGAGCTTCGGACCCCAGATCCGCGGTGGTGAGAGCGCATGCAAGATTCGTATCAGCGGCAATAAGGTCGCTGCCCAGCCGGATAAACTCGATGTCCTTCTGGCCTTCAACTGGAAAGATTATCCCCGCTTTGGCAATGAATTGATGCTTAATCCCGAAGGTGTGGTGATCGAGGAGGGTGATGAGGGAGAGCCTGAGCCGGAGCGGCCGCTGGTGGGTCTCCAACCAAAGAAGATTTACCGGTTGCCTTTGACGAGGCTGGCCATGGCTGCGGCCGGCACTAAACTGGCGCGCAACATGGTCGCCCTGGGAGCCCTGGGCAGGCTTTTCGGTATTCCGGATAAGCAGCTCCGGAAATCAATCGAAAAAATGTTCGCCCGTAAAGGCCCTGAGGTGACTGAGAATAACCTTAAAGCCTATCTCGCCGGGAAAGATTATGTAGAGCAAAATATCAGCGAGACTTTTCAGCTCCGTCTCGAGTCCTGGGTAAAAAAGGGCCGGGGGCGGTTGATATTGACCGGAAACGATGCAGTGTCCTATGGGGCGCTCCTGGCCGGCTGCCGTTTTTTCGCAGGCTATCCGATCACGCCGAGCTCTGAAATCATGGAATTTCTCAGCGTGCATATGCCGGCTTTCGGCGGCATTATGGTCCAGACCGAGGACGAGATGGCGGCCCTGGGCATGGTGCTCGGCGCCTCCCTTGCCGGAACCAAAGCCATGACCGCTACCAGCGGTCCCGGGCTCTCCCTGATGATCGAGCTGATAGGACTCGCCTCGATCGCCGAGATACCCTGTGTAATAGTCGATGTGCAGCGCGGGGGACCGAGCACAGGTATTCCCACCAAACACGAGCAGAGCGATCTGATGCTCGCAGTGTTCGGCGGCCACGGGGATGCCCCCCGGGTGGTCATGGCCCCAGCCGATATCGCCGACTGTTTCGAGGTGATGCGTGAAGCATTCTATGTTTCCGAGAAATACCAGATACCGGTGATAGTTCTTTCCGATGGGTTTATCGGCCATTGTAAAGCCTCTATCGGCGAACCCGATCTGACCAAATTCCGTCCTTACGAAAGGCTACGCCCAGATAATTGCTCAGCCGAGGACTACAAGCGTTTCGCGGATACCGAAACCGGCGTCTCCCCAATGAGCATACCGGGCCTGGACCCCCAGATCTACCGGGCGGCTGGAATCGAGCATGACGAAAGGGGCAATCCCACCTCAGATTTCGCTATCCATCAAAAAATGAACGAGAAGCGCTACCGTAAGCTGAAATTTATTACCCAGGAAGTTAATTTCATGCGGCATTACGGGCCGCCGGATGCCAAGGTCGGAGTGATTGCCTGGGGTTCGAACAAAGGCGCGGTACGCGAGGCCGTGGAAACTCTCAACGCTGATGGATATGCGGTAAGTGCCGTGATTCCGCAGGTCCTTTTCCCCCTGGCAGTGGACAAATTGAAACCCTATTTCGAGGGTCTCGAGCGCTTGCTGGTTGTCGAGCTTTCATACTCCAGGCAGTTTCTCAATTTCTTAAAAACTCAGATCGATTTGCCGGCGGGCACTGCGCATTACAGCCGCAGCGGTGCAAAACCGCTGGCAGTCACAGAAGTAATCGAACAGATTAAAAAACTAATTTAGACATACCGGAAGGAACCTCAAAGATGAATCCAGTGGAGAAAGTATTAGAGGAGTCTCTCAAGCCGGCGGACTATAAGAGCGGACTCAAGCCGGTCTGGTGTCTAGGCTGCGGCGATTTTGGCGTCCTTAATGCCTTGTGTCAGGCTTTTTCCCGCCTCAATCTACGGCTTGAGAACACGATGATTTTCAGCGGGATCGGCTGTTCGAGCCGCCTGCCCGGATATCTGAAGACATACGGCTTCAATTCCGTTCACGGCCGTGCCTTACCGATCGCTATCGGGGCAAAGCTGGCCAATCCTGATCTTAATGTGATCGCTGCGGGCGGGGATGGGGATGGATTGTCTATCGGCATCGGGCATTTCCCGCACACTTGCCGGCGGAATGTAGATATTACCTACATCTTGATGGACAACAATGTTTACGGTCTGACCAAGGGGCAGCTTTCCCCCACCTCGCCGGATCAAATGATCACTACCACTTCGCGCTATGGGAGTATCGAGACGCCGATCAATCCCATCGGTCTGGCGCTGGGCTGCGAAGCCTCCTTTGTGGCCCGCTCTTTCGCAGGGGATCCCAAACATCTGACAGAGATGATAGTCGCTGGAATCCAGCATAAGGGCTTCTCTTTCATTCAGGTTCTGAGTCCCTGTGTAACCTATGTCGGTAAAGAACAGTTTTCCCTGATCAAAGAAAAACTCCACTACCTCGAAGAGGATTCCACCTACGACCCCACAGACCACCACGGGGCTTTCGGGGTAGTGGTCGAGCAAAACCGTATTTCGGTGGGAATTGTCTATCACCGCGAAAGACCCACATATCACCATAAGTTGGCAGACCTGCGCGAGATTGCGCTTAAACGTAATAAGTACAGCCTGGAAACCCTGCTGGATATTTTCCGGCCTTGAAAAAGGCGTGCAATGGACCCAATTATTCATCTTTTACGCAAAAAGTCGTTATGAGCAGTCAATATTTCATTCTGGTAATAGAAGACGACCTGAGTCTGGTACAGCTCCTTTCCGAGTTTTTTTCCAGCAAGGGCTACCATGTTGATATCGCCCAGAAAGGGGCGGAGGCCATTGATAAACTCAACGGTCATGTTTACGACCTGCTGCTGATTGATCTCAAACTCCCTGACATGAACGGGATTGAGCTGGTTAAATGGGTCAAAGACAACTCGCCGGACACTATTACGGTCATTCTCAGCGGCCATGCCACTATCGAGATGACTCTTGAAGCCATCTCACTCGGCGCTTTTGACTTTCTGATCAAGCCAGTGCAATTGGCCAGACTCAACATTGTGGTGGAAAACGGTCTGGAACGGCGCAAGATCATCCTGCAAAACAAGAAGCTGATCCAGGAGCTTCAAATCGCCAAGAAAGATCTGGAAGCCCGGATCCGCCAGCGTACCGAGCAATTGAAAAAAAGCGAGAACAAGTTCCGCTCCCTTTACGACAAGGCCCCGGATGTCTACTATACTGTAAATACCCGGGGCCAGATTATCGACTGCAATAAAATGGCCACCGAGTTTTTCGGCACCTCTAAGCGTAAACTAAAAGCGATGCACCTGCTCGACCTGTACACCAGCGAATATTTCGAATTGGTCTCCAAAATGGTGCCCACCCCGGATGGGAAGGGCGGCAAAGTGAGGCACCAGGAGGTAAAAGTCAAGCGTGGGGATGGTTCTATAGCTGATGTTGAAATAAACTCCAACCTTCTTTTCGATGACAACAATAAGGTTATCGGGGCGCTGACCATCCAACGGAATATCACCGCCCGTAAAAAAGCCGAGGAGCGTCTTCGTGAATCCGAGGAAAGATACCGCACCATATTCCAGACTGCTGAAGTCGGCCTGATCGAGATGGATTACAGCCACCTCAAATCCACTCTGGAGCAGCTCAAAGACCAGGGAATCAATAACTGGCAGGACTATGCGGCTCATAATCCTGAATTCGCCAGGGATGCAGCCCGGACTATCAGGTCTGTAGATATTAACAATGCCGGAATAAAGCTCTTCAAGGGCGAAACTAAAGAAGATTTACTGGGGCCGATACACAGGTTCTTTGTCAGGGAAAGTTATAAAAGTCTTAGTAAAATTATCGTAGCGATCGCCTCGGGTCACGAAACATATCATGAGGAGACAGTGCTGCAGACCCTGCAGGGTGAGAAAATCCATACCCTGGTCAGCCTCTCCGTGCCTATAGAAAAGTCGGAACTTAAGAATATGCTGGTTAGTGTTGTCGATATTAGCGAGAGGAAAAAGGTGGAAGAGGAAAAAGATCTTCTGCTGACAAAATTGCACCATCTCAACAAGCAGCTCGAAACTCTGGCGATCACTGACGGGCTTACCAGGCTATACAACCACCGGTTCTTCATGGAGAATCTGAACCGGGAGTTCAGCCGTGCCCAGCGTCTCGACCAGCCGCTCTCGCTATTGATCGCTGATATCGACGATTTTAAGAACTTCAATGACACTTACGGCCACCATCTCGGCGATGAGATTCTTTTCAGGGTCGCCGAGGTGTTCGGAAACTCCCGGCGTGGATCAGATATCGTCGCTCGCTATGGGGGAGAAGAATTCGTCCTGCTCCTGCCGGATACCACCCTGGATAAAGCCTTATTGCTGGCCGAAAAACTCAGGCAAAATGTCGAAAAGACAGCAATCGAGTCCCCAGAGGGAAATCTTAAAGTAACCGTAAGCCTTGGAGCATTCGCCATGGACAATAATAACCTGCCGAATCCCAAGGAACTACTGATTATGGCTGACAAAGGACTGTATATGGCAAAAAAAGGAGGGAAGAACAAAGTCTGCTCGGCGGTAGAGGCAGGAGAAGAGGCGTATAATGGCTGGAAATCTCAGATCTTTAATGGTTGATTTATCTGCTGCTTGAACCGGAAGACTCCTGTATCAAATCAATAATAAACATCCTCCCGCGCTCAGGATTTATCCTGCCGGATGTGTGCTGTAAAACACGCCCTCCAGCCCTTTGAGCTCTCAAAAACAATCCCCACCGTCCCCTGGGGTTCTCCGGCATGCGCAAAGCTATTCCGGAGTGCCCTCTCGACCTTCCAGCTCTTTCAGTTTTTCTGCCTTTTCCGTTAGTACGGGAAGGATATCTCCGCTTTTAGCCTGGAGTAAAATGTCTGCCAAAAAGCTGATCCCGCTGGGTTGGGGGTTAATCTCCAGTATTTTTGCCCCCTTGTGCCTGGCAGCAGCCGGGAGGCTCGCTGCGGGCTGCACCTGTCCGGAGGTGCCCACCACAAGCATCAGGTCGCAGTTCTCGGTATTGTAGAATGCTTCCCCGATTTCTCTCTCCGGGAGAGACTCGCCGAACCAGACTACATCAGGCCTTAAAAATGAATTGCACTTGCTGCAGCGCGGGGGAACCTCACCCTTATAATCCTCATCCGACCAGTTTTCGTAGATTTCATCGCCGCGAAAGCACTTGACCCGGTTTATGTTGCCGTGGAGCTCGATTATCCGGCTGCTGCCGGCGCGGCGGTGCAAACCGTCGATATTCTGGGTAATCACCACCAGACTGGGGAGAATTTGCTCCAGGCGGGCCAATGCCCTGTGGCCTGGATTGGGACTGGCCCCGGCCACCAGCGTCCGCCTGTAGGAATACCATTCCCAGACCAGCTTCGGGTTTTCAAGGAATCCTTCGACTGTAGCCAGCTGCTGCGGGTCGTACCTGGCCCAGAGTCCGGTACTCGCCTCACGGAAAGTAGGGATGCCACTTTCAGCGCTGACTCCCGCGCCGGTTAAAACCACCAGGCGGCGGCTTTGGGCAACCAGGCGAGCCCCATGCTCAATCAGCTCAGGATCTATTGTCTTATACCAATTTGCGTTCAAGATGAGTTTTAATTATATTTGAGGTACAACCCTTTTATGGGAGGTGCCTCTATGAGTAGACGTCCTCGAAACATGCCTGAGTTAACCGAGGCAGCGTCAGTTAAAGCGGTTGAAACGAA
>DATKXY010000170.1:0-17132 GCA_035528795.1 archaeon | reverse complement strand
ATAAGGATATTCCCCTCGGCTCGCTACGCTCGCCTCGGAGAATATCCTTCTTTAGATGCCTTAACAGATAAAACATAAAAAGTGTTACCTATGTGTCCGAACGAGTGTAACCCATGTGTCTTTACCAAACAGCATGCTATGCCCCTACAAGCCAGAAGACAGGAGTCAGAAGTTTAAAAGACTCTGGTGATCATTTCCAAAAATATTCTGAATTCTGACTCCTGGCTCCTGAATTCCAAAAGGTTATTAAAAAACTTCCGGTTGTCGTTTGTTCATAATGGTCTGGAGCAGCGACAAGTTTTATGAATAATTCGGATTAAGTGAATAAGATAGCAAACAATAGATATTTTTCAATTATTATAGGGTCACTACCGAAAAAGCCAGCCTGCCCGATTTTATTATTTGGAAATTGGGCATCGGAATAAAGTTAAAGAAAAAACAATAAACTCATACGCTTTGCTTTTCATTTCTATAAGAAAAGAATCTCCTCTTGTGGAAAGGTTTGAATTCTTTGGAAAATATCAGGCTGACATTTTGCCGGCCCTCCCTCGGCTTCTTGTCATTAATTTTAAATCAGGCCTGCCTGTCATAAAGCTTTCAGCTCTATCCAGCCGTTTATCGCCACCCCTTCAAGCTTCGGTCCGCCCTGGTTAAAAACTCCTTCGACTTTTTTCGATCTTATCTTGCCCTTGAAAGATAGACCTTCTCTGATCTCTATTTCACCGTTAACGGCAGATAGTTTCACTGTCGCGTCGGCATCCTCAGGAAGCTCGAAAGTCATATTTCCGTTAATCGTTCCTGACCTCAGGCTCTCCAGCTCTTTCATCCTGCCGAGCCGGGCAGTAATCGAGCCGTTGACTGTGTTCGCCTCCACACGCCCGGCCGGGTCGATCAGGTTAAAATCCCCGTTTACTGACTGACCTTTGAGCTTACCCGAAAGACTTTTCATTTCGATCATGCCCTGGATCACGTTTACCGAAATTTCCCCGTCAAGCCCTTCCAGCTCGAGATCTCCGAATATTGTTTTCACGGTCACATCGGTCCGCCTGGGCAGTTTAAGCTCATAGGCCACTTCTACAGGATACTTTTCAACCAATATATCGGTAATCAACTCTGATACTCCGCCAAGAAAGCCCATCAATTTGTATGTCAATCTCTCGATTATGCCGCGGCTTTCGTATTCTTCCCCCTCACCGAAATCGAGGTTAAATTCTCCTTCAACATTAATATTTCCCTCGGGATACACGGTGCAGATCTCGATTCGGTCCCCTTCTTTTTTTATCTGTATCTTTACTTTTTCCAGCCACTTCCTGGCCTCCTCACCTTTTTCCTCCCCGCTGAATGTTTTCACTGCCACCAGCTCGCATTCCTCCTTGTCCCAGGCGAATAGCTTGACCGGACCTCTGAAATTGAAAAGACTCAGAGAGCCGCCTGAGGAGAAAAAATAGTTTTCCTTGCGGACATCCTCGATCCGGGCCTCAGCCGGGAGCCTGGCTGCAGATAAAGCAGTCAGCATGCAGAAAAAAACGAGTATAAAACGGCAAGAGTTATTCATTTTATACTCCCCTGAAAAGTAAATGAGCTCTGTTTTGAACTCTTTGTCACGTCCCGCTTTACCGATTATCTGCGGATTGCGCATGCTGGAACGTTATATCTCAATAATTTTCACATTGCCATCCACGGTGCTTATTTTAATCAGCGGCCCGCCTCCGTTGATTTTACCGTTGATCCGCCTTTTCGTGATCTCCCCCTGGACAGTAATAGGCAGGTCCACGTTCATCCTGCCGTCAACCGTGGAAATATCCATGTCCACTGCCAGGGAAGGTTTGACTGCCAGAGTGACATTACCGTCTACAGTGGTGAAACTCATATTCCCGCCTGGCCCGATTTCGTCCAAACTCACATTCAGATTGCCGTCGACCGTGGTGAAGTTCGCTGAGCCCTGGAGCTGATCAATGGTTATGTCGCCGTCCACTGTCACTGCTTTCAAAACTCCGCTTACCTTTCGCATCTCGATCGAGCCGTCTACTGCATCGGCTTTTATATCGCCTCCCACTTCTGCAAGGCTGATATCGCCATCCACTGATTTCAATCTTACATCCGTCCGCCTGGGGAGTTTGACCCTGTACGAGACTTCCATTTGGATTTGCAGCCTCTTTACTCCATCAAATATATCGCTCAGACTGAACCCGTTGCCTGTTTTTTTCGGATATTTGGTTTCCACCTCAATGCTGTTGCCTGATTGAATGACTCTGATCTCTATTTTATCCAGCCATTTCTGAGCTTTTTCCAGGCTTGAAAATCCGGATACTCTCTTCACTGCATTGATCTGTACTCTTGGTTCATCCCATCCGCTGACTTCGATCCTGCCCTCCACATTGCTCAGGCTGAAACTGCCGCCGGGCTCGAGAGAGATCTCCCGGTTAAACTCTTCCTTGAATGAGCTGGCGGCTAAATTAGACGGTCCCGGAAACAACAGGCCAAAGATCAAAAAATAAACAGAAAAACAGGTGAAATACTTCATTTTTTCTCCTGTCAATAAAGAATGTAGGTTGGTTAGGGAATGATCGGAGATTCAAACAATAAAACGATAATTGAGCCCCGGAAATTAAGTTAAGGCATAAATTTTCTGTAAAATTGGTTTTAGAGATATATGAGTATCATATTTTTAAGCTATAAGGTTTTTAATGTTTGCGAATGACCTTTTCCGGAATGCCATACTGCCCATCTAACCAGTGCAGCCATTCCTTTTCAAGTTCATCAATAGATTTACCAAAAACTTTTATCCAAGTATCCTCATTTCTTTTTTCTTCCTCAGGGCGTATCTCGAGCTTGAACGCTTCTTTGAGATGACGCAATGAATACGATCTTATAAGAAATTCAATAAAAGACCCGGATACAGGATAGGCGATATGTGTCTTATTCGAGCTACCGATATCTAAGGTGAGCATCTCTTTCACTGGAAACAGCTCACCCTGTTTTAAGTATTGAATAACTTGTAAATGGTTTTTGTCTTTATCAACAGCCTGCGCTTCGGCGTACATGGCTATACCTTCATCCATGAATGAGGTGGAATTTCCCCAATTGCCGTTAATGAGCTCATGGGCGTTTTCGTGCACGGCAAGTCCATAATCCGGTATTTCCCCGTCATAAACCATATAAGTGCTGCCCCCGGACGAAAAGCCCCTACCCCAATGATGAACAAAGAAAAGTTTTGAGTCGTAATCTCTGAAATAAGCAGTAAACGTTTTGCGCCAGACAAGCTTGTCATTCTTGAAAAGATTGAGATTAAAAGCGATAGACTTCTCATTAATATCCGCCAGTTTCTCTATTTGTTCTCTGGAGATGTATGACTCGCGGAAAAAGAAGATGAAATTCTCTGTCTCAATCCGGCTAAATTTACTTTCAATGCTGATTGCCATTTTCGTTATAAGCGCATGCGACCTGACAGATCCATTATTTTTCCATTCATTGAATATATCTGCAGAATCCAGGTAAGCACTTTCGAAAATACTCTGTGCTCCATTTTTGTTTATGGTCACGACCGGTATTTCAGGCGTATTTTCACCATTCATGTCACGATAAATTAGAAAGGGGTATTGCTCTATGTAAGAAAATAGTACAACGGCAAGGGCACCTCGTGATATGGCTTCATTAATCCGGTCTTCTGTTGAAATTTCACTTTCCAACTTTGCGTGAACTCTGTCAGGGAAGTCATAGCAAAACATTGCGATTTTATTTTTAACATCTACGCCATCGTAGCTATCCCACTCATTTTCCTTTACAATACCGTTGCCGATGAAAACAAGAGTACCTTTGACATCAATGTCTTTGCTGTATCTTTCTGAACCGCACGGGGCTCTTTTTTCACTATTCACTACAGGTAAAAAAGGAATCTTCTGCCTGGAACCTCCATCGAAACAGATGTTGCACGAGGCCCAGGGAAGTTCGGTTGCGGGATTGTAAAAATATGCTGTTTTGGGGCCTTGAGATTTTGCCTGTCCGGTTATTAAAAAGATGGTTGAAAGACCACAAAGAATAAAATGCTTACTTGTCGACATGTCTTCCTTCTTGATACTATCAAGATAGTGTAAGCTAAAATGTGATTATCCAGCGCAGGACAAATATCAGCGGTCTTTTGCTCTGAAAAACGGCTTTTCAATATTTAGACCGGCCAGGATTCCAAATATTTATAGACTCTCATGTCCGCCTGAGGACACAATTAACAGGTTTAAAAAATTCCGGCATGAAAACAGAACTGCAATAAAAACCCTCCGGCACAGGCTGAATAGGGCTCTATAATTCTTTTATTTTAACTCTGCCCAGTTCAGTGCTTATTTTTATCAGCGGCCCGCCGCCGTTGATCTTGCCTTTGACCCGGTGTTTTGAAATTTCTCCCTGGACAGTTACTGGAAAATCCAGCTTTATAGAGCCTAACTCTGTGGATAGATCCAGGTCCGCTGCAATGGTTTGAGGCAGTCCAAGGGAAATAGAGCCCAATTCCGAGGACAATTTAATATTTTGATCCGGGTCCAGTTTCTCCAAATCCATTGAAATTGAACCCAGATCCGTATTAGCTGTCACTGAACCATTAATCCCTTCCATGGTGATACTGCCTAAATCCGCCTGGGCTTTCAGGTTCCCTGTCAGCTCATACATCCTTATTTCACCCAGATCCACTTTTGCAGTGATATCACCCTCCAGGTCGCGGACCTCTATTTTTCCCAGGTTATTGTCTAAATTTACATCCGTGACCCTTGGCAGCATTACTTTATAGTTCACTTCCAGTTGGGATTTGCGGCAAGAGAAGTCGGATAACCAGGACAAAGTCTTGAGGAACCAGTGTCTCTCAAACTCGCTATCTCTTAAATTGGGAGAGAATTTCTTGGGGAATTTCGTTTCGATCTTGATACTGCTGCCTTCCTGATCGATCCTGATCTCTATTCTATCGAGCCACTTTTGTGCTTTTTTTTGGCTGGAAACTTTACTGACCTTCTTGACCGCTTGAATCTGCACCTTATTCTGGTCCCATCCTGAAACCTCGATCCGCCCGCAAACATTGTCCAGGCTGAAACTGCCGCCGGGCTCGAATTCGATTTCCCGGGCAAACTCTTCCTCAAATGACTCTGCGGCAATAAGCGTGGGACATGGCTGGATGGCTATCAGGCAAAAGAATGTTATGGGGAGAAAAAAAAGGAAAAAAGACTTCATATTATGCTCCTTATACCAAAGCAGGGACTGAAAAGGCAGTTTTTTCAACCGCCTGGTCACTTTCCACTTTACCGTCCAGAAGGGTTATCACCCGCTTGCAGTACCGGGCGACTTTTTGATCGTGGGTTACCACAATCAATGTTTTGCCATCCTGGTGCAGATGCCCGAAAAGCTCCACTATTTCCGCTCCTGATTTCGAATCCAGGTTTCCGGTAGGCTCATCGGCCAGGATTATCTCAGGGTCATTAGCCATGGACCGGGCAATGGCTACCCTCTGGCGCTGACCGCCGGAAAGCTCGCTCGGCCTATGGGTGGCCCGGTCTCCCAGGCCGACCAGCTCGAGAAGCTCCTTTGCGCGCCGTCTTCTCTGACTGCTTGAGACCTTGCCGTAGATCAGCGGGAGCTCGACATTCTCGAGTGCCGTGGCATAGGCCAGCAGGTTGAAATTCTGAAACACGAAGCCGATTTTCTGGTTGCGGATCTCGGCCAGATCGTTCTTCTTGAGTTTCTGCACCGGTTCGCCGTCCAGACGGTAAACGCCATCGGTCGGGGTGTCCAGGCAGCCGATCAGGTTCATCAGCGTGCTTTTCCCGGAGCCGGAAGGCCCGAGCACAGCGACAAACTCGCCGGCGTCGATCTTGATATTCACCTCATCAAGGGCTTTCACTTTCACGGCCCCCATGTTGTAAACCTTGGATACATTCTCGAAAGTGACCACTTTGCTCCTCCTATTATTCGTAACGCAGGGCTTCCACAGGATCAATTGAAGAAGCGCGCCTTGCCGGGAAAATGCCTGCCATAAGGCCGATAAAACCTAAAATCGTGGTACAGACAAGGGCAAGCAAAGCGCTGAACACAGGCTTGCCCAATAAATCCATGGCCTCGTTTTTGATAGGCACCATTTGAATGCCTTTGACCAGACCTGCCACCAGCCCTATGCCTAAAAGACCGCCGATAGCTACAGTGAGCAGGCTCTCGGTCACGAACTGGCCGATTATGTAGCGCTGCTTGGCGCCAACCGCCATTTTGATCCCGATCTCGCGGGTACGCTCCTTGATCACCACATACATGATATTGGCCACTCCGATACCGCCGATAAGCAGGGTCAGGCAGCCGATAAAGCCGATGAAAATCTGTATCCCCCGAGTGATTATGTCCTGGATTTTACCAGTCTCATGGGTATCCCACATGCTGTATGTGTTTTTATCCTGGGGATCGAATCTGTACTTTGCCGCCATGGTTTGGTAGAAGTTTTCCTTGGCCTTGTCGGTTTCTTCCGGCGTGCGGGGCAGAAATATCATGTTGCTCATGCCTTGTTCCCTGCCATATATCATGCGGAAAGTGGAGGAGGGGATAAATGCCGCATATTCATCATTTCCAAAGTAGCATGAGATCTGCAGCTTTTTTTTGAGCACACCGATAACTGTGAATGGAATATCGTTGACCATTATGGTCTTACCCACCGCCTGCTCACCGTCCGGAAACAGCTTGTCCCTGGCCGTGTTGCCGAGGAAAATAACCCTGCGATTTTTTTCCATATCGAGAGCGTTGATAAACCTTCCTCCCGGCTCAGGTACCAGGTTCCGCATCTCTTGATAGCAGGGATAGACAGCCCTGTAAAGTGCCGAGTAAGTGCGTCCGTCTACCTTGAGAACATTGTCCCACCTTGCATACTCGGGGCTGATTTGGGCGATCTCCGGTACATTGCGCCGGATGGTTTCGATATCATCCTCGAGCAGACTCATCTCCCTGCCTGTGCCGAAACCCGCAAAAGGCTTCGAGGTCTGGCCGGACCAGACTACGACTATGTTCTGGCCCATGCCCCGCATGCCCTTTCCCAGTTGTCTGTGCAGCCCCTCGCCGACCGAGAGCATGAGCACCACATTCGCGCTGCCCCAGCAGATAGCAATGATTGTGAGGAACATCCTCATCTTCTCTTTTTTCAGCTCGTGGAAAAACTGCATCACTATATGCATCTCAGAACTCCAGGGCTTGGATCGGGTCCATGTTGGCCGCGCGCCGCGCCGGGGCGAAGCCAGCAGCAAACCCGATCGTTCCGATTATCGCCAGTGTGACCATGGATACCAGGGAGCTGATCTGGGGATAGCCGACATAGATTGTCGCCTGTTTCAAAAGCGGGGTGTGGAAAATACCGACCACACTGTATGAGAACGCAAAACCCAGCACTCCACCAATTGCCACGATCAGGAAAGTCTCGACCATAAATTGAAGCAGGATGGTTCGCGGAGTCGCTCCCAGGGCCATTTTGATCCCCACCTCCCTGCGGCGCTCCCGGACCACGATGTACATGATATTGGCCACACCGATTCCGCCGACAATCATTGTCAGGATACCGCCCAGGGCCAGAAAAATCTGAAATCCCAGGAAAAAATAACTCAGCATTTGTTCACCCTTGGTAGTATCCCACATAAAGACAGCTTCCTCATCCGCAGGGTCGAATTTGTGTTTCCTGGCTAGAACTTCATAGATCCCTTTTTTCATCCGCGGCGTGTCCACTGGATCAGCCGCCCTGCAGATAAAGCGCTGGATATTTCTTCTGCCGAATGTCGCACTGTAAGAGGAATAAGGCATATAAGCATTGTTCTTGTCCCTTCCCCCGTAAGAGCTGGTCTGGGCCTTATCCTGCATTACGCCTACCACAGTGAACGGGGTACCGTTCAGATAAGCAACTTTCCCCACTGGATTGGATCCCTTGCCGAACAGCTCATCCCTCAGCTCGTTGCCGATAAACACCACTCTGCGTTGTTTGTCCATGTCCAGCCTGTTGATAAACCTTCCCCCCTGCTCCGGGATCAGGTTCCGCAGCTCCCCGAATGACGGGTAGATGCCGGAGCACCTGACATTGCGTGTCTCCCGCTTGTAGTTCATTTTTACATCCATACCGGCCTCGGGAGTGATAAGCTCCATTTCCGGAATCTTTTCCTTAAGCAGGGCAATGTCCTCTTCCCGGTTCGGGATCCACCGTCCGGTGCCCATGCCCTGGTAAGCCTTGGTGGTCCTGTTGCCGCCGAAAATGAGAATGTTGGTCCCCAGACCGTGCATTGCCTTAAATGAATTAGCCTTCACGCCCACGCCGAAAGCAAGCAGCAGCACCACTGCAATCGTGCCCCAGCAGACGCCGAAAACAGTCATGAAGGTGCGCATTTTCTGACGTTTCATGTCCTGGTAAAACTGTCCGATCAGCTTGAAGTAATACATAGAGACCTAAACCAATTTATTAAGATTAAAAGGTATCTTATTAAATATCATAGAGTTAATTTATCATCTAAAGCAATTTGCAAAATCCGATTCAACCTTTCGCCATCAGGCTGGATCTTACTTGATCTCTTTAGGCGGTTCCTCGATCACCATGTCACCCTGGGCGAGACCTTCCGCCACCTCGGCTTTGAGACCGTCGGAGAGCCCGACCACTATGGACTTCTCCACCACAGTGCTGTCCGGCCCCATGATCTTCACGAACGCCGAGTCGTTGCGGAAAGTGATCAGCCTCTCGGGAAGGGTCGGTATGTTCTCTTTCTTTTTGATAATTACATCCACATTCGCCGAATAGCCAGCCCTGAGCACATTCGCACCTTTGCCGGTTATCCTGATCTTGATATCGAACACATTGGCATTTTCTTTCTTCCGGCTTTTCGGGCTGATAAAGTAGAGTTGGCCGTTCAGGGTATCGGCAGGCAGGGCGCCGATACAGATCTGGGCCGGCATGCCCTCGGTGAGCTTGCCCACATCGATCTCATCCACTGTGCCTGAGAAAATGAGATCCTCCATATCGGCGAGCTTCATGAGTTCAGTGCCTGGCTGGTAGGAAGTCAAAGGCACAACCGGGTCGCCCATGTTGACCAGCCGCTCCAGGATCATACCGCTCACCGGCGCGCGGATGATGCTCTCGACATTCCTGTTCCCGATCATGGATTTTCCCTTTTCCATAAGCTCGAGTCTTTCCCGGATCTGCAACTGTCTGAGATCGGCTTCCTGATAGTTTTTCTCGAGACGCTCGAATTCCTGTTCGGCAATCAGGGATTTTGTAAGTAAATCCCTGGCCCGCTCAAGCTCGCGCGCTGTGTTCTTGGAGTTGAGCCCTGCCAGCTCCAGCTGCCGACGGGCATCGGCAAGCTCTATGGGAGTAGGCTCGGGTTTCACCGACATAAGCGGCTCGCCCTTCTTGACCTTGTCCCCCACATCCTTGTAAAGAACTTCCACAATGCCTGAAACCTGGGACTTGACCACTATTTCGTGCTTCGGACCGATCTCGCCGATCGCCAGGGCTTTCTCCACTATCGTTCCCTGCTCAACCGGCACGCGGGTCAACTCTTTCCCCTTACCGTTTGATCTTGCTCTGACAAAGAAAAAGACAGAAAGTCCGATAACCAGGACCGCCAAACCTAAAATCATCAACTTTTTCATTTTTAAAACACCTCGGGTTAAAGTTATGCGTACGCGCAGAAAAATTCCTTTATCAATAAGACTCACAACCAGTCAAAATAATTTCATTTTTTTTGGATATTTTTTATGACATGGATTCCTTGTCTGTCGAGATGAGAAAAACAACAAAAAAACACCAATTATTGACTCGACCGGCTAATTTCATTATCTTGTTGCTTCCAGAAAAAGTGCGCTCATATCTTTTGGAGAAGAATTATTGCATCCGGTTATTTTAAAGCTTGGACCGCTCGAGATTAAAAGCTATGGTGTGATGCTGGCTGTCTCCTTTCTGGCCGGCTACTTTCTGGCCCAGCGGAGGGCGAAAGCTCACCGGATCGATCAGGCCGTACTGCTCGACCTTTCTTTTTACATTCTCCTGTCGGCTGTTATAGGCTCAAGGGTTTTTTACGTGATAACCCACTGGGAGCAGTACTCGGCGAATCCTCTGGCCGTATTTTACCTCTGGGAGGGCGGCCTGTCGATGATGGGTGGAATTTTGTTGAGTCTTTTGGTCTGTTATTTTTATCTTAAAGCGAAAAGTATCGGTTTCAAGTTAATGGCAGATATTCTCGCGCCCTCGATTGCCCTGGGCATAGCTCTGACCAGAGTCGGGTGCTTTATGTACGGCTGCTGCTACGGCCTGCCGACAGAATTGTCATGGGGCGTGCATTTCCCTGTAAATTCCGCTGCAGGGAGCCACTTCCACGAGGCCATTCACCCGACACAACTTTATTCCTCGGCTTATGGAATCATTATTTTTCTGATTCTACTGGTTATCGAGCGTAAAACTCCGCCAGCCGGAGTTTTGTTCGGATCACTGATGGTACTGTACGGCATGGCGCGCTTCACAGTCGACTTTTTCCGCTATTATGAACCCGAACAGTTCCTGATCCGGACTCCGGTTGCGCTTACCAACAACCAGTTGATCTGTATTTTTCTATTCTTATTCGGCGTTTATTTAATAGTATCAGGCCTGAGGTCCAAAACTGCGGGAGCCTGAACTTATGCTTGGCCTCCAGGCGGCAGATTCGCTTTTGGATTTGTTTTATCCCCCCGGCTGCATGGCTTGCGGCCGGAGTGTGAGCGGTGCGGATATAGTTTTGTGCCAGACATGCCTTAAAGGCCTGGTGTTGCTTTCTGCGGAAGGCTGCCCACGCTGCGGCTCTCCAGAGGAAGAAGATAAAAAATGCATCACCTGCGGGAGACTTGCCGCCGAGCTTGAAACCGTGCGTTCGGCAGCCTGGTTTATGGGCCCGGTTCCCGAACTGATCCACCGTTTCAAATACCAGGGACTCCATCGTCTGGCGCTGTTTTGCGCGGAAATCATGACCGCACTTCCCTGGGCCGGGGACCTGATCGGCGAGTCGGACATCCTTGTTCCAGTGCCTCTTCACCGCTGGCGCAAGATGAGGCGCGGATACAACCAGAGCGAAAAACTAAGCGGGGCGCTCTCGGCGCTGTGGGGCAAGGAAATGGTGAGCGATATATTTATCCGCGCGCGCAGAACCAGATCGCAGACCAGGCTTAAGCCGGAAGAACGGAGGGCCAATGTAGCCGGGGCCTTTAGTGTGGTTGACCCCGCGAAAGTGTACGGCCGCTCAATCCTTTTAATCGATGATGTAATGACCACCGGAACCACGTTGAGTGCTTGTGCGGTCACTCTGAAAAAAGCGGGTGCAAAAAAAATTCTCGGCTTCACCTTTGCCCGCGCTTGATATTTTTTTTATCCGAAACTCTCAACCCTATCGTTTCTCAAGGAGGAAAGAAAGTATGGCTATCAAAATCGGTATCAATGGTTTCGGCAGGATCGGGAGACTGGTTTTCAAAGCTGCCATGGCCGATGGATCTTTTGCGGTGGTCGGTGTGAATGATATCACCGATGCCAAGACTCTTGCGCACCTGCTCAAGTACGACTCGACCCACGGCCGCTATCCGGGAGAGGTCCGCGCAGAGGGTGAAGCAATCGTGGTGAACGGGGTCAAAGTTCCGGTGATGTGCGAAAGAGAGCCGGAAAATTTACCCTGGGCCAAGCTGGGAGCATCGATCATTGTCGAATCGACCGGGATTTTTACCACCGCGGAGCTTTTGAAAAAGCACATCAAGGCCGGGGCCAAGAAAGTGCTGCTCACAGTGCCGCCCAAGGACAAAACCGGTGAGGTAAAACTGGTCGTGATGGGTGTCAACGACAAGGATCTCACCAAAAGCGACATTCTGGTCTCAAACGCATCCTGCACCACCAACTGCCTGGCTCCGATGACCAAGGTGCTGCATGAAGCGTTCGGTATAGAGCGCGGTCTGATGACCACGATCCACTCTTACACCAATGACCAACGGACCCTCGATATGCCGCATAAGGACCTTCGCCGCGCCCGGTCAGCTGCAGTGTCAATGATTCCCACCACTACTGGCGCCGCCAGGGCTATCGGCAAGGTGATCCCGGATTTGAACGGCAAGCTGGACGGTTTGGCAGTCCGTGTGCCGACCCCTAATGGATCGCTCACAGACCTGACCGCAATCCTCAAAAAGAGCGCGACCAAAGAGGAAATCAACGCGGCCATGAAAAAGGCTGCCGAGACTACACTCAAAGGCATCCTCGAGTACACCGAGGACCCGATAGTCTCGGTCGATATTATCGGCGACGCTCACAGTTGTGTCTTCGATGCCCAGGCAACCTGTGTCATTGGGGACAATCTGGTCAAGGTACTCGGCTGGTACGATAACGAGTGGGCCTATTCGTGCCGCTGTATCGATCTGCTGAAAAAAATGTCCTGAGAGTCAGCTCGAGCTTTATTCGAAACGTAAAGGCCGATTTCTCCTAGCCCGCTGGTTGGGAAACACCTCGGCCGCAAGCTTTCCCGGGGGGCAGTGGCCGAAAACAGCCGCTGCCCCCTTGTTCGATAATCCAAAGCATCCAGTTATTTGAGGAGTCACAGTCGTGAATAAACTTACAGTGAAAGATGTCGCCCTGAAGGGCAAAAGAGTCCTGATGCGAGTCGATTTCAATGTCCCGCTCGATGAGAACCAGCGGGTCACCAGCGACAAGCGTATCCGCGCCGCAGTACCGACTATCGAGTATATCCTGGGTCAGGGCGGGCGCCTGGTGTTAATGAGCCACCTGGGACGGCCCAAAGGCCAGAGAGTGCCGCAAATGAGCCTTAAGCCCTGTGTAGAGGTGCTCTCCAAACTGATCGGCAAGAAAGTCGGCTTTGTCGATGACTGTATCGGCGAGAAAGTGGAGCAGGCGGTTTCCTCGCTCCCCAATGGCGGGGTTCTGCTCCTTGAAAACCTGCGCTATTACAAGGAAGAAGAGAAGAATGATCTCGAGTTCGCTAAAAAGCTCGCAGCCCTGGCGGATATCTATGCGAACGACGCTTTCGGCACCGCCCACCGGGCCCACGCCTCCACCGAGGGCGTGACCCGCTTTGTGAAAAGCTCAGTCTCGGGTTTCCTGATGGAAAAGGAAATGCGCTACCTGGCCGGCGCGGTCGACAACCCGGTGCGCCCCTTTGTGGCTGTTCTCGGCGGGGCCAAGATCAGCGGCAAGATCGATGTCATCTCGAACCTGCTGCCCAAAGTTGATAAGCTGCTTATCGGCGGGGGTATGGCTTATACCTTCTTCAAGGCTGAAGGGCTTGAAATCGGCAACAGCCTGTGCGAGGAGGACAAGGTGGAGCTTGCCGGAGAGATTCTCAAGACTGCGGGAGATAAGCTCGTTCTGCCTGTTGACTGCGTGGTGAGCGACAAGTTCGATTTCGCCGGCCGCACAGTGGGGGCTCTCGAGGTAGTGCCGGCCGATGGTATTAAAAAAGGCCAGGAGGCCCTGGATATCGGCCCGCAGACTGTCGAGCTTTTCTCAAAGGTCTTAAAAAACGCTAGAACAGTGATCTGGAACGGGCCGATGGGGGTCTTCGAGATACCGGAGCTCGCTAAAGGCACCGAGAAGATCGCTGTCATACTCGCCGAGCTTACAGACCGCGGCGGGCAGACTATTATCGGCGGCGGAGACAGTGTAGCCGCTGTCGAGAAAATGGGCCTCTCCAAGCGGATGACCCACATCTCGACCGGCGGCGGAGCATCGCTCGAACTTCTCGAGGGCAAAATCCTGCCCGGAGTGGCAGCGCTGAACGAGGCTTGATTTTTGTATATTGACATTTAGAGCTTTGTGGGGCTGCTCACGAACCGTCCCTGCAATAACCTTTTGATTTTCATGGCGTTATGAAAATCAAGTGATGTTTTTTGTAAAATGATAACATTTTTCAAAGATTTCACTTGATTACCCGGACCAACCTTTAACCTTAATTATTTTAAAGGGGTAAAACATTGAGAGAGAAAATCATTGCGGCCAACTGGAAGATGAACCACACCACCGCGGAATTGAAAGATTTTTTCACCAGACTGCTCTCCTCTTACAAACCCAGGCAGGGTGTGACCGTAGTTGTCGCCCCCCCGGCCCCTTACCTGGCCCAGGCGGTTGGACTGGCCTCAAAAGCCGATAAAGTATATATCGCCGCGCAGAACGCTTACTATGAGCCAAAGGGAGCGTTTACCGGCGAGATCAGTCTCGGGATGATCAAAGATGTCGGCTGCAAGTTTGTCATTCTGGGCCACAGCGAACGCCGGCATATATTCGGCGAAACAGATGAGCTGATCGCGCGCAAGGTGCTGGCTACTTTAGAGATAGGTCTCAGGCCCATATTCTGCATCGGCGAACTGCTCCAGGAACGCGAGGCCGGAAAGACCCTGGAGGTCGTTACCCGCCAGTTAGACGCGGTCCTGCCCTCACTGAGCTCCGAACAAATGCTCAGCGTGGTAGTGGCCTATGAGCCTGTCTGGGCTATCGGTACCGGAAAGACCGCCACACCCGAACAGGCCGAGGAAGTGCATGAGCTGGTCCGCCGGATAATCGCGGACAGCTTCGGCAGCGCTGTGGCGCAAGAGGTTACTATCCAGTACGGCGGCAGTGTGAAGCCGGACAACATCGATCAACTGATGGCAGCTCCGAATATCGATGGAGCGTTAGTGGGAGGAGCATCGCTTGTTGCGGAAAGCTTCCTGCGGCTAGTGAATTTCAAGGCATGAAGTCTTTTTACCTTTGAGATTATGGTGGAAATGGACTATCTCACGGGGTTTCCGAGATCACTTTTTAAGACTTTATAATCCAGGCCTGCATCAGGTTAAATTGTTCTGCATATTTTTTGTTGTTCTTTACCAAGCCGGGAGTTAAAACACTTGACAGTCGAAGCTGTCAAGATTATTATAACAGACCGATCAATTGCATTTGGAGGCGCATTTTGCTCACAGTCCTGTTGATACTGCATATTTTTATTAGTTTTCTTTTAGTAGTGGTAATCCTTTTGCAGGCTGGAAAGGGAGGCGGTCTGGCCAGCGCTTTCGGCGGCTCCGGAACCACTGACGCTGTCTTCGGAGGCCGCCACGCCGCAACTTTCCTGGGCAAGGCGACCACAGTACTGGGGACTATCTTTTTAGTCAGCAGTTTCGTGCTGGCTTTGCTCTTCAGTTATTCTTCCGGACCGCGCAGCGTGGTTCAGGAAAATCTGACGGGCAAGCCCATGCCTGTGGCGCCGGCTCCGGTAGCCCAACCTGCGGGTGAGGATCTTTTCCAGGGTGAGAAATCCCAGGCCGCTCCTGCAGAAAACCAGCCAAGCCAGAATAAATAAATATTATGCCGAAGTGGTGGAACTGGTAGACACGCTGTCTTGAGGGGGCAGTGGGTTCGTCCCGTCCGGGTTCAAGTCCCGGCTTCGGCACCATATCCTTGTAAGGTCGTAAACCTTAGGAGTTTGCGGCCTTTAATTTTGGAGTGGTTGCGCATAGGTTGCGGAAAGTTGCGGATTCATCAAGGCGATTGACTGCCTCGCGGTTGCTGCTGGGGATAAGATGGCCGTAGATGTCAACAGTGATATCAATGCTCGAATGGCCCAGTTGCTCCTTCACATAAACAGGGCTTTCTCCATTGCTGAGAAGCAAGCTGGCGAAGGTGTGCCGGGTCACGTGGAACTTAACTTCACGAATTCTTGCCCGCCTTAGAACGCGTTTCCAGATGTACCGGACGCTGTTTTGGGCTATCGGATGTCCATCAATTTGAAAGATATACTCTTCTACTTCGCCTCTGCCGCTTGCTAAAGCTTCCTTTTTCCGCTGTGTATAAAGCCTTTGGAGCGTCTCGTAAAGCTGGTCAGACATATCCACCCGGCGGGTCTTTCCGGTCTTAGTGGGGCTTATCTGGCGGTTTTTGTAAGACCGTTTAACTTCGATGAACTTACCCTCCCAGTCAATATCGCTCCACTGAAGCCCCAAGAGCTCGCCTAGGCGCATTCCAGTCCTAAAAACACAAAGTAAGAAGGGGTAGTATTCCGGGTAATGCTTATTACAAGTCTCAAGAATATGCACAACTTCATCCCCGCTTAAAGGCACCACTTCTATCTTCCTGTTTCGGTCGAGCTTTAGCTTTTTGATTATCCCTGTTACCGGGTTGGCGTATATTAATTCCTCATCCAGTGCATATCCCAAGACTCCGCTCAAAACATCCCGGATCAGGCATATTATACTACGAGATTTCCCTTCCCTGTTGCATTTTACAAGCACGTCCCGGATGTCACCGCGTTTAATCTGATCAATCGGCTTGCTCCCCAGAACAGGGTACAGGTGACGTGTTAGAATGTCTTTGTACCGCTCATAGGTTGATTGGCGCCTCAATCCCTTGATATAGGCTTCGAGCCACATCTGAGCGTATTCCTTAAATAATGGAGCTTTAGAACTGTGGTCGGTTCTTTCGTCAAGATTGAAGTCCCCAAGTACCAATCTTGCTTCGATCTTCCTAGCTACCTCCATAGCAAGTTTTTTATCCCTTCCAATCTTTTTTGCTTTACGCTTGCCCTGGTGGTCTATAAATACCCACCAAACACCGGATTTCGTTGGCCGTTCTCTTACTTTTACGCTCATGCCGCACCTCCATAAAAAAAAACAGAGAGTTGTCGCGGCCTCAATTCGGGCAGGGTGTGTCGCCCCCCACGCGGGGGCGTGGATTGAAACTCTCCATGCCAATAATATGAACCTCCGATAATTCCGTCGCCCCCCACGCGGGGGCGTGGATTGAAACATTCTAGCGGTGCTGCTGTCTATGCAGCCTATGAGTCGCCCCCCACGCGGGGGCGTGGATTGAAACTTGAAATCAGCCGGGATCTCGATCTTTTGCGCGGGGTCGCCCCCCACGCGGGGGCGTGGATTGTTACCATCCTCTCGCCCCCTGCCCGCTCCCGCACAAAAGTTGACACGGCTGCGTGTTTAGTTACTTTATCTTCCATGTCGAAAATACTCTAGTACTATGTAACATTGCTATTTTCGTATAAAGATATTATATTCATGGTAAATCCCAAAGGAGGGTTTACCATGAAGCCACGCTACCGTGTGACGTTGACGGACCAAGAACGCCATGAACTCGAAGCTTTGACGAAGAC
>DATKXY010000169.1:0-27207 GCA_035528795.1 archaeon | reverse complement strand
GTCTTCGTCAAAGCTTCGAGTTCATGGCGTTCTTGGTCCGTCAACGTCACACGGTAGCGTGGCTTCATGGTAAACCCTCCTTTGGGATTTACCATGAATATAATATCTTTATACGAAAATAGCAATGTTACATAGTACTAGTCTGGAGAATGATATTGATCGCAAGCATTGTCCTTGCTGTCTCTATTCTGGTGATCGCCCTGGTCTATGATATCGTACGCAACCGTAAGGTTCGCTTTCGCACGGTAAACCTTCTGCCCGGGAATGAGCGGGCATCCGCCGAAGAGAATGCGCTGAGCATTCTGCATATCTCCGATATCCATCTTAAGGACTCTGATGTCGGCAGTCTAAAGGCTTTTGAAGCTTTAGCGGAAAGACAGTGGGATTTTATTTTTATTACCGGCGATCTGACCGATAATGATTCAGGCATCGGGCCGCTGGCCGAGGCTCTGAAAGGGATGCGGGCCAGCTATGGCAAATATGCGGTCCTGGGCAACCACGATTATTTTCTTTTTAAGGCCGACAATCCTTACCAGTGGTTTAGAATATTTTTTGGCGCCGCTTTAAAAGGTCGCCACTTAAACTTTTGCCAGGAGAAGGATATAACCCTTCTGGTGCGCGCTCTCCAGAACAACGGGATCCGCGTGCTGCAAAACCAGGTGGCCTCAGGACTGTTTGAAGGTGGCGGAAAATACCAGGTTTTCGGCATTGACGATCCCTCCACGGACAGAGACAATCCTGCACCGCTTTACGGTTGTGTGGATCACGAGGCCCTGCGAATGGTTTTAATACACAGCCCGCAGCGCCTGGCATCTATTCAGCCCTTCAGGCCCGATCTGGTTTTGTGCGGGCATACCCATGGCGGCCAGATCCGCATTCCCTTTCTGGGGGCAGTGGCCACACACAGCGATGCGAAAAGAAAAAGCGCTGCCGGGATAGTTTTGATGGAGGGCTGTCGGGTTCATATAAGTCCTGGTATGGGGTGCGGTAGTATTTTTCCGTTCAGGATCCTTGCTCCGCCCGAATTGACAGAGATCTTGATCGAGAAGAAATCTATTTTAGAGACAGCACAGAAAAAATGATTGGAAGTTTGGCCGGGAACTAGAGTTACAAACCACTTGAAATACTTATAAAAATTGAGTAAAATAAGTATAATTTTAATATTGACTGAAGAGCGGTTAATAGTGAATATTTGAAACAGAGAGAATGGCTTTTTCCTTGGAGCTTAAATATGGCGCTAGACAGCGGGATAAAAAACAGGCTTATCCTTTCGATTGAAAAGATGCCGAGCCTCCCAACCACTGTAGGTAAGGTCATAGAGCTGGCCAATGATATCAACTCATCTGCCAAAGATATCCTGGCTGTTATTCAGATGGATCCGGTTTTGACAGCTAAGGTTCTTAAACTGATCAATTCCGCCTTTTTTGCCTTGCCGAACAAAGTGTCTTTAAAGCAGGCAGTTGTGCTCTTAGGTATCAACACTATTAAAAATCTCGCCTTGAGCAGTGCGATTATCGGCCAGATGGCTAAAAACAAGATCATGATCAAGAATTTCGATCAGCACCGCTTCTGGGAACATTCCCTGGGAACCGGGATCGCCTCCAGATTGATCTGTAAGAAACTCAATCCGGACCCCCAGACCGCAGAGGAATTTTTTGTGGCCGGTCTGGTCCATGATATCGGAAAGCTGGTTTTGGCTTTAGCAGTCCCGGCTATTTTTTCAAAAACCATCCAGGTTGCGAAAGAAAAGGGGCTTACCAGTTGGGATGCCGAATCTCAAATTATCGGGATTGATCACGCTGAAGTGGGCAGTATGTTAGCCCAGAAATGGGCCCTGAGGGAGTCGCTCATTAACTCGACCCGCTACCATCATTACCCTGCGGACAACCAAAACCAGCTCACCTGGGTTATTCATCTGGCTAACACCTATGTCAATCAGAAGGGCTATTCCAACTCAGACGACAGCATTTACGAAAAAAGGAACGAAGGCGTTTATGATTACCTGGGTTTGAGTGAGAATGAAATTGGCACAATCCTGGAAAGTCTGCCGGAGGAAATAGAAAAAGCTTCAATCTTTTTACAATCTGACAGGTCGGGGGAGTAATGAGAGTAAAATTCTGGGGAGTCAGAGGATCGATACCGACCCCTGGTCCAACAACGGTTAAATACGGCGGTAACACCTCCTCTATGCAGTTGATCGGGGCTGATGAGATCCCGCTCGAGGGCGAAATAATTATCCTCGATGCCGGCACCGGAATCCGCGAGCTGAGTATGGACCTGCTTAAACTGCCGAAGCCGCTGAAGGTAAACCTCTTCATTACCCATACACATATGGATCATATCAATGGATTTCCTTTTTTTATCCCGGCTTTTATTCCAGGAACCAAGATCGACATTTACGGCCCTCTGCATTACGAGAAAAGACTCGAGGATATCTTCGCCGGTCAAATGGATTACAGCTACTTTCCAATCTCCACTGCGCAACTGGCTGCAGAATTGAATTTCCATGAGCTCAAAGAAGGCGAGTTCAATCTGGGAAAACTGAAAATTCAATCCCATTATATGAACCATCCCGTGCTTACATTAGGCTATCGGATCACTGATGGGAAGAAGACTTTTGTCTACACCGGAGATCACGAGCCTTACTATAATATTATGGACGATGCCGCAGGGAGTGACCTGGCCGAGGACGATACCGAGGATATTAAGGCTATCGTGGAGCAGCAGAATGCCCGGCTTATCGAGTTTTTTAGGGGTGCCGATATTTTGGTATGCGATGCCGCCTATACTCCGGAAGAATACCTCACACATAAGGGTTGGGGGCACAGCAGCACGGATAATGCCGTGGACTGGGCAATTGAAGCAGGGGTAAAAAAGCTCGCCCTCTTTCACCACGAACCATTGCATAATGATCAAAAATTGGAGGAGATGGAGGCCTACGCCAGAGAAAGAGCGAAAAGTAAAGGAGCGGATAGCCTCCAGATTTTCACTGCCCGTGAGAAAGAAATAATCGATTAATACCGTATGCTCCTTTTCCTCCCTTTCTTTTCCCGCTTTTCTGGCAAAGGGAAAATTTTTACGTTTTTTGTGTTGCATATTTTTTATTTCCCTCCCCGATTGCGGCCCCACGAAAAATGAAAGAAGTCTTTGTCAGGCTAAAAAAAGAAATCGATGATTCCTATCCGATTCTGATCCGGGCCGGCCTGCTCGATGAAGCGGCAGTTCTGCTTGCCGAAAGGTTCAGCCATTATGCTTTTGCCCTGGTGAGCGACTCGAATGTAGACCGTCTCTATGCAAAACCCTTGCTCGATCATTTACGGGCTTTGGGCTGCCGCACTGCTGAGCTGATCAGTTTTCCGGCTGGAGAGGAAAGCAAGAACCGCGAGGTTAAAGCCCGGATCGAGGACAGGATGTGCACCGCGAGTCTGGGACGGGATACGGTTGTTGTGGCTGTGGGCGGAGGCGTAGCAGGTGATCTGGCGGGTTTTGTCGCCGCCACTTACGCCCGCGGCGTGCGGTTTGTTCAGGTACCGACCAGTCTGCTGGCCATGGTTGACTCGTCGATCGGCGGGAAAACAGGAGTGAATGTTCCCTGGGGTAAAAACCTGGTCGGCGCTTTCTGCCAGCCCTCTCTTGTTATTATTGATCCGCGGGTTCTGGCCACCCTGGACCCGGAGCAATTGACCGCCGGCATGGCCGAAGTGGTTAAACACGGAGTAATTCTCGATGCGGCTCTTTTCAGCTTTATCGAGGAGAACCTGGAAAAATTGACTGCCCTCAGGGAAGAGGTGATGGCGGATATGGTCGCCCGAAACTGCCAGATAAAAGCTATGGTTGTCGAGAAGGATGAACGTGAGAGCAACCTCCGCCAGATTTTGAATTTCGGCCATACAGTAGGACACGCCCTGGAGGCCCTCTCCGGTTACAGTTGGCTGCATGGTCAGGCGGTGGCTTGCGGGATGGCGGTCGAGGCGGAGATCGCAGTCCGGATGGGCCTGTTTCCCAAAGCCGATGCTGACAGGCTGAGTCAGCTCCTTGGCCGCCTGGGTCTGCCTGTGGATCTGGCAGCCTTGAAAACAAAGGCCGAAAAAGTTGTCGGGCTCACTTATCTCGATAAGAAGGCGCGAGGCGGCAGTCCTAAATATGTGCTGCCCAGACGAATCGGGGAAATGGCCAGGAGTGATAGCGGCGCTTATGGTATCGATGTCCAGGACAGAGTGGCGCTTGAAGCTTTGGTGGCTTGCGGAGCATTGAACTGATCTCGTTGGAGCTTGATGTGGAATTAATCAAAACCGGAATTGACGGGCTCGATGAAGTTCTTTACGGTGGAATTATCCCGGACAACGCTCTGTTGGTCGAGGGAACCCCGGGCGCTGGTAAAACCACCCTGGGACTGCAGTACATTTATAAGGGGGCTCTCCTTTACGGCCAACCCGGGATAATTATCACCTTTGAAGAAGAGCCGCAAAAGCTGTACCGTGACGCCCTGGTTTTCGGCTGGAACCTCCAGGAGCTGGAAAGCAAAAACCTCCTGCGGGTGATTCCCTCCTCTCCGGAGGCAGTGAGAGATATGCTTCTAAAGCCTGAAAGCGGCTTCACCCGGCTTTTTAAAAGCATCGGTGCCAGCCGGATCATGGTCGATTCGGTGACCCATTTCCGCAGGATCACTGAAAATGTCCAGCAGCTCCGGGTTCTGTTGAGCAAGTTCCTTACCGGCCTTATGCGGCTCACCACAACTGCGGTCTTGATCAAGGAAATCGAGGGCTCAGAGAGCGAAGGGGCAAACATTGAGGAATACATTGCCGACACAGTACTGCGCCTTTCCTACGAACAGCGCCAGAAACACCGCCGCGAGAGGTTTCTGGAAGTTATCAAGTCCAGAGGACAGAAACACATTTCGGGCAAGCATACATTGAAATTCGCTGACACCGGCCTGGAAGTCTATCCGGTGTGCGCGGTTACGCAGGCAGTTGAGCCGGTCCGCGAGAGGCCGGAGGGTTTCAGCGCCCAAAGTACAGGGATCAAGGGACTGGATGAAATGTGCCGGGGCGGGCTGCCGGACGGGAGCGCCACTGTGGTGGCTGGCTCCAGCGGCACCGGCAAAACTGTGTTCGCTACCCAGTTCCTGCACGAGGGCCTTAAAAGAAGACAGAGCGCCTTCTTGCTGACCTTTCAGCAGTCGCGCTCTGCATTGTTGAACGCCAGCCGCTCTTTCGGGGTGAATCTCGAAAATTACCTCAGAGATGGGATGCTCACTCACTTATATTACAACTCAATAGATCTTTCAGTGGATGAGCTTTTCCAAGAGCTTAGAATTCTCATCGAGAAGGAGAAGCCACCCCGGGTGGCAGTGGATGGCTTGACTCAGTTGATCGAGGCTATCGAAGACCAGAGTTACCTGGTCGATTACCTCGGCACATTGCTCCGTCTTTTCTCAGCGCATGGAGTGACCAGCGTTTTTACTTTTGAAGTGGATAAAATGTTCGGCTCCTTTGAAATTAACAGCCGCCGCACCCTGGGCTTGTTCGATAACCTGGTGCTCCTGAGATATGTCGAGCTGGATGGTGAAATCAGGAGGGCCATAGCCCTGCTTAAGATGCGCGAGACAGATCACGACAAAGCGATTCAGGAATATGTGATCACCAGATCCGGCATCGAGGTCAAGACCAAGTTCAAGGAAAGGGTGGATGTGATGGGTGGAACAGGAACTGCTCCTGTGGAGACAGTGGAGCTCAAGGACATACTAGCCGATGCCACCCGCTGGGTCGAGGCGACCCGTAAAATGCGGCAGCGTCAGAACCAGTCCCTTAAATAATCCTCCCGCAGCCCAAACCTCTGACCGCTTTTGGAGAGCAAGTTTCGAGCCTTGGATAATGCGGTTAAAAATTTTTTAAAAAACGTAGCCAATACAGTCCTGAAACTGGAAATAATAAGCTACTACTACGAGCATCCTTTTACTCTGGATAATGCGGAAGGCCTGGCCCGCTGGCTTAACCGCAAGGTCGAGGATGTGACCTCGGATCTGGAGGAACTGGTCGAAAAAGAGCTCCTGGTCCGCGAGGGTGAAAGGGAAACTGCTGTCTACTCCTATCATCCGGACAGGGAGACCTCGGCGCTGGTAGATAAAGTGGTGAGCTCTTATCGCCTCACCCGGGATGCTGTCTGCGGGGAAGTACTTAAGCTTGAAAAGAAGCAGGAAGAGCTGCGCAAAGAATATCAGGCTCTTCTTTTTACGGAACGCGGCAAGACCGAAACCATTCTCAACAGCATGGAGGAGGCGGTGGTGGTGTTGAACCGGACTGGTAAGGTTCTCCTGGCTAATGAGCAGCTGCTTAGGAGATTTGTCCGGGCGAAAGACATCGCACCGGGAGGGGCCGCCCTTGAGGAGCTGGTGGGTGAGGGGTTTGTGGCGCAGGCTGTCCGCAGCTCACTGGAACGCATGGAAAAAGGCGAAGAGAGCCTGGATTTTTCCTATGCAGAGCGCTGCTACAAAATTCAGAGCGTGCCGGTGACCGGTCCAGACTTGCAGGTGATCGAAGATCAGGAGGGGCATCCTGTCGCCACGGTTACAGTGTTCCGGGATGTGACCAGAGAGCGGGAAATCGAGAGCATGCGCGAGGACTTTATCTCCATGCTCACCCATGATCTTAAAAATCCGCTGGGAATTATTCTGGGGAGTTCCACCCTGATTATTGACGGCAAGCTGGGGATTTTGAGCGAAAAACAGCACAAGCTGCTCTCCAATGTCGTCAAAAGCTGCGACACTATGAACATGCTGATCGAGGATTTTCTCACCCTCTCCAGGCTGGAAGCCGGCAAGCTGAACCTCTGTATCGAGACAGTCAATATCAATGATTTGCTCCAGAGCACTCTGCAGCTTTTCGAGGTTCAAATCCGTGATAGAAATCTCAAGGCAGGTTTCAGCACGGATTGTGAAAAGGTCCGTGTTCTGGGGGACAGCATACAACTGGATAGGGTGGTTTCAAACCTGATCGGCAATGCGGTGAAATATAACCGCGAGGGCGGCCGTATTGATGTGTATTCGGTTGAAGATGGCCCAACTGTCAGGGTGGATGTGGCTGATACCGGTCAGGGCATTCCGGAGGACGAGCTCCCCTTTGTTTTTGAAAAATTCCGGCGGGCTTCTTCCGTGAAGAGTGTAAAAGGTACCGGTTTAGGGCTTACCATTTCCCGCGAGCTGGTCACTGCCATGGGGGGAGAAATCTGGGTGAAAAACCGCGAGAGCGAGGGCTGCTGTTTCAGCTTCCGCTTGCCTAAAGCCCCTGACCAGGCAGCTCCGTGTTGAGAGGTAACCGCCCTGTGGCCTGTGATTCTGCCTGTTTTAAATCTTTAGCGCCCAAGCTCCATAGCCAGCAGTATCAGCTTCCCGATCCCATCGACTCCCAGTCTTTGCTGATTGAGCACCAGATCATAGATATCCGGATCTTTCAGGTTCTTCCCCAGGAAATCCCGGGCGTATCTACCCCGGTCGGCATCCAATCGCTCCACATACCGGCGGGCTTCGGTCGCTGACTCGATCTTCTCATAGGCGGCAACCTGGGCTACACGCCACTCCAGAGGGGCAACCACCCTGACATGCAGGCCGCCGGCGAGCTTTTCAGTGATCAGCGCTGAAGCCCGGCCGATAATAATCACCCTGCCGCGCGCAGCCAGTTGAAAAATCGTTTCAGCGCATTTCTTGAAAACCTTGATCGAAGACGGCTCACCGGTGAACAACCCTGTGATGTAATCACTGAATGGATGCTTTCTCTGCTGGTCCAGGGACTCCACCAGCACCCGGTTGAGCTTGTGACTTGCGCAAACCTGATCCACAAGTTTCCGGTCGTAAACAGTCCAGGGAGGCAGCCCCTTTTCCCTTCTCGAATTAAGCTCCTCTGCCAGGCTGTCGCCGATACGAAAACCGGCGCAGCCGTATTCGCGCGAAATGGTAATGAAGCGTATTTCCTTTTCCGCTTTCCCTTCCTTGGCGCCGGTTACCTCCCAGCTTCTGAATTGCTCTTCGACCTGCTTGATCCGGTCCTTGGTGGATAATTCTCTTACACGGATATCCCCCATTTTAAAGATCCTTTCGGGATTAGGAGATAAAAATACTGAATGATTAATCGAGACAGAAGTGTAATCGGTTGTCAGAGCTTCACTTGCTCGAAGCTTAGCCAGTATGAATTATTTTCTTACCTCGGATGCTTTGCCGCTTGTAAGTGCAGGAGTTCATCAACCCCCTCTTAAACATGTTTCCCAGGCCGGTAGATTGTCAAGTGTGATTGTAATTTCCTTGGAAATAAACCTGCCAGTCGAGCCTGTAGAAAATATTGACCGGTCTCAGGGGTATAGAATCGCCAGCACACCGGCCAGAATGAATTGCATATCCCCCATAATTTCCACACCAGTACCCTGGTGGATAACCCTTTGGTGAAAAAGGTAAAGGTAGAGGCAGATATAAGCGGTGACAAGCAGCATCGGATAGCCGAATGCGGTCAGCCAGCCGAAAGCTGCGCCGAGTGCGATCAAGAGCGCCTGCAGGCTGGCCAGGCTAAGAATTAATATCTTTGTCCCGCGGGTTCCGATAATAGTCGGCAGGGTCTCCCGCCCCACGATCTGGTCTCCCTGAATATCGCGGATGTCGAAGAAAAGCGAGCGGATAGTGACCAGTAAAAAGGTTACGGTAAAGGCAAGAAAAAAAGCGGGGTTCATGATCGGCAGGCCGGTCAAGAGGAGCGGGAAGAAAACAGTGACAAAAGACCAGCCGAGGCCCATGAATATATCCTTGGAGGCGGGAATAAGCCGCAGAGAAAATTCTTTTCCGCGGATTGGAAGTCTGAGTGCGGAAATATCCAGGCGGTAGAGTGTTCCCAGCACGCAGAGCAGCAACATCAAACTGAAAGAGACCAGGCCCTTGAGGCTCGTAAGCACTAGAGCCAGGACAGCGGAGACGATTGCAAATGTGAGGAAAATCTTCCCCTCGGCTCGATAGGGCAACAGCCGCTGGGTTCTGGTCACCTCGAAAGCCCCCTGATCGGTGAGGTGGCTCAGAAGGTGTATGCTTAGAATATAGCAGAAAGCTACAGCGTAGGGCAGCCAGCCCAAAGAAATACCCATGAGGCGGGCGTTCGCATAGCAAAGCATCGCTGAGCCGAAAGCGACTAAAATATTGGCCTTGACAATAAACCGGCCAACCTTTCTCAACTGCCGCAGGGTAAGGGATGACCCTTCGTGCTCGATCTCTTTAAGCCTGTCCACCACCTGCAGCAGTATCCAGTTGGGAGTGGAGGCGCCGGCTGTCACAGCTACGTTGCGAAAATGTCGCATCTCGCTCTCTTCTATCTCATCCGCGGTTTCCACATGGAAAGTAGGCGTGCCCAGGCTTTTGCTGATCTGGACCAGCCGGCGGGTGTTGGCGCTGTTCTTGCCGCCTACTACCACTACTGCATCCGCGGACCGGGCGAGTTTTTTCAGTTCTTCCTGGCGGCGGTAGGTGCTCGGGCAGATTGTATCCAGCACCAGAACATCATCATAACGTGCCTTTACTGCCTCGGAGACCCGCGAATACAGCTCCGGTTCCAGAGTGGATTGGGCCACCATGCAGACTTTCTCAGCCGGAGGAAGATCCTTGACTTCCATGGGGTCGCTCACCACATAGCCCTTATCGGCTGCGTTTCCGGCAAGACCGATGACCTCGGCATGGTTTTTATCACCCACGATCAACACGGTGTATCCGGCGCGCGTATACCGGCGGATCAAACCCTGGATTTTAGCCACATCGGGACAGGTGGCATCGCAAAGGTCGACTCCCAGAGAATTGAGCTCCTGCCGGCGTTTGGGGGAAATACCGTGGGACCGGATAAAAAGGATGTCGCCGCGTCCGGGCTGCTCTCCTTTGTTTAAAACCCTGATCCCTCGCCGTTCAAGAATCTCGATAGTCTGAGGGTTATGGATCAAGGGCCCGTCCGTGTATAAAGGTCTGCTTTCCTGCTCGCTCTTCTCAAGCACCAGGTTCATCGCCCGGCGGACTCCCTTACAGAATCCCGCGGTCTGTGCCAGAATCACTTTCAACTCTGAAACCTCGCCAAAAAAACCTGAAAATTATTAACCTTCTCCAATGTTTTAGAATTTAGAAGGGAAGTATATTGTAATTAAATCTTATCCCTCAAGTCAACCCTTGTGCTGACCCTCAATGAGTTCTTTACAGATAGCAGGCCCTGGGTTAATTTTAAAAATCATTGCCATTCAATTCAGGACAGCCATTCTTATGAAAGTTCTCGGAGTTATCCCCGCGCGCTTCGCTTCTTCACGCTTTCCGGGCAAGCCCCTGGCCCAGATAGCCGGCCGAAGTATGATCGAAAGGGTTTACCGGCGGGCCGCAGGCGCTCTAAAGCTTGACGGGCTTATTGTGGCGACCGATGACCAAAGAATAGTCTCCTGTGTGGAGGCTTTCGGCGGCAAAGTGTGCCTGACTTCCGCGGACTGCAGCACCGGCACTGACAGGGTGGCAGAGGTCATGCGGCGGGAGAGCGGTTTCGATGTTGCGGTCAATATCCAGGGTGATGAACCCCTGCTCGAGCCGGATTTCCTCGACCAGGCGGTGCGCCTGATCGAGGAAATCCCTGAAGCTGACATTACGACCCTGGTCCGTCCGGCCCGGACTCAAATTGAGCTGGATAATCCGAATAATGTCAAGGCTGTCCTGGGTCAGGGCGGCAAGGTGCACTATTTTTCGCGCTGCCGGATCCCTTACTGCAAGGTTCCGGTCAGTGATCAGGGTCTCCGGAGGGGAGAGAGCCCTTACACCATCCATATCGGGCTTTATGTCTACCGCAGGGAGGTGTTGCTGAAATTAACCGCTCTTCCTCCCTCACGGCTCGAGCTGATAGAAAGTCTCGAGCAGCTCCGGGCCCTGGAGGCGGACTTTTTGATTTATGCAGCCTGTGTGAAGCACTCTATCTCCGTGGGTGTGGATACCCCGGAGGATGTGGCGCGTGTGGAGCAAATTATCAGCCGGCTCGGGCTTGAGTGAAAGTGGTAGTCACATGAAAGGCCTGAGCGGCGGACATAATATTTTGCTGATTGCATATCAGGTTTTTTGGGCCAGGATTATTTTTCAATATCCTGGAATTTTTTTTGTTAAAAATGAATATTCCGCATTGATAGACAGTTAAATCGGAAACAACAAATTTTTAATTATTTGCAATCTGGTAAGCTGCGAATTATATTTTTTTAAATTTAAATCCATTTGTCCCGGATTATTCGTAAAAAAATGCCATCCCCGTGTCTGTGTAAGTACACACCCGTGTGTGCGCCCTGGGCTGATTAAAACGTATTAACCTTCTATTGATTGTATAAGACAGAAAAAATTGAAAGGGCACTCATTTGGCCAGATATGCTGAGATAAGAAGGGATTATATCAAACACACCGAGGGTGTCAAGTATATCTTTATAACCGGCGGAGTGGTTTCATCGCTCGGCAAGGGTATTTGCGCCTCCGCCCTGGGGATGCTGCTCAAAGCGCGGGGGCTTTCGGTAACTATCATGAAATTCGACCCTTACCTGAATGTAGACCCTGGTACGATGAATCCCCTTCAGCACGGCGAGGTTTATGTCACTGATGACGGCGCCGAGACTGACCTGGATCTGGGACATTACGAACGCTTTCTCGATGAATCGCTGTCTCAGGATAACAATGTCACTACCGGCAGGATCTATGACACCATTATCTCCAAAGAGCGCCGGGGAGATTATCTGGGCGCCACCGTGCAGGTGATTCCCCATGTGACAGACGAGATAAAAGCCTCGCTGGTGCGTTTGACCCTCAAGCGCAAGGTGGATGTGGTAATCTCGGAAATCGGAGGCACAGTCGGCGATATCGAGTCGCTGCCTTTTCTTGAAGCGAGCCGCCAGTTCAGTTTGGATCTGGGCCGCAATAACGTATTATACATTCACGTCACCATGGTGCCCTATCTAATAAAAAGCGGAGAGCTGAAAACAAAACCCACCCAGCACAGCGTTAAGGCCTTGCGGGAGATAGGTATCCAGCCGGATATGCTGATTTGCCGCACCAGTTATCCGCTGGCCGAAGATTTGAAGCAGAAGATGGCCCTTTTCTGTAACGTGTCTCAGGAGGCGGTCTTTGAGGCCATGGATGTGGACTCGATCTACGAGGTGCCGCTGTTGTTCGAAAAGCAGGGCCTCGATGAAAAGGTAACCCTTCACCTGCGGATGGAAACGAAAAAACCCAGGCTCGGCCGCTGGCGGGAAATGATAAAAAGGACTAAGAATTTAAAGCGCACAGTGGAAATCGCCATTTGCGGCAAATACGTGAGCCTGGCCGATGCCTATAAATCAATCAACGAAGCTTTTATACATGCAGGCGTGGCCAATAATGTCAAAGTCAATCTGACCTGGGTGGATACCGAGAAGATCACCCGCTTGAACGCCAAGCGTAAGCTGCGCCGCTTTGCCGGCATACTTGTCCCGGGAGGTTTCGGCTCACGGGGGATCGATGGGAAACTCGAGGCCATCCGATATGCCAGGCTCAACAAGGTTCCCATGTTCGGGATCTGCTTGGGTCTACAGTGCGCCATTATCGAATTTGCCCGTAATGTCTGTGGTCTTAAGGATGCCTCATCGAGCGAGATCAATCCAGAGGCCAAGGATCTCCTGATCAGTCTGATGCCGGGACAGGCGGAGGTGACCGAAAAGGGAGGCACTATGCGCCTGGGCGCCTACCCCTGCGAGATTATAGAGGGAACGCTGGTGCACAAGGTTTACGGTACAGCCTCGATCAGCGAGCGCCACCGCCACCGCTATGAGGTCAACAATAAGTACAGGGAGCTGCTCGCCTCCAAAGGCATGGTTTTCAGCGGACTTTCCCCTAACGGGCAGTTGGTGGAAATGATCGAGCTGAAGAAACATCCCTGGTTTATCGGCTGTCAGTTTCATCCCGAGCTGAAAAGCCGCCCGATGCGTCCACACCCGCTTTTCAGGGAGTTTGTCGCCGCGGCGCTCAGGTATGTTGAAAACCCGGCCGGGGAAGATTCGAGCTTGATGAAATGACGCATGCAACGCTAGAATTAGCCGGCCGCCGGCTGGGAGGCGGCGAACGGCTGTTTTTGATCGCCGGTCCATGCGTGGTAGAAGACCGGGACACCATGTTCAAGACCGCCGGGGAGATGGCGGAGCTGGCCCGGCGCCTCGGACTGGTTTACATTTTTAAGTCCTCGTTTCTTAAGGCCAACCGGAGTTCGGCTGGCAGCCCGGCAGGCCCGGGCCTGGAAAAAGGTCTCCAGATTCTTGGTCTGGTCAAGGAAGCTTTTGGCCTGCCCGTGCTGACTGATATTCACGAAAGCGCGCAAGCAGCGGCTGCAGCCCAGGTTGCTGATATCCTTCAGATTCCGGCTTTCCTGTGCCGTCAGACCGAACTGATCCGTGCCGCAGCAGCGACCGGTCGCGTGGTGAATATCAAAAAGGGCCAGTTCATGGCCCCGTCTCTTATGCGCCTGGCCGTGGAGAAAGCTCGTCTGGCCGGCAGCGAGCGAATCATGCTCACCGAGAGAGGGAGTTTTTTCGGCTATAACGATTTGGTGGTCGATTTTCGCTCCATAAAAGAGATGGCCGCCTGCGGCTGCCCGGTGGTTTTTGATGCGACCCACAGCGTGCAGTCTCCTGGGGGAGCAGGGGATGCCTCCGGTGGAAAGAAGGAGTTCGTGGCCCTGCTTGCCAGGGCCGCAGTGGCGGCCGGAGTGGATGGCTTGTTCATGGAAGTTCATCCGCATCCCGAACAGGCCTTGAGCGACCGTCACACAATGCTCAGCCTGGAACAGGCAAAAAGTTTACTCCCCCCCCTTGTCGAGCTTGGAGATTATGTCCGGGAAAGCAAAATACTGGCTCAAGCTGAATAATGCTCTGGATGTGCCCGAAAAGGTGATCGATGCGGCCCGCGGGGTTGAGCTTATCGTAATGGATGTGGACGGCGTGCTTACAGACGGGCATACTTACCAGCTGGACAATGGTGAGCAGTTCCTCTGTTTCAGCGTGCAGGACTCTTTGGCTTTCTATCTGTGCGAGGCTGTGGGCCTGGGCCTGGCAGTGATCTCCGGAAGGGACATTCAAGCGGCGCGTATCCGGATGGGGCGCTTTCCAATCCAAGAGATGCATTTCGGCTGCGCGAGGAAAGAGCCTGTGCTCGTGGAGATGAGCCGGCGCCTCGAAATCCCTTTGAGCCGTATGGCCTATATCGGCGATGACCTGATTGACCTGCCGCTCTTGATGCAGGTCGGTTTCCCGATAGCTGTGTCCAACGCCGCACCTGAAGTCCTCGAGGCAGCCCTGTATCGGACATCCAAAGCCGGAGGACACGGTGCTGTGCGTGAAGTGATCGACCTTGTGCTCAAGGCAAAAGGACTTTACGAGCAAGCGGTTACCAAATATTTGAGGGAACATTGAGCCTGATTTCGGATAAATTACTAGAGGGGCAAAAACAAACCGGCTGCCGGGAGGATCTGCTCGAACTGGCGCGGAAAGTGATTCAGATTGAAGCTCAGGCTGTCAGCGGTCTCCTGGAGCGGGTGGATGAATCGATTATCGCTGCGGTCGACCTGATATACGAATCTCAGGGTCGCGTGATTGTTTCCGGTGTCGGTAAAAGCGGGATTGTCGGCCGCAAGCTTGCAGCCACGCTGACCAGCACCGGTACCCAGGCGGTTTTTATCCACCCAGTGGACTCCATGCACGGCGATCTGGGCCTGGTTACCAAGGAGGATGTTTTTATCGCGGTCTCCAAAAGCGGGGAAACCAGCGAAATGGAAAGTCTCCTGCACCTTTTCAAAAGGTTGGGGGTCAAGGTGATTGCTATTACGGGAGCGAAAAGCAGCTCCCTCTCCCGCATGGCGGATGTAGTCCTCGATGTGGGGGTGCCGAAAGAAGCCTGTCCGCACGATCTTGCGCCCACAGCCAGTACTACGGCAGCCATGGTGATGGGGGATGTTTTGGCCATCGCACTGCTCGTGCGCCGCAATTTCCGCCCGGAGGATTTCGCCAGGCTGCATCCTGCAGGCACTTTGGGCAGAAAGCTTCTGCTCAAGGTCAGCGAGGTGATGCTGAAAGATAAGGACCTCGGCCTGGTCACGGAAAAAGAGACAATGAAAGAGGCCCTGCTCGAACTGGTGGGAAAACGGGGGATCTGTGCAGTAGTCGATAAGGATGGGAAATTGATCGGAGTGATCACGGATGGAGATTTCAAGCGCCTCTTGCATAAAAACAGGAATTTCATGAATATAAAAGTGACCGATGTAATGAACAAAAACCCGAAAACCATGCACCCGGATGAACTCTGCGTTGCCGCTGTAGAAAAAATGGAAACCTACTCCATAATTTCGATGCCCGTAGTGGATGAGAGCCGGCGGGTGGCCGGGGTTGTACACCTCCACGACCTGATGCGGGCCCGGGTTATTTAGCGGAAAGGAATCCTTTTTGAGACTGGCTAAGATCTGCATTGGTATTTTCAGGCCGCCCTTTTGTTTTCCGCCCGGGGCGTTTTTGTTTTTTATTATGTTTGCTGTCGCCTCGCTCTCCTGTGGTGAGAAACAATTCGATGAAGCTCTTTACCAGGGCCGGCGTGCCGATTTGCCCGATCAGGTATTTGAGGGCTTTGAGATGACAATCACTGAAAACGGCATCAAACAGGGGTGGCTTAAAGCGGACAGAGCGGAAAAATATGAAAAGAAAAAACTTTTTAATGCCCAGAACCTGAAGGTGATATTTTACACTTCAAGCGGCGAAATCAAATCAGTGATGACTTCCCGGCGCGGTATAATCCGCACGGATACTGGAGATATGGAAGCTCTCGATTCGGTGGTCGTCATTTCCCGGGACAGCACTAAGACCCTCGAAACAGAAAGACTTATCTGGAAAAAGAAGGAAAATATCATTGTCGGTGATACGGCAGTGGTGATCACCAGCAGGCGAGGCGTGGTCCGCGGGGATGGGATAAAGGCCGATGCCGGGTTCGAAAATCTCGAGGTGAAAAATCCCACCGGAGATATCCATGTACTCGGTAATGAATTTTAGAAAGGTTGTTTTGCTGCTGGCAATCGCCCAAAGCGCAGCCTCAGCCCTTTTGTCTGCTCAAAGTATCTCTGGGGATTCCTCATCCCAGGTAGAAAAGAAAATTCCGTTCACAATCGAACACGCCGACCATTTTTTCCAGCGCAAAAGCAAGCAAGACTCAGAACTGTTTATCCTCGAGGGTAATGTCGAGATCTCGCGCGGCGAGTCGCACATTGCCTGTGGAAGCCTCACTTATTTCCCGGCGGAGCGCTACATTCTCTGCCTTGATTCCGTTTTCCTCTCCGATCCCGAGCGCCGGGTGAGGTCGGATACGCTTTTCTACTATTTGGACCGGGCCTATTACAGGGCGCTCGGCAGTCTGGAGTGGGCAACTTCCGGTTTTCGGGGTACGGGCCTGCGGGGCGATTACTACCGCGGTGAAGGGCGCATGGTGGTGGAGGGGGAGGCGGCAGCCGAAGACAGCCTGCGCGAAATCAAGGCGGATAAACTGGAATATGATGAGAGCTCGGAAACTTTGCGCGCCACCGGCAATCTCAGGATCACCGACAGCGAGAGCCGCTCGGAAGCAGTGGCCTCGAGCGGACTGTACCAGCGCAAGGCCGATCTGGTCACCCTGTATGGCAGACCCAAGGTCAACTATTATGATAAGGCTGACACTCTTTTTCTCAAGCCTTATCACCTGATCAGCGACCTTTTGCACAGCTACGGCCGGGACAGTCTTTGCGCCACCGGCCGGGTTCGTCTCTGGGATGACAGTCTCACAGTGACCGCGGACAGTCTTTTTCACAATAGAATAGCAGGATTGAGCTATTTCCGGGGCGGCGGTCCTCAAGTGGAACATCAGAGATACTTTCTGAAAGGCAGTTTAATCGATGTGGCTACGCGGGACCGCAAGCTCGAGCGGATCAGGGCTGTTAATGACGCCAGGGGGGAATTCTATCTGGATAACAAGAATGTGAGTGCCGATTCAGCGGACAGGAAACCAGGCGAATCGAGCTGGATAGAAGGAGATACGCTGGATTTGATTTTCGGGCCGGAAGGGCTGGACTCTATTGCAGCAGAGGGTAAAGCGCGGAGTTATTTCCGCGAGACCTCCAAGTCCGGTGTCAACTATTTGCAGGGCGCAAGAATCCTTTTGATTTGGCAAGCGGGTGATCTGGCTCGGGTCGAGGTCGAACGCGGGGGGCGCGGGCTTTTTCTGATGCCTGATACAACTGGCGCAAAGAGCGTAACTCCTGATTCTGCCGGTCTCAAGCCTGTTCGTGGAAGCCCATAGAAAATTACAAATACATTGACTTTATCCCCTGTTGGGGCTTAAATTAAAAATGAACCGGCATGGATTTTGATGGAAAGATGAAGATACAATCCACGCCAGGTGGTTGAACTATAATATCCTAACCTGGAAAGCAAAATATCACTTTTTTCAGGCTGAATTTAGTATTTTGACAGAGCGATCAGGAGTAACCGGGCCTTGCTTGTACACTAGAGGGCTGATCAAGATATATAAAAAACGCAGGGTGGTTGATGAGGTTGCCGTAGAGGTCAGAAGAGGTGAGGTGGTTGGCCTGTTAGGACCCAACGGCGCGGGTAAGACCACCACTTTCTATATGATAGTGGGCCTGATCAGGCCTGAGGCAGGTGACATTTATCTTAGCGAGCGAAAGATAACCGGGCTGCCGATGTACAAAAGAGCTAGCCTCGGGATCGGTTATCTGCCTCAGGAACCCTCGGTTTTCCGCAAATTGACTGTGGAGGAGAATCTCCTGGCAATTCTCGAGACCCTTGCTCTTTCTAGGATAGAGAGGAAAAAGCGCTGCGAGGAGCTTTTAAATGAACTGGGTCTGGAAAGCTTGCGCACCAGTAAGGCTTATTCTCTCTCCGGGGGGGAACGCAGGAGGCTGGAAATCACGCGAGCCCTGATTACCGATCCGCAGTTTATCCTGCTCGATGAGCCTTTTGCCGGCGTGGACCCGATTGCCGTGGATGATATCCAGGAGATTATTTCCAGGCTCAAGAAGCGGGGAATCGGGATTTTGATAACTGATCACAACGTACGGGAAACTTTGAAAATTACGGATTGGGCTTATATAATGTTCGAAGGACGGATTCTTTTGAGCGGTGATGCCGAGACATTGATCAATGACCCGACCGCTAAACAAATTTACCTCGGACACGATTTCCGCATGTAGGGTTTATAGTATTATAATGTTTTAGATTACCGCAGGTTAAAGCAACTTACCATTATTAACCGCTGGCTTGGACTGCTATGGCTTTTCAAAACCGCATGGAACTTCAGTACCGCCAGGAGCTGACGATCAATCCAAGGCTGTATCAGGCCATGGATCTTCTGCAGATGCCGCTGCTGGATTTGCAAATGCATCTGAAACAGGAGTTGCTGATTAATCCGTTTCTGGAGCTTGCTGATGAAGCGGAAGAAGGCGTGGAGACGACCGCGGAAGAAACTATCGGGGAGGATGAAGAAGGAGTCGAAGAAGCCCAGGCGGAAGGAGTAAGCGAAAGCATTTTTGACAAAGAGAAAGAAGAGGGGCCCGGGGTCAGTGTTGATGAAGGAAGCTCTATCGAGGAATCCCCGGAGGATGGGGATCTGACTTCACAGTCTCAGGAAAAAGTGGATTGGGATGAGATTCTTAATCAGGGAGATTTCGATTGCGATAACTATGCCCAGGAGATAGAGGACAGGGAGTTTTATGAGAAAGCTCCCAGTGATGGAAGGTCGCTCTATGAATTTCTTACCGAACAGTTTGTCTTGCTGAAATTGACCGATAAACAGCGGGCAATTGGCGAGGAAGTAATCGGCGATATCAACGATGACGGCTATCTGAGCAGCTCGATTTCAGAAATCGCTTTCCGTCTGCGAACTGATGAGCAAGAGGTCGAGGAGGTGCTTCAGAAGATCCAGACTCTGGATCCTTTGGGAGTGGGGGCGCGCGACCTCAAGGAATGCCTCCTGATCCAGCTTGGGGAAAACGGCCGCCAGGACAGCCTGGCTTACAGACTGGTCAATGAATATTTCGAACAGCTTTCCAAACGTCACTGGCAGGAGATAGCTCGCTACACGGGTCTCACCCTGAAAGAGATTCAGGATGCCGCCGATGAAATCGCCAGTCTGGAACCCAAGCCCGGCAGGCTTTACAGCGGCGCAAGGGAAGACAACTATGTGATTCCGGACTTGGTAGTCGATAAGGTCGAGGGTGAATACATTGTATACGTGAATGAGGTCAACATCCCGAAGCTGCGTTTAAGCCGGGCATATCAGGAAATCGCCCGCAACCGCAAGCAATTCACCGGGGAAGCCAAAAATTTTATCTACAACAAACTGAACAGCGCCAACTGGTTAATCCAGGCTATCGAACAGCGCAAGCAAACCATGCTCAAGGTGATGCGCTATATTGTCAAGAAGCAGATCGATTTCTTTGAACACGGTATCAGCCACCTTAAACCCTTAACGCTCAGGGAGGTTTCTGAAGCAATCGAGATGCACGAGTCCACGATCAGCCGGGTGACCAATGACAAGTACTGCCAGACACCGCGCGGGGTTTTTCAGCTCAAATTCTTTTTCAGTGTGGGTCTGGCCAGTGATAAAGGAGAGGATGTTTCCGCCCGCGGTATCAAGGACACGATCGCTAAAATGATCGAGAACGAAGAGTCGTCCAAACCACTCACTGATCAGGAAATTGTAGCCCGTCTGAAGAAAGAAGGAATTCAAATCGCCCGCAGAACTGTGGCCAAATACAGAGATCAACTCAGCATTCTGCCGGCAAGGATGAGGAAAAGAGTCTAGGAGATAAGCGGGCCGCCAGGAAACCCGCTGGAACAAAGCGCAGATGCGCTTTTTGAGAAACAGGGTATTTTGGCCTTGTCTTTTTTTGAATACGCCTGAGTAATTGACTGGCTTTTACTATTTTTGCAAAAGCTGGACAGGACCCAAGTTGTTAGATATCATTCGGTTAGATGTAACAAGTGAACAAAAGTCGAGATGCGGGTATAATCTATTGGAGCACACTTTTTGAGCAACTGACAAATTAAGAATGGAGGGAGCATAGAATCTTTATCATTAGTCGAGCCTGGTTTGTAAAACTTGGTAATCTAGGTCATTATTCTTAGGCTGTTTTTTACAAGAATGGTTCGGTGAGAATATTTTCGAATGAAAATATAAGGAGGACCTTGATGCAGGTTACTATCACCAGAAAAAACGCAGGCTTGAGCGAGAGTTTGAAAAGTTATATTGAGAAGAAGCTGTGGGCATTGACAAAACGTTATCAAAAAATAATTGATGCGCGGGTGGTTATGGATTTACAAGGGAAAGACCATCTTGTTGAAATTAACGTGCGGGTGGCGCGTCATACTTTATTTTCCAAAAAGAAAAGCACAAATCTGCGTGCAGCCATCGACGCTTGTGTGAATAAACTTGACAAACAGCTTATCAAGCATAAAGGGAAAGTCCGCCGGAAATCGCTCACTCCGGAAGAGGCGGTTTTAAGCGGCAAGGTGATACAAGTGGAGATTCCGGAAACCGAGTCTGTCCAGAGCGAAAAGCCTGAGCTGACTATAGAAGGAGAAGATTTATCAGAGGAGTATGAAGAAAAGACCGGGACCTCCTGATTTCCAGCAAGGCCGGGTTTAGAGGAATTAGCTTTCCTTCCGATTAAGCCGCGTCTTCCTTTAACAATTGGGAGGCGCGGCTTGGTGTAAGTACCAATAATTTATCCGGTTAATATTCATGGAAAAAACATTGAAAGTCGCTGATTTCCTCCAGCTCCAGAAAGACAGGTTCAAACTGTGCCTTTTTACGGATGAACATACCCTCCAGAGCCAGATTATTAACAACGAAGTATCAAGGCCAGGTCTGGTGCTGTGCGGATTCACCGAACGCTTCGCTTTCGACCGCACACTCGTTTTCGGCGAAACCGAGATTGTCTACCTGGAGAGCCTGCCCGAAGAAAAACTCAAATCTTATATCGAGATCATGTGTTCGTTCGACATTCCCTGCATGGTGGTTTCCAAGGGACTTGAACCTCCCAGGCTGATGATCGAGGTGGCCAACCGACGCGGAATACCCGTGCTGGGCACCACTCTCGGCACTCAAAACTTCAATCGTATGCTGGCCGGTTTTCTGGAACAATTTTTCGCCCCGCAAACTTTTATCCATGCTACTCTGGCCGATGTTTACGGAGTGGGTTTGCTTTATACAGGTCCCAGCGGAATCGGCAAGAGTGAATGCGTTCTTGATCTGGTGGAAAGGGGCCACCGGTTGGTTTGCGATGATGTTGTCCGCATTATCCGGGTGGGAGAAAACACCGTTGTGGGCATGATGAATGAAAAACTGGGACACCATATGGAAATCCGTGGGCTTGGAATTATCGATATCTTTAGGCTTTTCGGCATCCGGGCCGTACGTTCACGAAAAAGGATAGAGGTAGTGGTTCAACTCTCCCGCTGGGAAAATAATGTCCAGTACGAGCGCACAGGCCTGGTGGATCTGACCACGAAAATACTCGATGTGGAGCTCCCGCTGGTCCAGGTTCCTCTGGTGCCGGGGAAAAATATTACCGTGATCGGCGAAGTGATCGCTATGAACCATCTTCTTAAGCAGAAAGGATACCACACAGCCAAGGAATTCAATCGCAGATTGCTTGAAGAAATGCAGCAAGATCGTTATATTGACGAGTTATCTGAATAAAATATCGATACTAGATTCTCTTGATATCGTAATGTCGGATTCGGGATCACCGGGAAAGCCGATTGCTGGGTTGAATTCGAGCGAAATATGGCGCAGCTGCAAAAAGAACTCACTGTTTTGAATAAACTGGGACTGCATGCCAGGCCTGCAGCTTTGTTGGTTCAGATGACTAATCGATTCAGTAGTGAGGTTACGCTCCGAAAGAACGATATCGAGATCAATGCCAAAAGTATAATGGGTATCATGATGCTTGCCGCTGAATACGGTTCGACCCTCCTGGTTACGGCCGTTGGTGATGATGCTGAGGATGCCCTGAATGCTATCCAGGAGATTTTTAATCGAAAGTTCGAGGAAAATGACGAAGGAGAGGAGTAGTCCAGGCATGTCTGGGTCACCGGTCGGAAGAACATTGACACCCGGCAGAAAGAAAAGAAGCGGTGAGCTTGTTGTTTCCGGGCTGGCGGCATCGCCCGGCCTGGTAATGGGAAAGGCTTTCGTGATTCCTTACGGTATTACCACCGTTTCGGAAAAAAAACTCAAGTCAACGGAAATCGATGCGGAAATCAAACGTTTCCGTGATGCTTTGGCTACCACGCAAAAGCAGTTGAGCAGGCTGCGGGATGACCTGAAAGAAAAACTGAAAGACAAATCCCCCCATATCTTCGATGCCCACTTGTTGATGATCGAAGATGTGATGGTTGTCGATCAGACAATCTCTCTTATCCGCGACAAACTTATCGGCGCCGAGCAGGCGTTTTCAATCACCATAGAGAATATTGTCCAAGCCATCGAGGTGCACCAGAAGGATGCGTACCTGAGGGAGCGGGTGGAGGACATCCGGGATGTGAAGCGGCGGGTCCAGGCGAATCTGATGGGTCTTGACGATATTTCGAAAATCAACCTCAGAGAGCAGGCCATTCTGGTAGCTCATGATTTAACTCCCTCCCAGACCGCACAGCTCGATCGCAAGCTGATCCTGGGCTGCGCCACGGATGTCGGCGGCACTACAAGCCACACTGCCATATTGAGCCGTTCCCTCGAAATACCGGCTGTGGTCGGCCTGGTCAATATTTCCGAGCTTGTCTGTACCGGGGATGAGCTGATAGTGGACGGTTATTCCGGCAGAGTGATAATCAAGCCCAGGAAAATGGAGGTCCGGCAGTTTTATTCCCGGGCCAAGGAGTATCGGGCGATCGATAACAGGCTGGCCGAACTGAAGGACCTGCCTGCCAGCACTGTTGACGGGAGGTATGTCGAGCTTTCAGCAAACATTGAGTTCCCTGAGGAGGTTGACTCTGTAATCAGCCACGGGGCTAAAGGAGTGGGTCTTTTCCGCACCGAATTCCTCTATCTGACGCGAAACGACCTGCCCTCCGAACAGGAGCAGTACCAGGCCTATTCCGAGGTGGCCCGGAGGCTCAAACCGGATCCGGTGATTATCCGTACCCTGGATGCCGGGGCGGATAAGTTTTCCCGGCAGCTCAATATAGCCCCTGATCCCAATCCTTTCCTGGGCGACCGCGCCATCCGTGTCTGCCTCAAGCGCAAGGATATTTTCCGGACCCAGTTGAGAGCCCTGTTGCGCGCCACCACCCAGGGCAACATAAAGATTCTTCTGCCGTTCATCTCCACTATCGAAGAGCTGAAAAAGTCCCAGGCATTCATTCGAAAGGTGCGCCGGGAGCTTATCGCGGAAAAGGTGCCGACCGCGGAGAAAATTGAGGTGGGCATTATGATCGAGGTGCCATCCGCGGCCTTGATGGCTGAGGATTTTATCACTTATGCCGATTTTATCTCGATCGGTACAAATGACCTGATCCAGTACGTAATGGCAGTGGACCGGGGTAATGAGAGAGTAGCTTACCTTTATCAACCCTTGAACCCCGCGGTGATCCGGCTGATCGATCACGTGGTCAAGGCAGCCAAGCGCAGGAACACCTGGGTCGGAGTCTGCGGTGAGATGGCAGGCAATCCCTATACTGCCCTTCTTCTCGTGGGATTGGGAGTGGACGAGCTTTCAACAAGCCCGGCGGCGATTCCCGGGATAAAGAAGCTTATCCGTACGATTTCTTATAAAGAAGCCCGCAAGGTGGCCCAGATAGTTCTCTCGTTTAACAGCGTGGGCAAAATCAAGAATTACCTCTCGAGCAGAATCGAGGAGATCGATAAGAGCCTGATCGAGCTTTATGCTGAATAACCTGCCCCAGACGCAGACGCACACTGTGATCGACAATGCAGGGTGGCCGATTTGTAGCTCCCGGTCAGCGGCGTTTCGCGTATGGGCATTGCTTTCTATGGCACGGTATGTTACCACAATCATTCCACACAGGCTCCACTTTTGATTGATTATCACGTGCATACCCGCTACTGCGGCCATGCAACGGGAAGCATGGAACAGTATGTGGAGCGTGCTCTGGAATTGGGTCTGGATGAGCTTGGTTTCAGCGGCCACTTCTTCTATCCCAAAGGTTATGCCTTTCCTGTTACCGACTGCGTTATTCCGGAAGAACTTTTCGGCGAGTACCTGAAAAAGGCGGCCCGGCTTCGCAAGAAGTATTCCGGAAGGCTTTCGGTAAAGATCGGCGCCGAATTCGACTACCTGGGTCCCGGATGCTCTTTTCACCCGATCGAGGTTTCCCGCAAGCTGGATTTGGATTTCTGTATCGCCTCGGTCCATATTGTTGATAATCTGGTAGTAGATTATACTCCAGAGCTTTTAAGCTCAGGGCTTGAGTCCTATGAAGGCGGCATAGACTGTCTCTATGAACGATATTACGAGGCTCTGCGCCAGGTAGCTGCTCCGGGATATTGTAACATAGTGGGGCATTTCGACCTGATTAAAAAATTCAAAACTTTCACGGGACTGGCGCCCCATAAAGACCACAATGCTCTGATTGATAAAGTCCTGGATCTGGTTGCGGGGGGGATGACGGCAATAGAAATCAATACAGCCGGCTGGGACAAACCCTGCAGCGAGCAGTATCCGGCGCTGGATATTCTCGAGCGGGCCGTGGCCCGGGGAATCAGGGTTACCGCAGGAAGCGACGCTCACAGTCCCCAGGAAGTAGGCCGCCATTTCGACCGGCTGAGATCCTTGTTCTCACACCTTGGGATAAAAAAACTGACACGCTTCGAAAAGCTGGAGCCTTTGCCTTACGATTTGAGTTAAGCGGAATTTTTAAGCAGCTTGTAATTTCAGTAACAAGGAGGGTGTTATTCTGAGACGGATCGGACTGACCGGCTGGATTTTTATCGGCATACTGCTCGGAGTGCTCTGCGGCTGGTCAATCGGTAAGCCGCTGCTCGTTGTTTCCCGGCCCATGGGGACAATATTTTTAACCCTGCTCAAGATGGTCATTGTGCCGCTCATTTTCAGCTCGATTGTCACCGGTGTGGCAGGCCTCGGCAGTACCGGGAGGCTGGGCAGGATGGGCGGCAAGACAATGCTTTATTATTTGAGCACCTCGTTTGTGGCAATTCTCACCGGCCTGGTTCTGGTAAACATAATTAAACCGGGAGTAGGCGCGGAGCTCGGTCTTGAGATTGTACCCCAGGAGATTGGCGTCGAGCAGGCCGGGATCCTGGACATGCTTATCCGGATGATCCCTGAAAACCCGGTGAAGGCCGCAACCGACGGCCAGATGCTCCAGATTATTTTCTTTGCCATTTTTTTCGGAGTATTTATCACGCGGGTGGATGAAAAAGTGGGCGGCCCGGTGCAGTCTTTCATAGCCGGGGTTTTTGAGATAATGATGAAAATGACCCGCTTCATTATCCATCTTATCCCGTTCGGGGCATTCGGCCTGGTCGGCACAATCGTTGCCAAGACCGGTTTCAGGCCCTTTATCCCCCTCGCGCTTTATGCGATCTGTGTGTTGGCGGGTCTCCTCTTTCACGCCTGCGTGACCCTGCCGATCCTCCTCAGGCTGGTCGGAGGGATCAGTCCGGTCAAATACTTAAAGGCCATGGGGCCAGCCCTGCTGACCGCTTTCTCGAGCGCCTCGAGTTCAGCCACGCTTCCCCTGACCATGGAGTGCGCCGAGGAACGCGCCGGCATATCCAACCGCACGAGCAGCTTCGTGCTTCCCCTGGGTGCCACGGTAAACATGGACGGCACGGCACTCTATGAGTGCGTGGCCGTGATTTTTATCGCCCAGTACTATTTCTCCCACGGCCAGGGATTTGAATTGAGTTTTGCCCAGCAGGCAATGGTCGTGCTGACAGCGCTTCTGGCCTCAATCGGGGCTGCAGGCATCCCGATGGCGGGACTGGTGATGATGAGCATAGTTTTGAAGGCGGTAGGACTCCCGCTCGAGGGGGTGGGGCTGATTCTTGCAGTGGACCAGATACTGGATATGGGCCGCACGACGATCAATGTGTGGAGTGATTGCTGCGGCACGGCCATTATTGCAGCTACCGAGGGCGAGACCGGCCTGACCGTGTTCGCAGACTGAAAATTTTTGTCTTTATCCAAACGTTCCGGTTTCAACTCAGATATATCTTCAACCCGCTTTCGGTTTCATCTATCTCCGGACAGGCTGTACTGCGCCAGTTAGCGGGAGCTTGGTGTAATACCAGAGGCTTAAACCCAGAATCACGGCTCCTGCCAGGAAATAAACCGGCAGTTGGTAGGAGACAAACGGCAGTGGAACTGTCTGGGAAAAGAAGCCAGGAGAGGCCTTGATTCCTTTCATCCATCCTTCGGGCATCTCGATTCTAGCAAACCAATCCTGCATAATAACAAACCATTTGTTGGCCAAAGTCAGGAACCAGCCTGTGCCTGCCTGTCCCTGGGTCTCGGAAGCGGTCAGCAGCTCTCCGGAAGCGCTGAGAAAGCTTGCCATACCCCGGTAAACACTCGCCAGGCCCCGATAGGCGCTCGCCTGAACCAGAGGATCTGCAGCATAATATTTCCAGAGAGAGAAAAAGGCTGCCCCCACGGAGGCTGTCCAGGCAAACGCTCTGACCACGACTCTGCGTGTATACGAAAGCTCAGCGGCCATTTCCGCTTCCTCGGCTTCCACGACGGCTAAGATCCTCTCGCTCAAGCCCGCAGGCGCTTTGACTGGTTCGGTACTCTCCAGGACCGCCAGAATGCGTTCCTCTAAAATAGCCATTTTAGCTTCCTCGGCTTCCACGGCAGTTAATATCTTGGCGCTCAAACTCTCCGGAGCTTTGACCGGCTCTGTGGTCTCCAGAGCAGCCAGAATCCCTTCGTGCAGCTTAGCTAGAGAGTTGCAGTGGCTGCATTCAGAGCGTCTTTTGTCCATGGCCCGCCGCAGCTTTTTATTGCATAAGCCTTCAACATAATCCTGGATGAGTTTTTCAAATTCCCGGCAATCCATAGTAATTTCTCCTTATTTAAAATCTAAGGCTATCCCAGCCCGTTCTATCAATAATCTGTTTGGCAAGCTGTTTCTTGCCCC
>DATKXY010000168.1:0-9154 GCA_035528795.1 archaeon | reverse complement strand
AACAAAAATATGGCGCCGAATCCGTATGTTATCAGCGTTCTGTCGGATTCAGCCGATGTTTTGAATGGATTAATAAAAAATGCGGATTCAAGCAGCGAGGCAGACATCTCGGAAATATTGGAAAAACTTAAAAGTACCGCTAAGATTGCGAAAAAACCAAGGGTGATTGTTGCCGATGATCAAAATTTCTTCAGGACAATGATAAAGAAGATGTTGATTTCTATGGACTGTGAGGTTGTAGGTGAGGCGACTAACGGTGATGAGGCCGTAGAACTGTTCTTAAAAGAAGCACCTGACCTTCTGTTACTGGATATACACATGCCAGGGAAAAACGGCGACAAGGCATTGGAAGAGATAATCGAATCTTCCCCCGATGCCCGTGTCATAATATTGACATCCATAGGCGACTCGGCTATCGTTGCTAAATGTCTCAAGCTTGGTGCCCTTAATTATATCCTTAAGGGCACTACAAGGGAGAATATGAAAATTATGATTGAAAGATCGCTCCGAAAAATCCTGGAGTAGAAAAATGTTGTCAATGCTTGAAAAATAAGGACTTTATTGGAGGGCAAAATGGAATTGGATGGTGAGGCCTTACATATTTTTATTGAGGACTCTCAGGATAACATGAGCGGGATTGAAAACGATTTACTCGCCATTGAAGCTGGGGGTGAGAATATAGATAACGAGCTGGTGAACAAGGTATTCAGGGCTGTGCATTCGGTCAAGGGCAGCGCAGGATACATGGGATTGAAAAACATCAAGGACTTGGCCCATGGAATGGAAAACATCATGAATCTGATCCGCAACAAACAAATGGCGCCGAAGCCGGATGTTATCAGCGTTCTGTTGGAATCAGCCGATGTTTTGAATGGATTGATAAAAGATGTCCGCTCAAGCGACAAGGCGGACATCACCGGACAATTGGAGAAACTGAAAAATACAAGTCTTTCCGGGGATAAAAGATGAAGATCACTACCCGTATTGTCCTCTGTTTTCTGATAGCAGCAGTTGTCCCTACATTGGTCGTAGGTTACCTCAGCCAGCGTGCCATGAGCGGAATCGGTTCACTGGCGATATTCCAGAGTACCGAAGCTTTGAAAAGGTTGGGGGAAGAATCGATCCGGCAGAAAGCCCGCGATGTAGCCAGTCAGGTCGAGATCTACTTGCTGAGCCATCCCACTTATACAATGCAGGACCTCCAGAGCAATCAAAAATTCTTGAGCATAGCTTGTCAAAAGGTTGGTGAAACCGGATACACCGCTCTTTGGGAGACCCGCACAGCAATCACACGCTTTCATCCGAATCCTGCTCTGGTCAATCATGACATGCATGACTTCGCGACCCGACTGCCCGCGTTCTGGGCGGTGTTCGAGCAGAGCCTGGAAGGAGAGGAAGGGGAGGGCTACTATGACTGGTTGGACCCCGACGGGTCCATACGCCAGAAGTTCATGATTACTACACCGGTCCGTAGGCCTGTCCAGGGTGTTACCTTAATGGTGAGCGCGACAACGTACATGGATGAGTTCTTCCGTCCTGTCCGTTCCACTCAAAGTTCCATTCAGCAGCTCTTCTTAAAAACTGCCCGCCAGCAATGGTTCCTGCTGCTATTGACGGCATTTTTTTCAGTGATACTTGCCCTGTTGTTTGCTCGCAGCCTTACATCTCCCTTGATGGAGTTGGCGAAAGCAGCCAAAAGAGTGCAAAAGGGGCAACTGGATCAGCCAGTGACAGTAAAAAGCCATGATGAACTGGGGGTATTGGCTAGCACATTCAATGCCATGATGGAAAGTGTCCGCGGCTCTCAGCTCAGGCTTTTGGAGCATGCAGACAGTCTGGAAAGAAGACTGGCTGACATTATCGACTTTTTCCCGGACGCCACATTCGTTATAGATCGGGAAGGCAGGGTGATTGCCTGGAATTTCGCAATGGAAAAACTGACGGGGATCAAAGCCGGAGAGATGCTTGGAAAAGGCAATTACGAGTACGCCCTGTCATTCTATGGTGAGCGGAGGCCGATTCTCATCGATCTGGCATTAAAACCACAGCAGGAGATGGAAAAGAAATATTCACATCTGCAGCGACAGGGAGGAGTTCTGATTGGCGAATCGTACGCGCCGACACTTCGAAGCGGGGTTTATCTGATGGTTACAGCGGCTGTGCTGCACGATGCCCGGGGCAATGTCGTAGGCGCAATCGAGTGCATCCGTGATATAACTGATCTTAAACGGGTCCAGGAGGAGTTGGAAAAGGCCAAGGAAACCGCCGAGACGGCCAATCGGGCAAAAAGTGCGTTTCTGGCTATGATGAGCCACGAAATTCGAACACCGATGAATGCGATTATCGGCATGTCCGGCTTACTGGTGGATGGCGATCTCGATCTACAGCAGCGTGATTTCGCACAGACTATAAGGAAAAGCGGTGAGGGGCTCCTCACTATCCTCAATGAGATACTCGATTTCTCGAAGATCGAAGCCGGCAGATTGGAATTGGAGAACCGCCCCTTTGACGTACGCCAGTGCGTGGAATCTGCAGTGGACCTTTTCGCCCATCGGTCTAGAAGCAAAGGACTGGAAATTGGCTCCCTCATTGATGCTCATACTCCGGCAACAGTGGTCGGCGACTCCACCCGCCTGCAGCAGATTCTGGTGAACCTCGTGGGCAATGCGCTCAAGTTCACCGAAAAAGGTGAAGTAATGGTCACGGTGGATTCCCATGAAATACATCCGGAGTCCAAGACCGATGCCGCTGCCGGAATAGGGTTACAGAGTGCAGATCAGGAAGGTAAGTGGTTCGAACTTCAGTTCTCGATCCGGGATACGGGCATCGGAATCCCGGCGGATAGGATAAGCCATCTGTTTCAGGCTTTCAGCCAGGCGGATTCCTCGACTGCCCGCAAGTATGGCGGTACCGGCCTGGGCCTGGCAATAAGCAAGCGCCTGGTGGAGATGATGGGCGGCCGGATATGGGTGGAAAGCGAGGCACGAAAAGGCTCCACATTCCATTTCACAATACGTGCCCTGTCCGCTGTGGGTGCTAAACCCATATACCTTGAAGCCGACCAGCCCATCCTGCAAGGAAGACGGGTGCTCATTGTGGACGACAATCCTGCTAATCGGGAAATTCTTTCTCTTCAAACCAGGTCCTGGGGCATGCTACCGGTCACGGTCGCCTCGGGAATGGAGGCCCTGGAACATATCCGAAGCGATGATCCTTTTGATATAGTAGTGCTGGACATGCAGATGCCGGAAATGGATGGCCTGGCAGTGAGCGAGAAAATAAAGGCTCTCCCTGGAGGCAGCTCTATTCCTCTGGTAATGCTGACTTCCTCTTCAGAGGCAATGGATCCCGAGGATAAGCAGCGTTTTCGTGCAGTTCTTCTCAAGCCTGTCAAAGCTTCCCGGTTGTATGATACCTTCCTGGAAATATTCAGCCCTGAGGGTCTGGTTTATGTTTCAGCGGACACCGAAGAACGTGCTTCCCAGTACGATCCCCAAATGGGTTCACGTCACCCCTTGCGTATACTCCTGGCTGAGGACAATACAAGCAATCAGAAGCTCGCCCTGGCAATGCTGGAACGCCTCGGATATCACGCGGATGTCGCTGCCAATGGTTTGGAGGTTCTGGAGGCTTTTCAGCGACAATATTATAATGTAGTGCTGATGGACGTGCAGATGCCGGAAATGGATGGTCTGGAGGCCACACGGGAGATCCGTCGACGTATTGCCGCCAAAGAGCAGCCCCGGATTATCGCCATGACCGCTGACGCTTTGGATGAAGACCGCAAAGAGTGTCTTGCCGCCGGCATGGATGATTACCTCAGCAAGCCAGTGCATGTCAAGGAGCTGGTCGCAGCGCTTTACAGGAGTCAGGCCGAGGCAGGCACCACAACGCCCGCCCAACCAGGTGCTGAAGTTGAGCATGATGCGGAAGGGGGCGCGATTGTCCCCGGGAAAAGCGAAACCGGGATGGAAACTGCCCGGGGTGAATTCCAGCCTGAGGCGGAGATCATCGATGAAACTGCCCTGAAACGGCTCAAAGATACTTTGGGGAAACAGGCGGAGAAGATGTTCCCTGCCTTTCTGCAGGGATTTGTGGATGATGGCATAAGGCTGCTGGCAGACGCTCGTCAGGCTTTGCAGCATGGCGATGCCAAAGCGCTTCGTCTGGCCGCGCATACACTCAAATCCACCAGCGCCACTTTTGGCGCTATGAAGCTCTCAGCAGCCGCGCGAGAATTAGAATACATGGCCCGGCAGGGAAAGCTGGAGGGTGCCGCCGAGTTGATTGAGCATGCCGGGAAAGAATATGAAAAGGCAAAAGACGCACTCGAAAAAATTTAGAAGGAATTGAAAATGAATGGCACGAAATCAATCCTGATCGTGGATGATCAAAGGTTGCCTCGCCTGCTTTTGAGCACGAACCTGAAGGAGGCAGGCTACATCGTATGGGAAGCTGATAGCGGCAAAACAGCCCTGAAACTGTTGCGGGAGCGGCCTGCTGATGTCGTACTCCTTGACCTTATCATGCCGGAAATGGACGGCTTTCAGGTCCTCAAGCAAATGAAGAACGATAACCTTCTGCGAAACATCCCGGTGCTGATGGTCTCCGCAATCGAGGACATGGAGAGTGTCGAGCGGTGCATTAAAATGGGAGCAGTGGATCATATCTCCAAGCCTTTCGATCCGGTCCTCTTGCACGCTCGCGTTCGCTCTGCTCTCGCCATCAAGCGGGTGCACGAAAAAGGGGAACAGCAGCGACTCGCAGGCCCTGCTCCAGGAAGTCCTGAAAGTGCGGGACCTGAAGCGGCGCCGGGAGAGACGGCCGCGCCTGAAGACGAAGAACAGTAGGCCAAACCAAGGAGGGGCATTCCGGGGTTCGCCAGAAGTCTCTTTCATTGGATGCTTCCCTATAAGAAGCAGGCCGCTGTGGTTGGCCTGTTCCTCGTGGTGTCGAAGGCGATCTCGGCAGCACTCTCACTGGATTTTTAAAATAGTATAGTCGGACCCACCAAAATAAAAGGCCATAAGTCTACTAATTTTAGAGACTTACGGCCTTTCTCAATCTGGCTCCCCATAGTGGACGCTTTTCGAACTTTGTGTCCGGAGCATCTATCCATTACTGACGACAATTTCTCTTTATGACATTATTTAAGCAAAACCATCTTACGGGTTTGGGTGAATTCCCCAGCCTGGAGCCGATAGAAATAAACGCCGCTGGATAACTGCCTGCCGGCTTCGTCCGTGCCGTCCCAGTACACCGAATACACTCCGGCCGGCCTGGCTCCCTGGATGAGAGTTCGCGCCAACTTGCCCCGCAGGTCATATACTTTTAGCGAGACAGGTGTCAGGATACCCTCCGGTATGCTGTAGCTGATCGTGGTGGAGGGATTGAATGGGTTGGGCGAATTCTGCGACAGCGAGAACACCCTGGGCAACCCGGCCGCTTCGGCAACACCGGCCAGCGAAGCCGCTCCGGCCAGCAGCGTTGGAACGGCTGCAGGACCCGTTCGGGCAAAGGCCAGTTCGCTCTTGACCCCCACTATCAGCTCCTTGCCGTAGAGCGCTCCCTGGATCTTTGAATTTTCCTTGGCCCAGAGCTTACTGTTCGGGGCGATCACCGTGCCGATAAATTCCACCTTGACGCCGATAAAGCTGGTGCCGGTATTCCCGTTGGGCTGTTCTCCGAGGATGACCCAAAACACCTGGGAAGCGTCGCCCGTGGCCGGAAGAATATCCACCTTGCTGTTCTCGCTCACCTCGAGCTGGCCGACCACGTAGACATAAAGCGGCCCGCCGGAGAGGTCCAGGTGGATATTGACCTTGGTGCCGATATCAATCGAGTTGAAGAAATAGCTGCCGCTGTGCAGGGTCAATTCGCTGTTCTGCTTCATCTTCAGCACGTCGTAAGTCCCCGGCTGCAGATTGAGCGTTTCTTTTTTCTTTATATCGAAACTCTGCCCCCCGGCGCTGAACGCTGCCACCGAGAAGGTGAGCGGCGTGACCGGGCCATAGGTCACCGTACCGGTGATCTCGGCTTTCGGGCCCAGGGTAAGCTCGCCGCCCACGTTCGCGTCGCCGTCCACAGTGGCGTTTTGTTTCAGCTTCAGGTCGCCGCCGGAGCTGACATTGCCGTCAACTTCGGCCTTAACTCCGATGTCAGCGCCGTCGTTGGAACCCGCGTTGCCGCCGGAAATGCTCCCGTTCTCTTTCAGCCAGAAGTCATCCAGCCCGTAAGCGACATACTCGTTAAACAGCACCGGGTCGATATTCACGCAGCTTACCGCCAACACGCTCACTCCTCCATCTGTGCCGAACCATATGTTCCCCTGGGCATCTAGGCCAATGGAACGGACAAAATTAGAAGCCAGGCCATCTGCAGTGGTATAGGTGGTCCAGGTTGTGCCGTCAAACTTGCTTACACCTCCGCCCATGGTGCCGAACCAGGCGTTTCCTTTACTATCGAAAGCTATGGCATAAACAATATTATTAGCCAGGCCATCTGCAGTGGTATAGGTGGTCCAGTTGGTACCGTCGAATTTGGTTACTCCGTCCCCATCATACTCATATCCGAACCACTTATTTCCATCCGGGTCTATGGCCAAAACCCGAACATGATCGGAAGACAATCCATCTGCAGTGGTATAGGTTGCAGTCCAGTTGATACCGTCAAATACTGCGACTCCATCCCAAGTACCGCACCACACATTATCTTCCTGGTCAATGCCCAATCCAAAGCAACTCCCACCATCAAAAATAGGGTACATATAATGTGTCCATGAAGTACCGTCGAATCTGCTTATTCCACGCGAGCCACACCATATGTTATCCTTAGAATCTTTAGCTATTCGTTTAATATCATTATGTCCTAGGCCATCTGCAGTGGTATAGGTGGTCCATGTGCTACCGTCGAATCTGCTGACTCCTCCTCCTGAAGTCGCGAACCACTTGTCCCCTTTCGAATCAATGGTTATGCCTCTAACAATATTGAAAGCCAAGCCATCGTCAGTGGTATAGTTAGTCCAATTGATACCGTCAAATCTATAAACCCCATCTACTGTTGCAAACCACATTTCGCCTTCCGAATCTTGAACTATGGCCCTAATGCCGATAGAAGGCCCGTTATCATCAGTGGTATAGGTTTGCCAGGTACTACCATTGAACCTGTTGATTCCTTTGTTGCCAGTACACCAAATGTCGCCGTATGCGTCAACGTTAATGAAATTGACAAGATTATCTGTCAAGCCATCAGACTTTGTAAACGTTGTCCAATTACTCCCGTCGAATCTGCTGACTCCCTCTCCATAGTAAGCAAACGCGAACCACTTATTGCCTAAAGAGTCAATAACAATGGAAGAGACATTATTACAAGCCAATCCATTTTCTGTGGTATAGGTGATCCATTCGCTCCCGTCGAATCTGCTTACTCCTCCTCCCTCTGTCCCGAACCACAAATTGCCTTCCAGGTCAGCCGCTATGGCCAAAACAACATTATCAGCCAGGCCATCTTCGGTGGTATAAGTAGTCCAGGTGGTACCGTCGAATCTGCATACTCCTTCTCCCAACGTCGCGCACCACAAGTTTCCTTCTGCATCTATCGCTAGAGCACAAAAACTATTATTAGCTAGGCCGTCTTCGGTGGTATAAGTAGTCCAGGTGGTACCGTCGAATTTGGACATTGTCTTCTCAGTCCCGAACCACAAGTTGCCCAAATGGTCCATAACAAAGAGAGTGGCAAAACCTACGTCTGGATATGAAGTCCAGTTTGTACCGTCAAATCTATTGAGTACTCCCCCCAAGCACCACAAATCGCCTTTGGTATCTATGACGATATCGTAGAGATAATAAGTAGCCGAACCATAATCTGTGGTATAGGTAGTCCAGGTGGTACCGTCGAATTTGGTCACTCCAGCGGTAGTCCCGAACCACTTATTGCCTTGCTGGTCTATGGCGATAGCATTAACGCAGTTATCGGCAAGGCCGTCCAAGGTTGTATATTTCTTATAAGAACCGTCCTTAAGATTCCAGCGGACAACGCCACCATAGCTTACTGCCCATAGAATATAATCCCCTTCCATGGCAAGGTCGTATACCGCATTGGCATTCGTGTAATTAATGAAAGTAGCTTTTGCGGAACCCAGGAAGAAAAACATTGAAAGCATGGAAAAAACACTAATGATCAGTCTGCCTTTCATTGATACCCCCTTTTAGAGAAAGTTTACAGTAAACCTATAGAAATGAGGGACAGGGAAAAAAATTAAAACCTGAGATAAATCGATTTGTGGTGGGTCTTATCGGTATTCCGAGATGCAGATCGTGTGATTAATTCTATTAGCGCTTAGGCAAGAAGTCAACGTTTATGTTTATGGCAATTTATTGATTGTTGGTCTTTATAACCTCCCCTTCGAAAACGAACTCGGAAAGTTAGAGAGGAGCAGATGGATCTTAACTGAATAATAAGAAGCCAGGTATCTGATCGAATATTTACAGCTCTAAATTATTTATAGAAGTTTCATATAATCCTGTCGAGCCTGTCAAAAATAAAAGGCCGCAACTCTTTTTATTATATAGAGTTACGGCCTCTGGTCTGGCTCCCCATCGTGGACGCTTTTCGAACTTTTTGTCTGAATCCGATTGAATTAAATAAGGATCCAAACCTGAGATAAGAAATTCAGAGTATCGATTTCTAGTCTAGTCAGTCCCACCATTTTATTAAATGTTAAAAATAATAGCGACTGGTTCAGATTGAAGAGTTGATGCCGCCATTTGCCCGATTACGTAAATAATATTTTCCGGTATCTCCGTCAGAATAGTTTTAAAATAGTTTCATCGGCCTCAACTGTAAAAGCATTCTAACACATGAAAATAAACTGGAAAAGAAATTACAATAGAATTCAGGCTAATCAATTATCCGTCTAACCAGTACCTGCAGCTGATGGCTTCGGCTGTCACGTTGGCTGCAGAGAAACATGGCTTGATAGCCTTACCACAACTGGAGCGACTATAGTTCGGGTAGGCAAGACATGTATTGTACTGGACACATCTTGTCCTCAACTCTGCTGGCGAGGCTGGGTTCACATCGCTTCACTCATCGTTTTTTCCTTCTGGCCTCATTGTTCATAGCGGTCAGCGCGCTTGTTTTCGATCACCTCTTA
>DATKXY010000167.1:0-35142 GCA_035528795.1 archaeon | reverse complement strand
GTAGAAAACAGCCATTCCTGACATTCCTTCTCGGTCCGGAATTCTCTTTGAAACTGCAGGAGTGTCATCTCCTCGTAAACTGGCTTGTTTAGCTCTGCTGGCATACCTCAAAAATAGAAGGCCTGCTGAGCAGAGTCAATAGTCCATTTTTCTATTTAAATATAAATATAATATCATTATTTTTCAAGGAATTATTGAGAGATTGCAGTACTATATATGTAATTGCTAATCAAGGCAGGCTGTTATTTTGTCGGCCGTACCCCAGATCCTTCAAGGCTTCCCTGGCCACCTCACGGTCATCGAAATGGATCTTGCCGGTAGGCAGGATCTGATAGTCCTCGTGCCCTTTGCCGGCGATTAGCAGGGTGTCGCCAGGCTGCATAAGGCCAATAGCCTGACAGATCGCTTTCCGGCGATCCTGCTCCACGATGAAATCCTTGCCTTCTTTGGAGCCTGCCCTGAGAGTGCCCTCGACAATCTCCTCGATTATTGCCGAAGGTTCCTCGCTGCGCGGGTTGTCAGAGGTGATCAGGGTGAAATCCGCCAAGCGTGCTGAAATCTCTCCCATGGCGCCCCTTTTCAAGCGGTAGCGGCAGCCGCCGCAGCCGAAAAGGCTCACCAGCCGGCCTTGTGTGTGCTCGCGCGCCGCCTGCAGAGCTTTTTCCAGGGCATCTGGAGTATGGGCGTAATCCACGATTACCCTGAAAGGCTGTCCCAGGTCCACTGGCTCCATACGTCCGGGTACGGCCCGGAGAGAGAAAAGGGCTTGGGCGATACGCGATGGATTTATCCCCATGGCGGCAGCCACACCGACAGCCGCGGCGATATTCTGCGCGTTGAACCTGCCCAGAAGAGACACTTTCGCACGCACAGGCCTGCCGAATACCTCCAGTTGGATCCAGGCCCCCTCGGACAAGGGCTTCCAGGAAACAATCCGGATATCGCTTTTTTTCCTTTTCCCGAAAGTGATCACCGGACCCTCGATCCGGGAAACCAGCCTCTCTCCGAATGGATCATCCCAGCCTACCACAGCCCGGCCTTGTTTGCCCAGGTCGTTGAACAGGGTGCTTTTCGCCCTGAAATAGTGCTCCATGTCCGGGTGATAGTCCAGATGGTCCGCGGTCAGGTTGGTGAAAATAGCCACCTGAAACTGGCAGCCATAGCTGCGCTTCTGGTCGAGCCCGTGCGAACTTACTTCCATCACGGCTGCGCGGCAGCCGTTTTCTTGCATCAGGGACAGCATGCGCTGAATATCGTTGGCCTGGGCTGTGGTCAGCTCACTCGGTGAGACCCTATCTTCTCCCAGGATATTGTATACAGTACCCAGGAGACCGCATTTGATTCCCTCGCTGGCCAGGATCGAGCGCACAAGGAAGGCCACGGTAGTTTTGCCATTGGTGCCGGTAACCCCGATCAAGGGGAATTTCCTGGAGGGGTAGTCATAGAACTCGCAGGCTGCAAGTCCCAGGGCTTCCCTGGTGTCCTGCACTACGAACTGCTCAATTGGACAGCGTTCATTGATTCGGCTGACTACAGCTCCTATAGCGCCCCTTTCCCAGACCTGTTCCAAAAACTCATGCCCGTCGGCACTGGAGCCAACAAGAGCAAAAAACAAATCTCCCGGGATCACTTTTCGGCTGTCCACGACGAGTCCGGTAACCTCGACCGGTCCTACCGATCCCCGGCGGGAAACAGCCCCGATTGCGCCCAGCAAAGTTGTGAGCCTCACAAATACCTCTCCTTGAATGAGAAATAAAGGGAGCCTGTGATTAGATTCTTTCACATTTCAATCTGAAAGATTATCTCTCACAATTTTCCAACTGACTGATAAATAAAGTGTTCCAGGCTCAGAGGCACAAAGGAACAAAGGGACATAGCGAACTTGAAAATCCACGAGGAAAGGCGAAAATTGAACGACTGTTTTTGGTGTTTAACCTGATAATTTCATAATAAACAGTTACAATAACTTTGTGCCTTTGCCACTTTGTGCCTGAAAGTTTAAATTTTGCGAATGACTTGTTTTATATAGGATATACCTGAAAATTTCAAATATCTTTGGCTAGGTCTTAAGCTCCTTTTTCTTGGCGGCTGGCAAAAGCAGGTTGTTCAGTATCAGACGGTAGCCTGGGGAGTTTTTGTGCAGCTCGAGCCTGGTCGGCGGATCGCCGATCCGGTGCTCAGAGTCTTCCGGGTCGTGCCCGCCCAGGAATGTCCAGAATCCCCGGCCTGTGTTGCCGTGGATATAATTAACCCAGGGCTTGCCTTTTTCGAAACCCAGCACTGTAACTGCATCTTTCAAAGTCTTTCTGGTGAAGCTTGTCGACTGGCCGTAGAAACCCTTGATAAAGCCAGTATGGTTCTGGGTGAGCAGAGTGGGTATCGGGTCATACTTGGCGGAAAACTTGAAAAGCTCGATGTACCCGAGGTCTTGACGTTTTGGGGGATTGTTCACCTGATGCCCGTCAATATCGGAGAACGAATTGACAAAAGGGTTCAACTCGAGGTGAAAATCAGTGAAAGCCAGGGTTTTGGAAAAGTCAAGCCTGGCCTGCGCGTCCTGGCTTATCCCGTCACCATCCACATCAGCCTGTACGATGTCCGCATCATCCGCGGCCAGGGCGATATCCAGGGTCTCTGCCGCCAGACACATGGCAAAAAGAAAACCGCCCTCTCTTACATAATCCGCAATCCTGCGCGCTACTGCGTGCTTCATTTTCCAAACCTTGTCAAAACCCAAAGTCGCCGCCATTTCCTCATTGCGGGCCACCTCTTCCAGGTACCAGATTGTTCCTTTGTAGCCAATATAAAATTTATTGTACTGCCCGGTGAAATCCTCGTGGTGCAGGTGCAGCCAGTCGTACTCCGACAATTTGCCCTCGAGGACTTCCCTGTCCCACACAGTATCGTAATCCACTTCTGCGTAACTCAGCGCCAGGGTGACAGCATCATCCCAAGGCGATTTGTTGGGGGGAGTATAAATCGCCACCTTGGGAGCTTTTTCCAAAAGCACCACCTCCATATTCTCCTGCTCTATCAGGCCGTGGATAGCGACCACCTGGTCCGGAGGGACAATTTCGCAGCTTACCCCCATCAGTCGCGCCTGGCGCAGGAAGGCCTCCCGCTCTTCGAACAGGAACGAGCCTCCACGGTAATTGAGAAGCCATTCAACATTGATCCCGGCCTTGATCACTTTATAAGCCAGGCCATAGGCCTTGAGATGATCGCTCTGGGTCAGATCCATGGGCACGAGTATCTCGGCTTTCAGATCCACGGGAACCAGGGTAAGTATAAAAAGGCTGGCAATCGTCAATCTTAAAATGCCGACTGTTTTTCCATAGATATTACGCATTCAAGCCACATAAATTGTTATTAGTAAATCCTGAATCATGTTTCTTTATCCAATTACGCTTTCACATGTCACCGGAATCAAAAAATGTTGATTAATTGCCGCTTTTTATAAAACAATAAATATAAAATAACCTTACAGTTTGTTATTTTCAAGCGAGCGCAACAGGCGCCGCGCAGGGGGAGTAGCAACGCCCACAGGATACTCGTAAACCACGCGTTCGAGATGCTTGCGCGCTGTTTCGGTATCCCCCACCTGTTGGAGAAAAATCACTCCCATACGCAGCTCAGCCAGCGGAGCCAGGTGGTGGCTGGGGAATTTTTTCAACATTTCATCATAGACCCCAAGGGCCAGGGAAAATTCTTCAGCCCCTTCGTACACTCTTCCCATCTGGTAGAGTATCTGTACCATGTACGAGGAATCCGCCACTTCCCGCAAGATGTTCTGAAAAAGCGCTGCCGCCTGCTGAAGTTCCCCGCATTCAGCTTTGTGAAGGGCCGATCCCACCTGCTTATTTACCCGGGCATCAGGGCTTTTATCGTTCTGAATAAGATAGATCCGGCCGATCGCATCATTGGCCTCGGGTTCTCCCAGCCGCAATTTGGCAAAGGCGTTATAAGCTGCAACAGCGCTGTCTGACTGGCCTGCGTAAAAGAAAGTATGGCCCAGCAGAAGGAGGGCCCGGCTTCTTGTTTCCGGATCCTCGGTGCCGGCGAGCAGCTCCTCGTTCAGCTTCCTGGCTTCATCGAGCTGCTGAAGCCTGATAAAACTCTCGACAATTTTAAGTTTTACACCCAGCAGTGTCTGGCCCCGTGTCCGGTCGATCTTTTCTAGCTCCCGGTAGATTTGCAGCGCTTTATCCGGAAGCCCGAGCTTTTCCAGATAAAGCCCGCCCAGGCGGTTCATGGCCTCGACGCGCAAGCCCTCATTCTCCCTGGGAGCTTCGGTGAGTTCCAAAAGTGAGCTTTCAGCCCGGGACAGATCGCCCATGCTCAGCAGGATATCCGCCTTGCCCAGGAGAGCCCTCCCCTTTGCGATCAGCCCCAGCGAATCCGCAAGATCATAGGCCCACAGGGCAGGCTCGTACTCTTTGAGCTTTAGGCTCCTGCCGATAAAAACGATCAGTTGACGGTAGGCCCCGTTATTGTCAAGAAAGGACAGAAGTTCCCGAAGCAGCATGAATGCAGGCTGTGGCCGGCCCAGCGTGAGGTTTGCATCGACAAGCAGGACCAGAAGGCCGTTGCGGACAGGCTCCTTGGTATCTTTAAGCGCCTGGGAGAGGCGCTCGAGCACCAGTTCTTTTTCCTTTTCTCCAGCCTCCAGAATACGGTAAACCTGATGCTGGACAAAGGGCAGGTCTTTGGGCTGGCCGCTCAAGAAAACAAGCAGCTCATCCAGGGCCTGACTGTAGCGGGCGAGATCGATCAGGAGTTCGGTCACCTCGCGGCTGAAAAGTGTCGGCCCTTTGAGTTTCTTTCTTCCCTGTTCATAAATCGATAAAGCCTCCTCGAACATCCGGTATCGCCTGAGCTGATTGCCTGTAAAAATATACCTGTCATTTTTTTCCGGGTCACGCTCCAGGAAGCGCAAGGCTGTCAGGCGCAAACTGTCCTTAAGCCCGACATCGTTCAAACTTTTCAAATAAATAGAAAGAACCTCCGGGCTCTCCGGATTATTCCGGGCCGCCTCCTCAGCCAGTGGAAGAAAATCCTCCTTTTTCCCGGCCTTGTCAAAAAGGTTCTCGAGCAGTTTCAGGATTCTCGGATCATCACGATGGTTGATCAGGATTTGGGCGGCTTCTTCCAGTCTTCCGCTGCGCTCGAGAGCCAGGGAGATGTTGCGCAAATTAAGATACATCTGATTATCCAGTTGCTCCGCTGCAAGAGAGACACCAGTCCTCAGAGCGCTGTCAAGAAGCAAGATAGCCAGTAAAAGAGCGATCCGGATTTTTCCGGTTCTATGGAGCATGGGTTTTGAAACTCCAGGGAATTTTACCAGGATCAAGCCCGCTCGAGTTATAAACTGCTCAGGCTTTCCGAATAAAGATTATAAATTTGAAAACGGCAAAAAAGGGTCCTTGCTTTCACTGATTCCTAAGATTTTTGTGGTTCTTTCTCGCCTGTCAATGCAGGCAGACAGCAAAAAAACAGGCCGATATCCCTGAGCAGAACCTGCCAGGGGGATGTGTGACCGCTGCCGAAACAGCCGCAGTCGAAATCGAGTCCGCGGGCGATATTGAAACCTATGGCAAGAACAAAGCAGCCGGTCATCAGGAGAATAACGGCTGCGGATGGGGCTCTGAGCCTTCCGGTCAACAGGAGCAGGCCGCAGGAGAACTCGAACCAGGGCATAACGATCGCCGCGATATTGACCAGCATTCCAGGCAGGATTTGGTAATTCTCTATAATTCGGGCAAACTCGGCCGGCGAGGCGATTTTATGCAATGCAGCGACCAGAAAAAGAAATCCGACCATCCTCACAGCGAATGCCGCTGCCAGGGAGTCTTCCCTTTTATGGGCCACCAGGAAGAGTATGAACAATCCATAGCCTAAGAGCAGAAAATCAACCGAAAGCCAGACCCATCCGGGCAGAATGCCACTGAAATCGAAGGCCTTTTTCGGATTGAACCCTCCCCGGTGAGCCGGGCCGGTTTCCGCTTCGTTTACAATCGGCATGCCCCGTTCGAGCCACTCTTTATAACCCCCCAGATAAATATACAGTTTCTTGTAACCCGCTTCCTGGAGGGCACCAGCCAGGAAACGGCTGTCCTCGCAGTCCTCGCCATTGCAGTAAACCATTACCCTGGAGTTGAAAGGAACTTTATTCAACACGAGCGGCAGATATTGATCGAGCTCGTAAAATGGGCAACTGAGCGCTCCCGGGATATGGCCCCGATCATATTCCTCGAGATAACGGGCATCCACTATCGGGCCCAGCTCGTTTTCGTAAAAATGACGGGCCGCCTCGAAAGCAATTAAATGAAGGCCTTCACCCTCTGGAAGACCTTCCTCGAGAATTAAATCCGAGTCGATCTCCCGCCGCCCCACAAGCGGAATCCCGCCCATGGTATTGAAAACCAGTGCCGCCAGTGAAGCCGCTGCAAGAATATATATAGACTTTAATAACAGATCCCTTTTTATGACCATCGGTCCGGTTCCTTTCTGATAAACCCTCGACAAACTCAAGACATCCAAAATTAGCCAATCCGCTTTGATTATTCAAGGGCGTACCTATTAATAAAAAGTCCGGTATTTGCTTTCCCTTTTAAAGCAAATACCGGACTTGAGAGCAAAATGTTCTTTTTATTTTAACCTTAGACGGGGTTTTCTCTTATGGCTAGTAAATTGCCCTGGCACTTACTCCTGATTTGGGCCGCTGGATTTTTCCGGGAAGCGCTCATGGAAACCCTCTCCGGGGGGGTGACTGATCCGGTTTTCTGTCCCCGGTCATCTGGTCTTTACTCCATTCCGCGAGCTTTTTCCGCTGCTCTTCTGTGATCAAGGCGCTAAATTTTTCGCGGTAATTCGCCATTATAACATTCAGCGAGTCGCGGCCTGCAGCCCCGTCCAGCTTACCCTTGCGCATGGCTTTGAAAACTTTCTTCGATTCCTTGCCCCTGCGGTCGAATATCTTTTGGGCCTGTTTTTTCTGCTTCTTTGTAAGTTCGAGGTACTTGCATATCTCTTCAAACTGCTGCTCAATCTCTTTCTCCCGGTCGGGTATCCTTTGGCCCATCCCGGGGCGGGGCATCCGCCTTTCTTGATCAAATCCATCCCCTGGAGCTGCCGACAAAGGGACAGAATATAGTCCCAGAAAAAGGATCAGGAAAACTCCCGCCGCCAGGATGAAACCGACTCTTCCGATACCAGCCATTTTTAGCCCCTGTCTACTCATAATTGTGGTTTTTTGCAGGCAGTAACTCGAAAACAGGTCAGGATTCAGGGTTTCTTCTTCGGGGTTTCTTTTCCCTTGGCTTTATCCCCGGGTTTAGCCGCTTCTTCATATGCTTTGGTTGCGTCTTCAGTGATCTTGTCATAGTCGACATCCGGCATATTCAGCCCTTTTCCCTGGAGATCCTGTTTCATTTTTTCCAGATTCTCACGCACCTTTTGCATTTGTTCCTGGAATTTCTCTCTGTCAAATGGAACTCCCTCAGGCAAAGGAGGAACTGGGCCTTTGATCCTGGCAATTGCTCCCCAGATGTCTCTTTCCACGTCATTCATTGCCAGCAGAAAACGGGCCTTCTGGGGAACGGTCAGGAGATTCATAATCTCTTTCTCTGCGTCTTTTTTGGCGTGCCAGATAAGGTTATCGTTCTCTTCAATCTGAGTCACCAGGCTCTGTATAACGGCCTCGGCAGGCTTTTCCTCTTTGAGCTCTTTTCTCAGATTTCTGAACAGTGAATGGCGCTTATGGGTCAGTTCCCGTTCCTCTTTCTGCATTTCCCGCATCAGGGGGAATACCTTATCTACCTGCTCGTCAGTCAGGTCCACTTCCTCGATTATCCGCCACAGGCGAAACATGCTTATCTTTTGTTCGTGTCTGGCGCGGCGCTCTGCGGTCTCTTTATCCGCTGAATCTTCCGGCTCCGCCATTGCCAAGTCACGGTTTAGCCAGTGATTGTCGCCGGTCGATATTTCAGCTCCCTCTAGTTCATGTAAAGCGGGAACCTGATCCAAGGCCTGAATCTCCATCCCGTCGCCGGCAGCCTTATCCGAAGCGCCGAGATACGATGGAGCGGCAGTCAGGATCATAACTAAAAGTACCGGAATAGCTCGTTTCATGGCCGACAGCATAATTACCTCCTTGAGTTTTTTGATAAGTTTTAAAAATAACGGGATTTATAAACTGGCCAGTAGAACCATTACATTGTCGATCTCATTATCTTTCAGATCCAGCAGACCCTCGTAAACAGACCTTCCAACCGGGAAAACCATGCCTGCTGAAGGGATCCCGGAGGTGTCCCCGGCCTCCAGCTCGCCTATCGACTCAAGCGCCATTGCCGCCAGATCGCACTGGTAGATAGCCCGAGTCAGAAGATAAAGAGAATCCTCGAGGGCAATGTTATTGGCTGGTGAGACTGCCTGGACAACCGTTTCCGGGCTCCGGACCGATCTTCCGGTGAACAGCCCCCATTTAAGCGTCCCGGCAAGGGCCATCATTACCACAGCCGCAGCAGCTAAAAACTTTGGCTTTAAATAGGGGAATTTAATTACTTTCCCCAGAGATGAATCTACCCGGCGCCTGTAAGTGGCTTGCGCCACGGCTTGCAAGCTCTCCTGCCAGAAAGATTCAGGCGGCTCTTCGGTCTTGGACTCCCGCATTGCCCTGAGCGCTTCTCTCGCCTCCAGGAGCGCTTCATATTCGGTCCGGCAAACCGGGCAGCTCTTCAAGTGCTCGCTGACCATCGAGGAGGCTGTGGCCTCCAGTTCGCCTTCCAGGTAATCGACGAGCAGGCTTTCATCAAGCGGACATTTCATTTTGACCCTTCTCCCTGGCTTCCAATTTTGTATTGGATACCTTTATCTTGAATGAGATAGACATTTTTTTCAGCGCCCGATGATATGTTACCTTTACACCTGACAAGCTCATATTGGTAATTTTTGCCACTTCCTTGAATGGTAAATCCTCGAAAGCCCTGAGGACCACAACCTGGCGCTGTATTTCGGACAGGCGAACCATTGCCTCCTCTATCCGGTCTCTCAAACTTCGCCTCTCGTATATCAGTTCGGGATTGTCTCTCTCCTCAACAGAATAGAGAGCTTCCGGGGAAACCTGGACCCCGCGGCGGGAAACCTGGCGCAGATAATTCTTCGCCTGATTGGCGGCTATCGTGTAAAGCCAGCAGCGAAAACTTCCCTCCTCCCGCACGCTCTTCAGATTACTGTAAGCTTTGATAAAAGCATTCTGCATAATGTCCGCAGTCTCATCATGATCCAGCCCCATCCGTATCAGGAACCGGTAAATCTGCCGCTGGTAACGCTCGACAAGTATGCCGAATTTTTCCCGCTCGCCGTGCAGTACTTGCGCAATCAGCTGTCCGTCTGTCTCCATGGAGATTCTTTTTAACGTTGTTGGTTGATATTTTCGTACCTAAGACAAATGAATTTCTGATTTGGTTACACTTTTTTTAATCTATAACTTCCCCCTGCTCTTGGATATAAATATTTCGCCAGAAATCGTGCGGGGAGTTTTAAGCCCGCTAGACAGATCCCGGCTGTCCGGGGGGCTTGTCAGGCTCCTCTTCTTCCCTGAAACACTGCATTTCCTGTCCCCCGGCTGTGTCCTCACCTTGCAGCCACTGTTCTTCCAGCACCTTTATTTCCTGCAGTTTCATCTCTTTGAGCTTTTTCTTGAATTTGAGACGCCGGGAGATATAAACTGCAATGAACAAGCCGGCAGCGAAAATCCAGATCACTGTCACGCTGGTCAGGAGTTTGAGCCAGCCGTAGCGCACCTCGACCCATTTCCTCCAGCGGTTCTCCAATTGCATCAAAGTAAGCCCCAGACTAATTCTCAGGGCCTTGTCCAGTTCACCCTGCTCGCGCCACTTTTGGAAAAGGAGCGCCAGCTGTTGGTCCTGCCAATTGCCGAACATGTATTCAATCAGGGTGTAACTCTGAAGGTAAGCCCTGCGCGCAGCAACCTCATCAGCCGGGAAATCGCGACTTAGCGCTTTCATTGGAGCCACCGCTCCAACCAGCAGGGCGACAGAAAATTCAAGCGAGCTTTCAATACCCCACATGCTAGAGCTGTAGACTGCGAAACCCTCGTGAAACCAGCGCGGAATTTCAGCCGGGCTTAACTGCTGTTCCAGAAAGACATGGGCGATCTCGTGAAGTAATATCTCGCGCGGGTTTTCTTTCCACAGCGGGACTATCCGCGGCGAACGCACTATCACTGCGTCCTCCTGGGGCAAAGCGCAGGCCACACCCCATTCCGGGAGGCGGCCGCCTGTCAGCCGGGTGAACTCCTGGTTGGTGGGAGCAATATAAACTGCGAGTTTCTTCAAACCGGCCTTGCGCAAAAAGTCCGGGTGGGGAACAAACTCTGTGGACCAAGTCAGGTATTCCCTGGCAACTTTACTGTCTGGCGGCTGGTAATAGACAACCACTTGGTTCTCGACGATTTTTTCGTATTCCGCGGCTTCCTGATCCGCAAATTCCGAACCGTAAGCCGGTACAAAAAGCAGGGAGAGAAAAAAACATATTCTCAGAATCTTTTCTTTTGCTTTAAAAAGCATTGACAATGGATCAGAAAATATTATCTTATGTTTTTGAATTTTGAACGGTAAAATATTGATATTACATGCTCTGTCGGGAGGATGATCAGTGCCAACTGTAAAAAGCGCAATCAAACGTCACCGGACAAGTTTGATCCGCAGAGAACGTAACCGCCAGCGCCGCTCAAAAATGCGGAGCCTGATAAAGAGACTGCGCAGCGCCCAGAATTCCCAAAGCGCTTTGGAGCTTCTGCCGCAGGTTTTTTCCATTATTGATAAAAATGCCAAGATCGGCGTGGTTTCCAAACATACCGCCGCCCGCTACAAGTCCCGTCTGAGCCGGTTTGCTGCCAACCTTAAACAAACCTCAGCGGAATAAGACACCCCGATATACATTCGAGATTTAATCTTAAAGGCAGGGATAGTTTCCTGCCTTTTTTCTTTTTTGAGGGTTGATTGGATTTTTTAATATCATGTACTGCGCACTGCCCGGGCGCGGGCCGCTAGACTATCGATTGTAATATCTGATACGCCAGTCTGGCATCTTTATTATCCACCATTATCATTAGCTTTTTAAGAACCTTCCGCTCTTTAGAGTCCAGCCTGTCATCCTTTTTGTATTTACTCAGCAGGCTTACCGCTTCCCTGTAATAATTACGCTCCATGTCAAGGGTTAAATCAAGCTCTTTCGCTTCCTGGGCAAAGATTTCCAGATATTTTTCAAGTTCTTTTTTCATACCTTTCAGTTCGCTTTTCCCCATCCCCTGGCCACGAGAGCGTTCCAGCCAACGGTTTATCGGCAGACTTTTACGAAAGGTGATCCAGGAATGCTGCTCTGAGAGTTTAAGCTTTCTCTCGCCGCAAACCTTTCTCAGCTCGTCCTCGTAGACCATCCTGATGAATCCTCGCTTGTCTCCGGAAATAAACTCCTGCGGAATATCGATTTCCTGAGGCTCGATTTTAGAGAAGTCATTCTCTTCCCCTTTACCGGGTGCTTTCTCATCTGGCCGGTTCACCTGATTTCTCCTTTCTTTTTTCCGGGTTTGGTTTAGAAGAGACCGTTTATCCCTGCCGGGACAAAATCTATTCTTCTCAGCTCAGGGTCGCAACGGCTGAGGATAACCTCTATTGTCTGACCCAGGCAAAAAATGCGCCCGCTCTTCCGTCCCTGCAGGGAGGCCTGATTATCATTAAGATTATAATAGTCATCGGCAAGCTGGCTCACATGGACAAAGCCCTCCACAAAATATTCTTTGAGCTGCACCCTGAACCCGTGCGGCTTGACCGAGGTGATCAGCGCTTCGAACCGCCGGTCGAGATGCCCACTCATAAACCGGGCTTGCACCAGGCTGTCGGATTCCCTTTCGGCCGATTCAATGAGCTGCTCGCGCTGGCTCCAATGGGCACAAAGGTCTGCCAGCTTCTCCTCGGCAGTTAAATTTTTTATTCCGGCATTACTTTCGAGTCCCGACAGCCTTTTTAAAAGCCTTTGCACCAAGAGGTCCGGATACCTCCGGATAGGCGAGGTGAAATGCGTGTAGCAGGGGCTTGCCAGGCCGAAATGCCCGATATTCCGGGTACTGTAAAGAGCACGTTTCATACCCCGGATGACAAGAGATGAAACAAGCTCACCGATCCCCATCTTCTCGGCAGTTTCGATAACCCGCGAAAATTCAGCCGGACCTGGAACCCTGCCCCGGCTGTTGACAACAAGGCGTGGATCCAAGGTTTTCAGTTGATAGTTCAAGTTTTCCACAGTTTCCGGGTCTGGTTCCTCGTGGATTCTGTAGACAACAGGAAGATTGCTTTTTGCCAGCCGGTCGGCCACCAGCTCGTTGGCAGTGATCATGAATTCTTCCACCAGACGGTGGCTCTCAAGCCTCTCCTTGCGCCTGATATCAATAGTCTCACCGCTCGAGCCTCGCACAACCAGAGGCTCGGGCAGATCGAAATCCAGAGCTCCAAGCATTTTTCGTTTGAGACGTCTTTTTTCGCTTAATTTCTGTAGCGCAAGCAAGGGCTCCACAGTCTCATCACACATGTCCCCGTACCGGCTGCGGCTGTCAAGCACAGCCTGGACCTGCTGGTAATCGTATCTGCATCTCGAATGGATCACACCGGAAACCAGGCGGCTGTTTCGTATTTCGCCCTCCGGGCCCATCCGCATGAGGACCGACACTGTCAGTCTGTCCCGGCCCAGGGCAAGAGAACAGATCCCTGAGGACAACTCAGGGGGGAGCATCGGGATATAGGCTCCATCGAGATAGACACTCATCGCGCGCTGGCGGGCCTCACGGTCAATTGCCGAACCCTCCTTGACATAGCGGCTCACATCGGCAATGTGCACCCCTACCTCGAAATCGCCGTCAGGGAGCTCACTGGCGCTGAGCGCGTCATCAAAGTCTTTCGCATCCGCCGGATCGATTGTAAACACCACCTGGCTGCGAAGGTCTTCCCTGCCATCGAGATCCGCCCGGTCGATCCCGCCCGGGATCGCTGAACTTTGGCGCAGGATGGCCGGGGGAAAGCGCTCAGGCAGCTCGTACTTGAGAAGGATCTCTTGTCCCGGGGCAATCCCGGGACTATCCAGGGCGCGTATCACCCGGGCCAAAAGCCGGCCCCTGGACCCGCCCCAGTCATAAACCTCGACCAGCACTTTCTGCCCGTTTTTAAACCCTCCGGCCTCTCCGGCTGGAATCAGGATCTCAGTAAATATCTTTTCCTCTACCGGTAGGAGGCTCGAAAAACCTTTCCGTTTCTGCAAAATTCCCACAAAACGCCTGCGCGCACGGCCCAGCACCCGCTCGATAACACCCTCCGGCTTTCCAGCGGAAGGTGTGCTTACCAGACGCACCTCCACCCGGTCTCCATCCAGAGCATCTCCAAGATTGAAAGACTTGATAAAAATGTCCCGGCCGCCGCTTTCCGGAATCACGAACCCGTAACCGCGCCTTACAGCCTGCAGCCGTCCCCGGATCCTGTCACTGCCCTCGGCAAGCGCATAGCAATTCCTCCTTACCCGGGCCAGGATTCCCTCCTCAGCCATCTCGCGCAACAACCTTCTCAGCAACCGGTACTCAGTGCCTTTCATGCCCAGGGCGCGGGCCACCTGTTTGGTTTTCACCGGGGCGGTGACATTCTCGATGAAAAACTCTTTCAATGCCTTTTTTTGAAGAGCCATATTCTATTTATTAAGTAAAAAATTCATAACGAATCTTCAATGTTGCTGCTTGAATTTTCAAAATATGGGATCGACACAGCCAGCGAAAATTGACATTCCCGGATTTTTATAGTAAAACTTTAATTGATACTAAAATCGAGATCGTGTTTACAGGCCTACGTGTACTATCCATCAAAATAAGAATTTAATTGCCGGCAATAAAAATGTCTACCATCTCCCACAGAGATTTGAAAAAGGAGATTGAAAAATATCTGTCCTTTATGGCGGAGAGTTTTCCAGTCATGTGCGCCAGCGATGAGTTTATCTTTTTCCCCCGCGCCGAGGGTTCTTTCCGCTTCCCTGGAGCCATGGAAGATTTATCCCCTGGACTCATCGAGGAGGGTATCGCCCGCTCTCGTAATGTCCTCGCATTCTTGGAAAAGCTGAGCCTGGAGAAGGATATTGATCTCGATCTGGAAACCGATGCCTGGCTTTTGAGAATGCACGCTAAAAATTACCTGCGTACTTTCGAGACCGAAAGGCTCCACTTTTACGACCCTTCTCTTTATTTCATGGTGGCCACCCAGGGGCTGGTCATGGCAGCCGGTGATTTATCCGCTCTTGCAAGCCGGCTCGATCGGGCGGCCAGGCTTTTCCGCTGCGCCGAGAGACAGCTCGTCTCAGCCAGTACCCAGCGAATGGAGCAGGGGCTTGTCTGGTCTGCCAATTTCACGGGTTTTCTCGATGAGCTGGCCCAATCGCTCAGCCAGCGGAAAAAACCAGGCAACACGCTTTCGGGTAAACTGAACGCCCTGCACGATCAAGCTGTATCTTTAGGCAGACGGCTTAAACGGCTTGAGCTCTCCGCCGGGCCTGAGTGTCTGGGAAAGCGCCGCTACGCTGAGCTTGCAGAAGATGCTTTCGGATTAAAGAAAGACCCTCAGGAGCTCTACGAAATTTTACTTGACGAGCGGACACTATTACTCGAAAAACTCCAGGTCTCGGCTGTCAGCCTGGGAAAAGAGCCCTCCGGGTGGAGGCTCCTGGCAGCCGACCCCCCTCTTCCCCACCCGAAGCGCAAGAGTCCGGTGGATTGGTATCAGGCCGAACTAGACCACCTGGTGCGCTGGCTGGCTGAATCTCCCGGGGCCTCAGATATCAATACCCGCATTGTCCCGGAGGTCAGGCCCATGCCCGGGTACCTGCGCGGTTTGAGAGCTTTCGCCTCATACTCAGCTTGCGCAGGCCGCCGCAGGCAGGGGATATTTTTTATCGGCTCGGACAGTGCATCCGGCAGCTTGAGCGCGCGCCTTGCCGCGCATGCTGACTATCGCTATATTACCGTTCACGAGACTTTCCCGGGGCATCACCACCTGGATACGGTTCGGAAAGGCTTGAAATCCCCGATCCGCAGGCAGAGCGAGAATGCGCTTTTCTATGAGGGTTGGGCCTGCTGGGCCGAGCAGCGCATGGTTGATTCAGGCTATTTTCACCGGCCTGAGGAACTGATGTGTATCCTGAGGAGAAGGCTGCAGCGCTGCGTACGCTCAATTTGCGAGCTGGGGCTCCATCTCGGGCATCTGGATGACGCCCGGGCCGCAGAGCTGCTGAAAGGAATCGATCTCGAAGGCGGCCCGGCAACGCAACTGATCAGGCAGTATCGCTGCCAGCCGGGATACCAGTTAACTTATACTATCGGGCGCCTGGAGCTAGAAAAGCTCGTGAAAAAGTTCCGGCCTCTGGCCCAAGGCGATGGTGAATTCTACCGCCTGATGCTCTCGGCCGGTGAAATCCCTTTCGACTTGCTGGAGCGTCACCTGGAAAGGCATCTGTTACGTTCCAACAACATAGCTGAACCTGGACCAGGCAAGTCATCAACCTGTTGACCGGATCTCAATGCATGGCGGAAACAAACAGTATTAATGATTTTGACGGTTATCATTCAGAATGGAACCTGGGCAGTCCCGGCGGCTGGTACTACCAGTTAGAGACCCAGAAGCTGGGCAGATTTATCTGGGACCGGGTGAGCCGGATCACCGGCCTTTCTTTGCCCCTCGATTTCGAACATCCGGTTTTGAACTCCCCGCCGCTGCTGCGTGATATTTTCTTTCGCGCGCACGAAAACCGCTGGGGAAAAGGTGAAAAGCCGGGCATTGCGCTGCTGGCGGAAGAGGAGACCCTGGAGACGGTAGTGGAAAACCGCCGGATGGTCGAATACCTCAAGCGCCAGCCCGGCACCCAAGCCGTACTGGCTGCACCTGGAGACCTGGTAAAAATCCGCAGCGGGTATTATATCGGCGATATCCGGATTACAGTCGCTTTCTGCGATTTCAACAATTCGACAATCGTCGAGCTCGAACGCTCAGGCAAAGCCGGCGCCCTGCCCGAGGCTGTTTCGGACCACTTGACTGTCAACCCGCGCGGCATGGAGCCTGTAGGCTACAAGGGCATTTTCGAGGCTGTAACCGGTACGCTGAGAAACCGCCTCTCGCCCGGAACCGTGAGCCGGACACCCTGGACCAGACGTTTTTATCCACGGAAGACAGCGGGCTCTGACGGCTCGCCCATAACCGACCTTGTCGAATGGACCAGGCTCAACTGGCCCAAGCTCGTTCTCAAGCCAGAGCACGGCTACTCAGGCAAGGGCGTTTTTGTCGGCGATCGCCAGCAGGATGCTGACAAATGCATCCAGAGCGCTCTCGACCACGGAAAATACATTGTCCAGCAGATGATACCGCCCGGGCTCTGGGCTGAATTGTATCCGGAGACAGAACCAGGCGGCTCATTTCCGGTATTGCGCGCTTACCAGACCGACTTCCGCTGCCTAATCGGCGATGCCGGATTGATCGGCTTTGTCGGCCGCTGGGGAGGAATACCCACCAATGTCGGCTCAGGCGGGGGCACCCAGGCAGTGGCGATTGTCAATGGAGACCCGGGTGAGGCGGCCCGCCGGGTTTGTGAAGCTATGGAGCGGATGCCGGCTTCGGAGTTTGACCAGCTCCGCGAGGAGGTCGGTCAAAAAGCGCTCTCTGCCGGCTTGAGATACCTCAAAGGGCCGATCCCCCAAGCCATGCGCCCGAGAATAATCAGCCTCGGTCAATTAGCGGCCCTCGAAATATTTGCCCGCGACCTCTGGCAGGATTGTGTAAAGATCGAGAAATGGTGGCGCGAAGGTCTACTCGATGAGTTTCTCCACCTGCCGGAAGAGGAAAAAACAATCGCCGGCAGGCAAGCCTGGAACGGCTCGCCGGCCCTGGTCGCCTCGGACGGCCTTTACAGTTTCGGGGCGGACTTGCTCACTGGGAAAGGCTGAGACGGGGAAAGGCTGAAACGGAGAATCGGGGAAACGGGGAAAGGGTGAGACGGTGAAGGGGTGAAATCGAGTGCTCTTTGTTTATTGATAAAAAATCGACTCTCTTTCTATAAAAGAAGATTTTGATTTTTTAGAATGCAGCCTCTTAATCGCCATTGCTGAAGCTTAATCACCATGTCTCCTGAAGACTCAGACAGATCAAGGGCTCCAAAAGATCAGCCTGAAAACGAAGAATCAGCAGTCGATCCCGAATGGTGGAAGTACATATTTGATGACATCTATCTGCTTACAGATGCGCGCTCGATCTGCGATACTAAACTCACCAGGGCTGAAACGGACCTGATGGAGCGCTTTCTCAGGACCCCCAAAGATGCCCCGATCCTCGACCTCTGCGGCGGACAGGGACGTCACAGCGCCGAGCTGGCGCGCCGGGGTTTCACCAGCCTGACCACACTGGATTACTCAGCTTACCTGCTAAAGCTTGGAAAACTGTCAGACGGATCGCAGGGAGTCCGCTTTGTCAGGGCGGATGCCCGCTGCCTGCCTTTCAGAAAGAGCGTCTACAGGGCTGTGGCTGTCATGGCCTGCTCTTTCGGCTATTTCAGCGATGACGACCAGAACGCCGCTCTCCTGCGGGAAGCCTGCCGCGTGCTCTCCCCAGGCGGCACGCTGCTCCTTGACATCCCGGATGGAGAAAAAGCGCTCAAGGATCTCGCTGAAAGCTCCTGGCACGATGCGAACCAGGATATTATGGTCCTGCGCAAGCGGAAAGCCGCAAGTGGAGGCCTTAAGGTGCGCGAGCTGGTTATCTCCAAGGAAAAAGGTCTGATCCGTGAGTCTCGCTATTTCGAAAAGCTCTACAGCGCACGGATGATCCGGAATCTCGTGTCCTCGGCGGGCTTCAAAGCTGTCAGGGTTTACCGGGGTCTGGAGAAGCTATCCAATCAGGAGGACCTGGGATTCATGTCCACCCGCATGCTGGTGACTGCCCGCAAGAGGGCTGATTGACCATAGTTGAAAAAACACTGTGTTTACCATGAATGGGCAAAAATAGCGGCTGAATCAACCCTTTTCCCACTCGGAAAAGTGAGCAGGATGAGCGTGGATGCGGCTAAAATCATCCATTTGATCGAAAAAATTGGTTCCCCTTGCAGGTCCTGAGTATTTGAGATGCCCATTTTAAAATCCGTGTTCATTCGGCAGCCATGCCTGCCGAATGCGCACAAATCACCTCAGAGGAGGCTTTATGCAACTTTTTAGGAAAGCATCAAAACTATTGGCGGTCATTCTCCTGGGTCTTTTATTGGCAAGCGTTGGCTGCAAGCGCGAACCGCAAATCGAACCACCGGCAGCCAAAGTAGTCCCTGAAACGCTCGAGAAATTCATCTCCCCCGCTGCCTTCACCCAACAAAGGTACGAAAAACCACCACAGGAAATCTTGGACGTCCTGAATGCACTGCTGCCGCCCACGCCCTTCCTAAGCCCGACGCACGATAAAATAGTGTTCGCGCAGCCGGTACGTTATCCGCCCATTTCTGATTTGGCTGAACCGATGCTTCGTCTGGCTGGCATACGGATCAACCCACGCACCAATGCAGGACGTAGCTGGATCTACTACTTTCTTGGGCTGACTTTGAAGAACCTCGCTGACGGCACCGAAACTCCGATCGCTCTGCCTGCCCATGTTCGTATTGGCTTTCCAGAATGGAACGCCAACGGGACTATGTTTGCATTCACGAACGAAGCCACAGACCGGGTCGAGCTGTGGGTGGCGAACGCTGCCACGGGGAAGGCGCGGTTATTGTCAGGGCTGAGGATCAATCCCCTTCTGTACTATTCGGTACAGTGGATGCCAGACCAGAAGACGCTGCTCGTGAAGCTCGTACCCACCAAACGCGGTGCTCCGCCGGAACAACCCGTCTCCCCCCCGGGTCCGAAAATCCAGGAGAGCTCAGGCGCGTCTGCGGCCAGCAGCACTTATGAGGTTCGGGATGTTCTAAAGAGTCCCTATGATGCGGATCTGTTCGATTACTATACCACTTCTCAGCTGGCGTTGGTGGATGTAGCCTCTGGGGAGGTGAGCCGCATCGGTAAGGCCGCAATTTTCGGCCAGGTTGTTCCCGCGCCCGGAGGGCATTATTTGCTGGTCGAACGTATTCACCGTCCATACTCCTACCTACGCACATATTACCGGTTCCCCAAAGAGGTCGAAGTGTGGACAACGAGCGGTGAGCTGGTTGAAACTCTGGCGAGTATACCCCTCGCCGAGCAGGTTCCGATCGATGGTGTACCCACTGGTCCTCGCGACCATGCCTGGCGCCCCACCGAGCCGGCCACACTCATCTGGGCTGAGGCGCTCGACGGGGGTAATCCCAAAACAAAGGTACCCCACCGCGATCTCTTGGTCCTCAAGCCGGTCGGGGGAACAACCACTGAACTCTGCAAGACTGAGCAGCGATTCGATGGCCTGCAATGGATCGAGATGGGGGGGTTGGTTCTTGTCTCCGAATGGGACCGTGATCGTCGTTGGAACCGCACTTTTATCGTCAACGCCGATGTCCCGGCAAAACCCTCCCGGCTGTTGTGGGATAGGAGCGCGGACGAGAAGTACAAACATCCGGGATATCCCGTTTACCGTGTCTTGCCGGCAGGATCCTGGGTGGTCATGCGGCAGAATGACTGGATCTACCTCGATGGCGTCGGGTCTTCCCCCGAAGGCGATCGCCCATTCATTGATCGACTGAACCTGACCACGCTCAAAACAGAACGGCTCTTCCGCTCGGATCGATCAAATTACGAGTACTTTGTTGCCTGGGTGAATCCAGCAGAAGGAGCCTTCATCACGCGGCGGGAGTCACCTATCGATCCTCCCAATTTTTTCATTCGGACCTTGGCGCAGACACCCATGACAGGAGCACCTGAGGGAGAAGCCTCCTGGATGTCAACCTCGCGTGCCATCACACAATTTCCCGATCCGGCGCCTCAACTGCGTGGTATCACGAAGCGCCTTGTTACCTATACCCGCAATGATGATATCCCCCTGTCGTTCACGCTCTATCTGCCCCCAGATTACAAACCAGGCACTCGCCTGCCCACTGTCTTCTGGGCCTACCCGCTTGACTACGCGGAAAAGGAGGTCGCAGGTCAGATCGAAGGATCTTCCAAACGGTTCACGACCATTGCAGGCACCTCTGAACTCTTCTTTCTGCTTCAAGGATATGCCGTGCTGGAAGACGTAGCAATGCCTGTTGTCGGTCCCCCGGAGACTGTCTACGACACTTTCATTGAGCAGATCGTCTCAAACGCCAAAGCGGCTATTGACAAGGCTGTTGATCTGGGTGTGACCGATCCGGAACGAGTTGGCGTTGCGGGCCATAGCCACGGCGCGCTGATGACGGCCAACCTGCTCGCGTATTCCGACCTGTTCCGTGCAGGCATCGCTCGGAGCGGCGCCTATAACCACACGATGCGCCCCTTCGGATTTCAAAATGAGAAGCGCACGCTATGGCAGGCCCGCGATGTATACATCAAGCTCTCTCCAGTCTTGCAGGCCGATAAGATCAACAAACCGTTGCTCCTGATCCACGGCGAACTGGATCAGAATCCTGGGACTGTCCCGCTGCAGTCTGAAAAGCTCTTCGAGGCCATTCGGGGAATTGGGGGCACCGTGCGTCTTGTCATGCTGCCCTACGAGAGCCATGGTTACTTGGCGCGGGAGTCAACAGAACACGTTCTCTACGAAATGCTGTCGTGGTTCGACCGCTACGTGAAAAGAGCACCGCCGCGGGCAGATCAACCGGGCACTGCCAATAAGTGAAATGCACGCCCTGAACAGGTGATCGGCAGCGGTACAACTTCATGGCAATTGCCTTGATCTTCTTTACTGGAAGCCATGGGGACAGTGCTTGCCAATCGGATACTCGATAATGCCAACAACTGGCTGCACCGGATGGCCACCAAAAAACGGCTGCCCCCGGTGAGCCAGACCGTTAGGCAGCGTCCCACACAACAGTCCCCTCATCCTCGCCCCGAAGAACAGCGGTACATTCTCCGGATCGAGCACCCGCAAGCAATGGAGGTGCATCATGTCGGCCCAACAGTTCCAACGGTCTTCGACTCTGCGGCCAGTGTGCCACAGTCACGCGGGGCCTGGCTGGCTCCCGGTCCTCCTGATGGTCGGCGCGTGCCTCGGCGGCCTCCCCCAGCGAGGATCTGCCCAAGACTCCTTGCCGGTTCTCTCACCCGGTAGTCCGGTCGAAGGCGTAATCACGAAGCAACCTCAGGCCTACAGCCTCAACCTCGTCGCCGGGCAATTCCTGCGGGTGAAAGGCGAGGTGGCACGCGAGGGTGGTGCCCACTTGCGCCTGATCGGGCCTCGTGGCGACACGCTCCAACTTACCTGGAGATGGAGACTGATGTTATCCCAGGTCGTGCAGGAGACGGGACTGTATCGGCTCGAGATTTTTCGATACGATGATGAGGACTCGGTGGCGCAGCGTTATAAGTTACGGGTGGACGAGCTGCTTTCGCCAGCGCGCTATGCTGCACGGCTGGACTCACTTCGGAGCGATCCTCGCGTCGCGTGGCTTGCCCAGCACGCCATCCCTATGCGCTCCCTGGCGCCGGACGACGATGACTTTACCGACCTCCGGCCGCTGCGCGAAGCAATCGGTGATGCGCGGGTAGTCCTGCTCGGGGAGGAGAGCCACGAAAGCGGGACGACCATCCGGGCCATATCGCGGCTGGTAAGATTCCTACACCAGGAAATGGGATTCGACGTCGTGGCCTTCGAGTCCGGCCTCTACGACATGTGGAAGGTCTGGCAGCTCATGCAGGCGGGACACGACCCGGGCGATGCGATGCGCCAGGGCATGTTCGGCGTCTGGTCGTACGCCGCCGATTTCCAACCGTTGGCGCGTTACCTGGGCCAGCAGGCGGTCGGCCCGCACCCACTCGAGGTCTCCGGCGTCGACTGCGCGCTCACCGGAACACTCTCCCGCCAACAACTCGTTTCCGAGCTTAGGGAACTCGTTGCTCGCGAGCACCTCGGGGAGGAAAGCAAGAACCTTGTTCCGGGCTTCTGGACCACTCTCTCCGTATTCGTGGACTCCCAGAACACTCACGTCCAGCAGGACGTCTTGTCGGACCTCCGGTGGCTGGCCGAGCGGCTTGCCGATGCGGGCGAAACCCGCTCCGCCGCAGAGGGACGAACGCTTCGCCTGTGGGCGCAGGTGTCACGGAGCCTTGCAGAGTTAATAGCGTTATTCTGGATTGATGCGTATTCTGAGCCCCGAGACCGCCAGATGGCTCGGAACCTAACTTGGCTCGCTCGGGAGTACTTTCCGGGACGGAAGATCATCGTCTGGGCGCACAACGCTCACGTCCTTCACCACATGTATCGGCTCTCCCAAGACTCCACAAAAAAAAGCATCGTCACGATGGGCCAAGGGGTCTGGGAGGCTTTCGGCGATAGCTCCTTCGTCATCGCTGCCACGGCTTACAGCGGTCAGTTCGGGAGGCCACCCTTGTGGAGAGTTTACACCGTGGCGTCAGACCAGGACCCCACATTCGAACTCGAGGAGCTCCTGGCCACGACCGGTCTGGAGCAGGCCGTGGTCCCCTTGCGGAATTTGCCGCCGGGCGGCGACTGGCTCCGTTCTCCGATTTTGAGCCGGGATGGCTATTTGTCAGTCCTCACCACGTGGCCGGATCACGCGGACGCGATTCTCTTCATGCGGGCAGCCACGCCGAGAACCAGGGTTCCCGATAGCCCGTGAGCCTTGCCGTGGCTCAGTGCGGGATGTAGCGTACCATCCTTACGGCGAGCAGTTCTCCTATTTCGCCCAGTGACTGGACCAGGGGATCGAGGGCCACAACAACCTGAGAAGCGCTTTCGAGACCCACAGAGTGATTTTCGCTGCGGACAAGTCCGCGGCGACGGGCAAGCCGGTAAGCCAGAGCGAGCTCAAGCTGTGAAGATGACCTGCCTGTTTCTGATTCTACCATTTATCGAGGAGACTAAAATGGAGAGTTTCTGGAAAAAAGCGGGGCGGGTTTGTTTGGCCCTGGTTTTGACTCTGGTGCTGGCCGGGGCGGCAGCCGCAAAGGACAGGACCACCCTGGTGATCGGCCTTCATGAAAACACGCCCCGGGTGTTTGCGCTCAAAGCCTCCCGCCTGGTATTGGCTCCGGGCAGGGTCATGGAGAACGCGGTGCTTGTGGTGCGGGACGGCATGATCGAGGCGGTCGGCCGGGGAGTCAAGGTGCCCGGTGACGCGGTGGTGCTGGATCTGACGGGCAAGACCGTATATCCGGGCCTGATCGACCTTTATACAGATTACGGTCTGCCGCAAAAGGCTGGAAAAAACGCCGGCCGCGAAGTAAGGCCCGGGCCCAGGCACTGGAACCGGGCCGTGCAGCCCGAGCTGAGGGCCGTGGATCTCTGGCGGCCGGACAAAGCCCGGGCCGTTTCCCTGCGCAAAAGCGGATTCACGGCCGCCGCCGTTTTCCCGCAAATGGGGCTTTTCCGGGGCAGCGGGGCACTGGTGCTGACGGGGGATACGCTCGACAGCGGGGTGGTGCTGAGAGAGGATCTGGCCCTGGCCATGGGCCTGCGCAGCGGGATAAACGAAAACGATTTCCCCTCCGGCTACCCCTACTCGCTGATGGGCGGTATAGCCCTGATCCGTCAGACATTTCTCGACGCGCTCTGGTACACAGCGGCCTGGGGGGCCTACACCAGGGCGCCGTCGGGCCAGAGCCAGCCGGAGAGGAATCTTTCTCTGGCTGCCCTGGAACCGTATGCCAAAGGCCAGCGTCCGGTGGTGCTCGAAACCGAAAGCGAGCTCGACATTCTGCGCGCGAACGCGATCGCCAGGGAGTTCGGGCTGGAAGTCTGGGCAGTGGCCAGCGGAACCGAATACCGCCGCCTGGGCGAGATAAAACAGACCGGGCTGAAACTGATCGTCCCGCTCGTCTTCCCGGCAGCGCCGGATGTCTCCACCCCGTCAAAGGAGGTCGATGTCAGCCTGAGAGAGCTCAGGCACTGGGACTTTGCCCCGGAGAACCCGGCGCGCCTGGCCGAGACCGGGGTGGATTTCGTGCTGACCGGCGCCGGGCTGAAAAAGGGGGAGGATTTCCTGCCCGCCCTGCGGAGAGCGGTCAAGCGGGGCCTGCCGGAAGACCGGGCGCTGGCCGCGCTGACTATCACCCCGGCCCGCTGGCTGAAACTGGAGAGTCTGCTGGGAAGCCTGAAGCCGGGGAAAATAGCGAATTTCATGGTCACCGACGGCGATCTTTTCCAGGAAAACACCGCGGTGATCTCCACCTGGGTCGCCGGGCAGTGTTTCGAAATCACGACTCTTCCCCTGGTGGAGGCCCGGGGCACCTGGAAGATAGTCATAAGCTCCGGGGATAAAAAACTGGAGGGCCTGCTTCAGATATCCGGCAAACCCGATAATCTTCAAGCCGAACTGGGTTCCGCCGGGCAGAAAATCAAAGTTTCGAAAATCGAGCTTGAGAAAAGGCTGCTTTCCTTGAGCTTTCCAGGGGATTCGCTGAACCTGGCCGGGGTGGCGCGCCTGGAAGGCATTATCGAGGAGCAGAGTATCTCCGGGCGGGGGAATTGGGGGGACGGCGCAGCTCTGGGCTGGCTGGCCCAGATCTCGACTCCCTGGCAGGAAAATCTGGATACGGTCAAGCCCAGGCCGGAAAAACCCGCGGAGTTTGCGGTGGTCTGTCCGGAAGGAGCTTTCGGCAGGACAGCACCTCCGGAGCAGCCTGAGCTGCTCCTGGTCAAAGGAGCCACTATCTGGACCTGCGGGCCGGAAGGGGTGCTCGATAAAGCGGATCTGCTGGTCAGCAGGGGGAGGATAGAAAAGATCGGCAGAGATCTTTCTTCACCGCCGGGCGCGAAAGTGATCGATGCTTCCGGCAAGCATGTCACTCCCGGGCTGATCGACGCCCACTCGCACCTGGCGATCGAGGACGGAATTGCCGAAATCCCCTATGTCGACTCCGAGACGAGGATAGCGGATGTGATCAACTGCGACGGCATAAACATTTACCGTCAGCTAGCCGGGGGCCTGACCTGCGCGCTGCTTTGTCATGGCGGGGTCAACCCCATCGGGGGGCAGAACGCGCTGGTCAAGCTGCGCTGGGGCGAGCTGCCGGAGGGGATGCTTTTTGCGGAAGGGATGCCGACCATCAAATTCGCTCTGGGCGAGAATGTAGCCCATAACTGGAATCGCGAGCCGACAAGCTTTACACGCTACCCCAGAACGCGGATGGGGGTGGTGCAGTTCTTCCGCGACTGGTTCGCCGCGGCCAAAGACTACCGTCGCCGCTGGGAGATTTACCAGCAGGACAAAAAGAAAAATCCGGATCTTGTGCCGCCCAGAAAAGATTTAAGGCTCGAACCGCTGCTGGAGGTGCTTGACGGCAAACGCTGGGTGCACTGCCATTGCTACCGCCAGGACGAGATCCTGGCCATGCTTCGCCTGGCGGAAGAAGTGGGGTTCAAGGTATCGGTGCTGATCCATGTCCTCGAAGGCTACAAGGTTGCGGAAGCGCTGAAAAAATACGGCGCCATGCCCACCACTTTCAGCGACGAGTGGGGCTACAAGTTCGAGACTTACGACGCCATTCCTTACAACGGAGCCCTGATGAGCAGCCAGGGCCTGCTGGTGAGCTTCAACTCCGATAACTGGGAGCTGGGCCGCAGGATGAATCTCGAAGCGGCCAAGGCGGTCAAGTACGGCGGGCTCCAGCCGCAGGAAGCCCTGAAACTGGTCACGATCAATCCGGCTTGCCAGCTCGGTGTGAGCCACCGGACCGGAAGCCTGGAAAAGGGCAAGGACGCGGATTTTGTTATCTGGAGCGGAGACCCGCTTTCAACGTACAGTGTTTGCGAGCAGACCTGGATCGACGGCAGGAGATATTTCAGCCGGGAAGAGGACCGCAGCTTTCAGCGCAAGGCGCAGGAAGAGCGCGTAGCCCTGGTGCAGAAGATCCTGGGCGGGAAAAACGGTAAAAAATAGCGGTTTAATTATCCGCATGGAGGAGACGAAAAATGTTCACAAAAAAGGTGTTTCGAAACCTGGTCCTGGTGATGTTCCATGTTGTCTGGACAGGTCTGCTTTGCGGATCGATGCAGGTCCCGGCTCCGGCGCAGAAAAAACCCGTGGCCCTGGTGGGCGGGACGATCCATCCGCTGAGCAGCCCGGCCATCGAGAACGGCAGCCTGGTTTTCGATCAGGGGAAAATCGTGGCCCTGGGCGCCGGGATCGGGATACCCGCGGGGGCCGAGGTGGTGGACCTGAAAGGCAGGCATGTGTATCCGGGGCTGATCCAGGTCGGCTCGCTGCTCGGGCTGATGGAGATCTCCTGGATCGAGGCCACCAGTGATTATGAGGAGGTTGGCGAGATAAACCCGAACGTGCGCGCCGAGACAGCGATCAACCCTGAGTCGGAGCATATTCCGGTCACCAGGGCCAACGGAATCGCCCTGGCGGTGGTGCTGCCCTCCGGAGGGCTAATCTCGGGTATGGGGGCGGCGGTCATGCTGGACGGCTGGACCTGGGAGGAGATGACTCTTCAGGCGCCGGTATGCCTGGTGGTCAACTGGCCGTACGAGGACACGGAGAGGGCTGTCGGCGAACTGGAGAGGGCTTTCCGGGATGCTCGCGCTTATAAGACCGCCCGTCAGGCCGCAGGCCAGAGCGGAGTGGGCTTCCATGAAACCGACATCCGCTGGGAGGCGATGATCCCTGTGCTGGACCGCAAGCTGCCGGTATGGGTGGAAGCCAATACCCTGCAGCAGATCGAAGCAGCCGTGGAATGGGCCGACCGGGAAAAGATCAGGATGGTGCTGGTTGGGGGAGCGGACAGCTATCTCGCGGCGGACCTGCTCAAGCGCAAAGAGATTCCGGTGATTGTCAGCCCAGTCCTGCGCCTGCCCCAGCGACGGGATGCGGCTTACGACGACCCTTTTACACTGCCCAAGCGCCTTGGCGAGGCTGGAATAAAGTTTTGCATCTCCGGGGGCTCGTCGTACATGGGCAACGAGCGCAACCTGCCTTATCACGCGGCCATGGCCGCCGCTTTCGGCCTGGACAGGGAGGAAGCGCTCAAAGCAATCACGCTCTATGCGGCCGAGATTGTCGGCATCGACGACCGGGTGGGTTCACTGGAGATGGGCAAGGACGCCACCCTGATGGTCACCGACGGAGACCCGCTGGAGATCACCACCCAGGTGGAAAGACTCTACATTCAGGGGAGGGCGGTGGACCTGGGCAACAAGCAGAAAGCGCTGTACGCCAAGTACAGTGAAAAATACCGCCGGATGGGAGAAAAATGAATGGGGATCAGTAGTCAGCGTGTGGGCGCTCTTTTACCGCGGGCGAAAAGGCCGGCCGCGTTCGTCCTCCGGCAGGCACCAGGCGGCCGGGGCCAGCAGACCGGACGATTGGCTTTGAAATGGAACAGAGGGATCTTATGCCGATCCGCATAAGACGCCATGATAATAAGTACCAAGAGACACAAGTGGCTGTAACTGAAGGGATTAGCGCATTAGTATTCGTCGTATTAACAGCGTGTTATACGGGTGGAAACCGGTGTTCCGCATATTATGCGGATCAATATAATCAATGTCAGGCAGCGTCCCACACAACAGTCCCCTCATCTTTGCCCCGAAGAACAGCAGTATCTACTCCGGGTCGAGCACCCGCAAGCAAAGGAGGTGCAGCATGTCGGTCCATCAGTTCCAACGGTCTACGACTTTGCGGCCAGTGTGCCGCCGTCACGCGGGGCCTGGCTGGCTCCCGGTCCTCCTGATGGTCGGCGCCTGCCTCGGCGGCCTAGCCCAACAGGGATCTGCCCAGGACTCCTTGCCGGTTCTCTCGCCCGGTCGTCCGGTCGAAGGCGTAATCACGAAGCAACCTCATGCTTACGGTCTCAACCTCGTCGCCGGGCAATTCCTGCGGGTGAAAGGGAAAGGTGATGATGTCTTTCTGCGCCTGATCGGGCCTCGCGGGGACACGCTCCAGCTTACCTGGAGACCGAGACTGATGTTATCCCAAGCCGTGCAGGAGACGGGACTGTATCGGCTCGAGATTACCCGATGGGAAGAGGACTCGGTGGCGCAGCGTTATGAGTTACGAGTGGACGAGCTACTCTCGCCAGCGCGCTATGCTGCACGGCTGGACTCACTGCGGAGCGATCCCCGCGTCGCGTGGCTCGCCCAGCACGCCATCCCTCTGCGCTCCCTGGCGCCCGATGACGATGACTTCACCGACCTGGAGCCGCTGCGCGAAGCAATCGGTGATGCGCGGGTAGTCCTGCTCGGGGAGGAGAGCCACGGCAGCGGGACGACCGTCCGGGCCAAGTCGCGGCTGGTCAGATTCCTCCACCGGGAAATGGGATTCGACGTCGTAGCATTCGAATCCAGCCTCTACGGCATGTGGAAGGTCTGGCAGCTCATGCAGGCGGGACACGACCCGGGCTTCAGGTCGTACGACGCCGATTTCCAACCGTTGGCGCGTTACTTGGGCCAGCAGGCAGTCGGCCCGCACCCTCTCGAAGTCTCCGGCGTCGACTTCCAGTTCAGCGGAACACTCTCCGACCAACAACTCGTTTCCGAGCTTAGGGAACTCGTTGCTCGCGAGCACCTCGGGGAGGAAGGCAAAAACCTTGTTTCGGGTTTCTGGACCACTCTTTCCGGATTCGTGAGCGACACCATCCCTTCTTGGCCCATCCAGCAGGACGTCTTGTCGGACCTCCGGTCGCTGGCAGAGCGACTCACCATTGCGGGCGAAACCCGCTCCGTCGCAGAGGGACGAACGCTTCGCCTGTGGGCGCAGGTGTCGCGGAGCCTCGCAGAGTACATGGCGTTCGACTGGATTGAGTCATATAACGATCGCCGAGACCGCCAGATGGATCGGAACTTGGCGTGGCTTGCTCGGGAGTACTTTCCGGGACGAAAGATCATCGTCTGGGCGGCCAACACTCACGTCTTTCGCCACCCGGATCGGCTCCCCCAGGCCACCATAGTGTCCAGCGTTGGGATGGACCGAGCGATCTGGGAGGCTTTCGGCGATAGCTCCTTCGTCATCGCTGCCACGGCCTACAGCGGACAGTACCGGAGGATCGGGGGGGGGCCACCCTCGATGACTTTCACCGTTGTGTCAGACCAGGACCCCACATTCGAACTCGAGGAGCTCCTGGCCGCGACCGGTCTGGAGCAGGCTGTGGTCTCCCTGAGGAATTTGCCGCCGGGCGGCGACTGGCTCCGTTCTCCGATTTTGAGCCAGATCTGGGCCTATCAGTCAGTCCTCGTCACGTGGCCAGATCACGCGGACGCGATTCTCTTCATGCGGGCAGCCACGCCGAGAGCCAGGATTCCCGATAGCCCGTGAGCCGTGCCGCGGCTCAGCCGGAGTCGTTTGCTGAATAATTGGGAATTGTGATAATTGTAAAGATCTATGGACAAGCTACCATAGTCGCCCCCCCCTCTCCGGATCGAGCAACCGCAAGCAAAGGAGATGCATCATGTCGGTCCAACAGTTCCAACGGTCTTCGACTTTTCGGCCAGTGTGCCACAGTCACGCGGGGCCTGGCTGGCTCCCGGTCCTCCTGATGGTCGGCGCCTGCCTCGGCGGCCTCGCCCAGCGGGGATCTGCCCAGGACTCCTTGCCGGTTCTCTCGCCCGGTAGTCCGGTCGAAGGCGTAATCACGAAGCAACCTCATGCTTACGGCCTCAACCTCGTCGCCGGGCAATTCCTGCGGGTGAAAGGCGAGGGTGGTGATGCCTCCCTGCGCCTGATCGGGCCTCGCGGCGACACGCTCCAACTTACCCATACCCTGATGTTATCCCAAGCCGTGCAGGAGGCGGGACCGTATCGGCTCGAGATTACCCGATGGGAAGAGGACTCGGTGCGTTATAAGTTACGGATGGACGAGCTGCTTTCGCCAGCGCGCTATGCTGCACGGCAGGACTCACTTCGGAACGATCCCCGCGTCGCGTGGCTCGCCCGGCACGCCATCCCTATGCGCTCCCTGGCGCCCGATGACGATGACTTCACCGACCTGGAGCCGTTGCTCGAAGCAATCGGTGATGCGCGAATAGTCCTGCTCGGGGAGGAGAGCCACGCCAGTGGGACGAACATCCGGGCCATGTCGCGGCTGGTCAGATTCCTCCACCAGGAAATGGGATTCGACGTCGTGGCCTTCGAGTCCGGCCTCTACGAAATGTGGAAGGTCTGGCAGCTCATACAGGCGGGACACGACCCGGGCGACGCGATGCGCCAAGGCCTGTTCGGCACCTGGTCGTACGCCGCCGATTTCCAACCGTTGGCGCGTTACCTGGGCCAGCAGGCGGTCGGCCCGCATCCACTCGAGGTCTCCGGCGTCGACTGCCAGCTCACAGGAACACTGACCGCCAGATGGTTCGGAACCTGCTCCCGCCTACAACTCGTTTCCGAGCTTAGGGAACTCGTTGCTCGCGAGCACCTCGGGGAGGAAGGCAAGAACCTTGTTCCGGGCTTCTGGACCACTCTCTCCGGATTCGTGGACTCCCTTAACACTCACGTTAAGCAGGACGTTTTGTCGGACCTCCGGTGGCTGGCCGAGCGGCTTGCCGATGCGGGCGAAAACCGCTCCGCCGCAGAGGGACGAACGCTTCGCCTGTGGGCGCAGGTGTCACGGAGCCTCGCAGAGTTAATGGCGTTCTTCTGGAGTGATGCGTATGGCGATCGCCGAGACCGCCAGATGGCTCGGAACCTGGCTTGGCTCGCTCGGGAGTACTTTCCGGGACGGAAGATCATCGTCTGGGCGGCCAACCCTCATGTCCTTCGCCACTGGTATCGGCTCTCCCAGAACCCCGCAGAGGAAGACAGCGTCGGGAAGAAGCAAGAGGTCTGGATGGGCCAAGCGGTCTGGGAGGCTTTCGGCGATCGCTCCTTCGTCATCGCTGCCACGGCCTACAGCGGTCAGTTCCGGTGGAGGGTGATGCCACCCTCGATGACTTTCACCGTGGTGTCAGACCAGGACCCCACATTCGAACTCGAGGAGCTCCTGGCCGCGACCGGTCTGGAGCAGGCCGTGGTCCCCCTGAGGAATTTGCCGCCGGGCGGCGACTGGCTCCGTTCTCCGATTTTGAGCCGGCCCTGGACCTATCAGTCAGTCCTCGTCACGTGGATGGATCACGCGGACGCAATTCTCTTCATGCGGGCAGCCACGCCGAGAGCCAGTATCCCCGATAGCCCGTGAACCGTGCCGCGGCACAACCTGAGTCATTCACTGAATAATTGGGAAATGTGATAATTGTAAAGACCTATGGGCAAACTACCATACTCGCCCCCCTTGAATTGAAGAAATACATGCGCAATGCATGGCAAAATGTTGTGGATAAAACAATAAAATTGGTTCCCCTTGCAGGTCCAGAGTATTTGAGATGCCCATTTTAAGATCCGTGCGCATTCGGCAGCCATACCTGCCGAATGCGCACAAATCACCTCAGAGGAGGCTTTATGCAACTTTTTAGGAATGCATCAAAACTATTGGTGGTCATTCTCCTGGGTCTTTTATTGGCAAGCGTCAGCTGCAAGCGCGAACCGCAAATCGAACCACCGGCAGCCAAAGTAGTCCCCCAAACGCTCGAGAAATTCGGTCAGGTTCGGACCGACAACTACTACTGGTTGCGGGAACGCGAGAATCCCGAGGTTCGCCAGTATCTTGAGGCCGAGAATCAGTACACCGCCGCGGTGATGGCTCACACTGAAGGACTGCAGAAGAAGCTCTTTGACGAGTTCAAGACGCGCATCAAACAAACCGACATGAAAGTGCCCTATAAGAAGGACGGCTACTTTTATTACAGCCGCACAGAAGAAGGCCAGGAGTACCCGATCTATTGCCGCAAGAAGGGGGATCTGGATGCCCCCGAGGAGCTCATCCTCGACGTCAACAAGGTTGCCGCTGGTCACAACTACTGCTCAGCGCGGCCCTCGGTAAGCTCAGGCGGCAACATTATGGCATACGCCGTGGATACAGTTGGCCGGAATTTTAGAACTATTTACTTCAAGGATCTCCAGACTGGCGAGCAGCTCAAAGAGATGATTCCAGATGTCACGGGAACCCTGGCCTGGGCAAACGATAACCGGACGGTTTTTTACGGCAAACAGCATCCTACCACGCTTCGCTTCTACCGCATCTATCGCCATGTCTTGGGTGATGACCCAGCCAATGATGAGCTTGTCTACGAGGAAAAGGACAGCACATTTGTTTGCTTCGTGTTTAAGACCAAATCTAAAAAATACCTCATGATTGCCTCCTGGCAAACACTCAGTTCTGAGTACCGGTTTCTGGATGCCGACCAGCCGCGCGGCTCCTGGAAGGTGTTCCAGCCGCGCCAGCGGGACCACGAATACTATATCGATCATTACAAGGATCGCTTCTATATCCAGACCAACCTTAACGCGAAGAATTTCCGGCTGATGGAAACTCCGGTGGAGCGAACGGGATTGGAGAATTGGAAAGAGCTGATCCCGAATCGCCAGGATGTACTGCTGGAGGGCTTCGAAATCTTCAGGGATCACCTGGCCGTGGTCGAGCGCAAGGATGGCCTGCTCCAGTTGCGCATCATGCCCTGGGCCGGAAAGGGCGAGCACTACCTCGAGTTCGGCGAGCAGACCTATACGGCTTACCCTGAAAACAACTATGATTTTGACACGCCGGTCATCCGCTACTATTACAGCTCTCTGACAACACCCGAGTCTATCTACGACTACAATATGGAGACGCGGGAGAAGAAACTATTGAAGCGCGAGGAGGTTTTGGGAGGCTTCGACCCAGCCAATTACCAGGCTGAGCGGCTGCATGCAATGGCGCAGGATGGAGCACAGGTGCCAATCTCAGTGGTTTACCGCAAGGGCTTCCGTAAAGACGGTCATAGCCCGCTCTTCCTTTATGGCTACGGCTCCTATGGTGCAAGCATGGACGCATACTTTGATCCCTATCTCATCAGCCTGCTGGACAGGGGCTTCGTTTTTGCCATCTCCCACATTCGCGGAGGCCAGGAGCTGGGGCGACAATGGTATGAAGACGGCAAGCTTCTGAAAAAGAAGAACACATTCACTGATTTCATTGCCTGCGCGGAGCACCTGGTAGGAGAGAAATACGCCGATCCACAGCGGATTTTTGCGCAAGGCGGCAGTGCTGGCGGCTTGCTGATGGGTGCAGTGGTTAATATGCGTCCGGATCTGTTCCATGGAATCATAGCCGATGTTCCCGTGGTGGACGTGCTGACTTCGTCTCTCGATGAAAATATACCGCTAACGACAGTCTCGTACGATGAAAGGGGCAACCCGAACGACAGGAAATACTACGACTATATCTTGTCCTACTCTCCTTACGATCAGGTCAAGGCGCAAAACTACCCCAACCTTCTCGTTACCACCAGCTTCCAGGACCCAGCGGTTCAATACTGGGAACCCGCCAAATGGGTGGCCAAGCTGCGTACAACGAAGACTGATCGTAACCGGTTGCTGCTGAAGACGGAGATGGAAGCCAGCCATGGCGGCGTATCTGGACGCTACAAGCAGTACAAGGAGACCGCCTTCAAGTACGCGTTCTTCCTCGATCTGGCAGGCATCAAACAATAGGTTTCCTTAAACGATTTCAAAATATCCATCTCGCCAGGGGGACAGATTAGTAAAGACACCCTGCGATATCCTCTAAGCTGCAACAGACAGAGCGCGTCTTTCGGACATTAGCCGTGTTAAAAACATAAGTGAGCTTTCGATAAAGGCGCTTTCCGTTTCTGCCCGCTTCCTGAAAACTCACGAAGAATTGAGAGAGGAAGGATGGTAGGACGCTATCATGGGTACGAGCTTATTTGTGAAAAGAGCGGGACCAAATTCTATTTTAGTTGCAACACTCTCATCGGAAGGGAAGATCGAAATATAAATGACATCGAACAGTAGCATTCACCTGACCAGCGCGGAGGTACGCGCTGGCAGGTGATGCCCGACGTTAGGCTGAATTTGCTTTAAGTGCATAAGTTGTAAATCCGGACTCCTGCTTTTTACAGCTTGCAGTCTTGAAAAAAACTTAGTAAGATTCATGTATTGACCTCAGCATCCCAATTTGTGAAGGAAAAGGGAACATTCATATCTAATTAGAATTAAATCATTTATAGAATCATATGGTTATAGATGTCCAGGATACGGTCTTGAGTTCGTTGAGGTCAGGCGCTGTGCTCTTCTGGTATGAAGAGGCGCCGCTTGTGGCATGGCGGCCCCAGCGGCCCGGCGAATCAGGCAGGACTTATTGACTCGAGAGATAAGGGTATCACACGCAGGGAGGGCACGTGTTCGGAAACTTTCTTACATTCGCCGTCACATTGATGCACGTTTATGTCTTCTGGCGCGCTGGCTCGGTGCCTTTTCTGGCACGCCACATCCCCAGAAAGCTCCTGATCGGGGCAGGCATGGCCCTCTGGGCAGGCTTTTTCTTGGGCCGCGTCCTCGGTCACGGCGGCACGGGCGCCCTCGCCAGGGCGCTGGAGCTGTTCAGCATGAACTGGATGGCCATGCTGTTCCTGGTCTTTGTCTCCCTTCTTGCGACAGACTTTGTCACCGGGTTCGGCTTGCTCCTGCCCAGGCTGGCGCCTTCGCTGCGAGGACTGGCCCTGGCTGCCGGTGGGGTGATTTCTGTGATCGCACTCATCCAGGGCCTGCGGCCGCCTGTGGTGCAAAAGTATGAGGTGCACCTATCCGGCCTTCCCGATGAGATGGATGGCACCGTGCTCGTTGCCATGTCCGACCTGCATCTCGGCTCGCTGCTCGGCGGGCGGTGGCTGGAGGCGCGCGTGGCCCAGGTCCAGGCGCAGCAGCCAGACCTCATTGTCTTGCTCGGGGACCTTTTCGAAGGACACGGCCAGCCCCAAGGGGAACTACTTCCGCTCTTCCACCGCCTTTCTGCGCCTATGGGCGTCTGGGCAGTCCTGGGCAACCACGAGTCCTATGGCCGTCGCGATACCGGCACGAATCTGATCGAGGAGGCCGGTTTCCAGTTACTGCTCAACTCCTGGGCCGAAGTCCGGCCCG